>NZ_DDOP01000065.1:24293-81222 GCF_002341725.1 Bradyrhizobium sp. UBA2491
CTGCTGCCGCCCGACAACGCCACCGGCAATTTCACCAAGGTGGTGCAGCGGATTCCGGTCCGGATCCGGTTCGACAAGGGCCAGCCATTGCTCGAGCGGCTGCTGCCCGGCATGTCGGTCGTCACCCGCATCAACACCGGCGAGGCGGCCGCCAATGGCGGAAAGTGACGACCTCGATCGCGGCCCGGTCTCGCGCGGCGACGTTGCGCGCTATCCGCTGTTCGCCGTCGTCGCCGTGCTGCTCGGCGCATTCCTGGCGAATTTCGACAGCCGCCTGACCTCGGTCGGACTGCCCGATCTGCGTGGCGCGTTCTCGCTGACCTTCGACGAAGGCGCCTGGCTCTCGACGGCTGCGATCGGCTCGCAGATCTTCGTGGCGCCCGCGGTGGCCTGGCTCGCCACCGTGTTCGGGCTGCGCCGCGTGCTCGGGATCCCGAGCCTGCTCTACGCCGTGGTGTCGCTGGTCATCCCGTTCGTGCACGACTTCGCGCTGCTGATTCCCCTCAGCATCGTGCACGGCATGCTGCTCGGTACTTTCGTGCCGGCGACGCTGATGATCATCCTGCGCAACCTGCCGATCCGCTGGTGGTTGCCGGGGATCGCGATGTATTCGATCCGGGTCGGCTTCGCACTGGACTCGTCGAGCTCGCTGGTCGGGTTCTATGTCGAGCATCTCGGCTGGCAGTGGCTGTATTGGCAGGGCGTGGTGATCGCGCCGCTGATGGGCCTGATGGTCTATCTCGGCACCCCGAACGAGCCGGTCAATCGCGACCTGCTGCATCATGCCGATTGGGGTGGCATGCTGCTGCTCGGCGCCGGCGTGGCGATGGTCTATGCCGGCCTCGATCAGGGCAACCGGCTGGACTGGCTGTCGTCGGGCACCGTGATGGCGCTGTTGATCGGGGGCGGGCTGTTGATCATCGCCTTCATGATCAACGAGATGGTCGCGCCTCGGCCCTGGGCGCATTTCAACGTGCTGTTCTCGCGCAATGTCGGGCTCTCGCTGATCGTCATCCTGCTCTACACGCTGACCAGCCTGTCCAATTCGTCGCTGGTGCCGAATTTCCTCGGCACCGTCACCGCGCTGCGGCCGGAGCAATCGGGCGCGCTGCTGTTCATCTACGGCGCGCTGCCGATGTTCGTGCTGGTGCCGTTCTCGATCGTCCTGCTCCGGCATCTCGATCCGCGTGTCGTCGTCGTGCTCGGCTTCGCGGCATTCGCGGCGGCCAATCTCTGGGGCACCCAGCTGAGCCATGTCTGGGCGCGCGAGGACTTCGAAGGTATCGTGCTGCTGACATCGATCGGGCAGGCGTTCACGCTGCTGCCGATCATCGTGATGGCGTTGGCGAACGCCGATCCATCGCGGGCGACGGCTTTCGCGGCCTATATCCAGATCATGCGGCTCGGCGGCGCCGAGATCGGCATCGCGTTGATGGGGACCTGGCTGCGTGTCCGCGAGCAGATCCATTCGAACTATCTCGGACAGCATGTCCAGAACGGCGATGTCGATGTCGTCAACCTGCTGAAGCGGCTGGCGGGCGAGTTCTCCAGCCATGGCATGGGGACGGCAATGGGGCGCGCCGTCGGCATGCTCGCCGCGCTGGTGCAGCGCGAGGCCAATACGCTGGCCTATATCGACGGCTTCTGGCTGTGCTTCTGGTTCGCCATCCTGGCGCTGCTCCTGGTCGCCCTGATCACGCGCGCGCCGGAGGGCCCGCTGTCGCCGGTACCGCCTGGCGTCGTGAAGATCGTGATGCGCAGGCTCGGCCTCGCGTCGACCTGACGGCGCAAGTCCGCGCCGAGTCACCGCATCGAGATTTCCTGACGCCGGTTCGGTTCCATCAGTTCGCGGCGCGGGCCGGACAGCCGCTTGTACATGTGGACCATGAACGCCATGCCGAACAGCGGCGTCGCCAGGTTGACGATCGGGATCGAGACGAACGCTGCGATGAACAGGCCGGCGGTGAAGACCGTCGCCGCGTTCTCCTTGCGCATCGCCTTGGCATCATCAGGTGAGCGGAACCGCATCGCCGCGAGCTCGAAATATTCGCGGCCCAAGAGCCACGCGGTCGCGATGAAGAAGATGATGAAGCCCACGCCCGCGAACAGCACGAATGGCAGCGCAACCACGTAGACCAGGATCGTCAGCAGCGCCGTCTTGACGCCTTCGACGGTGGCGAGCGTGACCGGGAGCGCCACGCCGGGGTGGTCGGCCGGATAGTGCTCGCGCTCGACATGGTCGGCGACATCGTCGACAAACAGGCTCGCCACCAGCGAGGTGATCGCGGGCATCAGGAAGATGCCGCCGAGCACGACGCCGAGGCCCGCCGCGATCGAGATCACCCACGACAGCACATGCAGCATGGAATGGAAGCCGGGGCCGAGCATGCCCTCGGCCCAGACCTCGCCGGAGTCGGCAAACCAGCTCAGCAGCCGCTGCAATCCGATCGCCAGCACGGTGATCAGCACCAGCGCAAGCCCGATCGAGCGCCACAGGATGGTGCGCATCGGCGGCGACAGGATTTGCGAAAGCGCCTTGACGGCGGCGTCCAACATGATCGGGTTACCTCTAGCAAATGACGAGCGAGAGGTAGCCACCCAATATGGCTTCGGCAAGTGCCGTTTGTGCCGCGGTCAAAGCGTTTTCAACCGAAGCCTGTCCCGCACGTGATGCGGGACGGGCACCGGCTTCGCGCCAAGGAACGCGCGGGGGAACCTAGGCGTCGAGCGGCCTGCCGCGGACATTGGGTCCCCAGATGCCGATCGCCACGATCACGATGATCATTGCCGCGGTGATCAGGCCGAACACCCCGCCGACGCCGGCCTCCTTCAACATGAACGCCACGATGAAGCCGGAGAAGGTCGCGCTGAGCCGGCTCATCGAATAGACCAGCCCCGCCGCGCGCGCCCGGATCGCGGTCGGGAACACCTCGGTCTGGTAGGCGTGATAGGCGTAGGACAGCGTCATGTTGGCGCCGGTCACCAGCACGCCGCTCGCGATCAGCAGCACCGGCTCGGTGAGCTGCGCGAAGGCGAGGCCGAATACCGCGATCGCGGCGGCGGCGCCGCAGATGATCCATTTGCGCTCGAAGCGATCGGCGAAGGTTGCGGCCAACAGCGGTGCGAGCGGATAGGCGACCGCGATGATGAATGAGTATTGCAGGCTCTTGGTGACGTTGATGCCCTTCTCGACCAGCAACGCCGGAACCCAATTGGAGAAGCCGTAGACGCCGAACGCCTGGCAGAGATTGAAGATCATGAACAGCACGACGAGCGAGGCGTAGGGCGGCCTGAACAGGTCGGCATAGCCGGCCTCGGCCCGTGGGCGCGGCGGCGCCACCGCGGCCGCAACGATGGGGCGAGCCGCCGCGGGACCTGCGGCGGCTTCGAGCGTCCGCATGATCCTTTCGGCCTCGGCAGCGCGGCCATGACGAGCCAGCCAGAGCGGGCTCTCCGGCACGTAGAGCCGTAGCACCCAGATGATTATGCTGGCGGCCGCGCCGATCAGCACGACCCAGCGCCAGCCGTCGATGCCGTGCGGCGAGAGCGGCACCAGCCACCACGACAATGCGGCGACGATCGGCACCGCCGACAGCATCACCGCCTGGTTGATCGCAAAGGCCCGGCCGCGCATCCAGCTCGGCACCAGCTCGGTGATGTAGGCGTCGATGGTGATAACCTCGATGCCGATCCCGATTCCGGCGATGAAGCGCCACAGCAAGAGGCCGCTAGGGGTGGTCTGGCACGCCATGATGACCGACGCCGCGCTGTAGAACAGCAGCGACCAGGTGAACACCGCCTTGCGCCCGTAACGATCGGCGAGGAAGCCGAGGCAGAAGGTGCCGATGAACAGGCCGGCGAAGGTCGCCGCGACGAAGGCGCCGATCCCGGAGAAGCCGAAGAAGGCCTGGGTCGTCGTCGTCATCAGCCCGCTGCGGGCAAGGCCCGGCGCGATGTAACCGGTGAAGAACAGGTCGTAGATTTCGAAGCAGCCGCCGAGCGAGAGCAGGATCACCAGCCGCCAGACATAGGCGGATGCGGGCAGCGCCTCGAGCCGCCGTGAGATCTGGTCCGGTCCGCTGGTCGTGGTGGCGGGATCGGCAACCGAGCCGAGTTCGATGGCGCTCATGATGGTCCTCCCCGTGTGGTCCAGTGGCCGCCTTTCTTGCGAAGGCGTTCCGGTCGCGCATGTTTGGCAGCCGCAAGCCAGAAATCCAGACGAACATATCGAAGCAATCGTTCGATATTTTCGATCTCAGATCAGGAGCGTTGCTTCCCAGGCGCCGCGGCCGACCTGATCGGCGATCAGGGAGCGGATCAGCCGGCACATCTCCTCCATGACGTAGGTCATCGGGCGGTTGCGCAGGCGGCAGAGATAGAGCGTGCGGGTCAGTGTTGGCTCGACGACCTCGCGCGCGACCAGCAATCGCGCCTTCAACGGCTCGCTGACGAAATGCGTCGTCGCGATCGTGCAGCCGAGGCCCGCGGTCAGCGCGCCGATCATGCCGCTGGTCGAATTGAGATGCAGGATCGCATTGGCCTCCAGCCGCTTCAGCGGCACGGGATCATCCAGCAGCGCACGCGCCGACAGCCCGTGCCGCAACAGGATCAACGGCAGCCTTGCCACTTCCTCGAAGCTGATCGGGGCCTTCTTGCCGATCAGCTTCTCGGTGCCGACGCAGAACATCTGCTCTTCCAGCACCGGCTCGGCGATCAGGTCTTTTTCGGAAGGCGGATTGTAGACCAGCGCGAGGTCGACGTCGGAGCTCAGCAGGTGCAGCAGCGTCGCGCCCGACAGGCTCTCGGTCAGTGACAGTTTCAGGTTGGGATATTTGGTCAGCACGGTCCGCATCAGCGGCACGCCGATCGCCTTCATCCCGGAATTGGCCATGCCGATCGAGATGTCGCCCGCGATCTCGCTGCCGCCTTCCTTGATCTCGCGCTCGGCCGCTGCCATGGCGCGCAGGATGATGCGGGCATGCTCGTAGAGCCGCTCGCCCGCGGCGGTCGGTTCCATGCCGCGTGGCTTGCGCTCGAACAGCGGGGTGGCGAACTCAGCTTCGAGGTTGGCGATGTGGTGGCTGAGCGCGGATTGCGCGACATTGGCCTGGTCCGCCGCCCGCGACAGGTTGCGCTGCTCGTAGACGGCGATGAAATAGCGAAGCTGGCGCGAATCCATCGGGGTTCAGCGTTCTGGAATGACGAACACACTATTCGACAGATTATATTTTTCAGATAGCGTACGGAAGCCTAACCTGCGCCGATCAGGGAGCGTTTTCGCCCGACGAAAACGCGTCGAAGCCAGAGCGCAACGAGCACGGAGAAACCGATGACCGGGAGCGGACTGCCGCTGGAGGGCGTGAGGGTCGTCGAGATGACCCACATGGTGATGGGGCCGACCTGCGGCATGATCCTGGCGCAACTCGGCGCCGAGGTCATCAAGGTCGAACCTCCCGCCGGCGACAAGACGCGCTCGCTCGGCGGCATGGGCGTCTCGTTCTTTCCGCTGTTCAACCGTGGCAAGCGCAGCGTCGTGCTCGATCTGGCCAGGCCCGAGGATCGCGAGACGATGCACCTTCTGCTCGCCAGCGCCGATGTGTTCCTGGAGAATTTTCGCGACGGCCAGCTCGACAAGCAGGGGCTCGGGCCTGAAGAACTGCGCGCGAAATATCCGCATCTGATCATCGCCGGCCACAAGGGCTTTCTCTCCGGCCCCTATGATCATCGGCCGGCGCTCGACGAGGTCGTGCAGATGATGTCGGGGCTCGCCGCGATGACCGGCACGCGCGACAAGCCGCAGCGCGTCGGCTCCTCCGCCAACGACATCATGGGCGGCATGTTCGGGGTGATCTCGATCCTCGCCGCGCTCTATCAGAAGCGCGGCGGCAACCGGAACGGCGCCGATATCCGCATCGGCCTGTTCGAGAATTGCCTGTTCCTGGTCGCCCAGCACATGGTCGAATACGAGATGACCGGGCGCAAGCCGCGCTCGATGCCGGAGCGCGAGCATGCCTGGCCGATCTACGACATCTTCGATACCGCCGGCGGCGACCGCATCTTCATCGGCGTTGTCACCGAAGGTCACTGGCAGAGCTTCTGCCGCGAGTTTGGCCTGACCGAATTCGCCGACGATCCGACGCTGCGCACCACGACAGACCGCATCATGGCGCGCGACCGCATCATTCCGCGCGTCGCCGAGGTGATCAAGCGCTGGAACGTGGCCGACCTCTCGGCGCGGCTCGATGCGCTGAACATCTGCTTCTCGCCGATCAACCGGCCGGAGGATTTGTTGCAGGACCCGCACGTGCTGCGCCCCGGCGGGCTGGTCAACAATTTGAACGCCGACGGCAAGCCGTTCCGTGTCCCGGCGCTGCCGCTCGAATGGAACGGCCACAATATCGGCGAAGGCCTGAAGGTGCCGGTGCTCGGCGCCGATACCGAGGCGGTACGCGCCGAGCTCGACCAGCAGACCATTTCATCAACCGGCAACGCTGCGTGAGGCTGACATGACCCGCGTCCACGACATCTATCCCGACAACAGAGTGAGCCTGCGCGAGGTCGGCCTGCGCGACGGCCTGCAACTGGTGAAGAGTTTCCCGTCGACCGCGGCGAAGCAGCGCTGGGTGCGCGACGAATACGCCGCCGGCGTCCGGCATTTCGAGGTCGGCTCGTTCCTGCCGGCCAGGACCTTCCCGCAATTCGTCGATGTCCGCGACGTCGTCGCCACCATCGCGGCGCTGCCCAGCGCGCACGGCGTCGCGCTGGCGCTGAACGAGCGCGGCGTCAACGAGGCGCTGGCCTCCGGCGTCGCCGAGATCGCCTCGGTGGTGTCGGCGACCGAGGAGCACAGCCAGGCCAATGCCAACCGCTCGCGCGAATCGGCGATCGAGAACATCAAGCGGCTCTGCGAGCTGCGCGACGCCAGCGCGCACAAGCCGCTGGTCAATGCCGCGATCTCGATGGGGCTGGGTTGCTCGATCGTCGGTCCGGTCGATCCGAGCGAGGTGCTGCGCCTCACCGAGAAGCTCTACGAGGTCGGCGTCGACATGGTCGCGATCGCCGATACCGTCGGCTATGCCGGGCCGAAGGCGGTTGGCGAGCTGACGCGTGGTGCGGTGAAGATCGCGGGATCGAAGCCGGTCTGCGTCCATCTGCACGACACCCGCGGCATGGGCATCGCCAACGCCTCCGCCGCGCTCGATGAGGGCGCCCGCGTGCTCGACGGTTCGCTCGGCGGCCTCGGCGGCTGTCCGTTCGCGCCGGGCGCCACCGGCAATGTGGTGTTCGAGGATCTCGTCTTCCTGTGCGAAAGCAAGGGATTTCCGACCGGCATCGATCTCGACCGGTTGGTCGAGGTGCGATCGATCCTGAAAGCCGAGATGCCGGGCGAAGCGCTCTATGGCGGCCTCGCCCGTGCCGGCCTGCCGCGCGGCGCCAAAGCGAAGGCGGCGTGACTTTCTCCCTCGCCCCGCTCTTGTCCGCCGACGCCCGCCTTTGGGCGAAGGCGGATGCGGGGAGAGGTAGGCTTACTCAATCATGCGTATGTTTATGTCCCCGCTTGCGCGGCTTCTTGTCCGCCGCCGTCGGGATCATCACGACGCGGCCGTAACGCACGCCGCGCTCGGCGATGACATGGTCGGCGAGATGGCGGACCTCGCTGCTGGCGCCCTTCAGCGCGGTCACCTCCATGCAGCTGTCGTCGTCGAGATGGACATGCAGCGTGGCCAGTGACAGGTCGTGATGGCCGTGGAAACTCTGCACCAGGCGTTTCGACAGGTCGCGCGCGGCGTGATCATAGACATAGACCAGCGCTGCGACGCATTGCCCTGACGGGGTCGCCTCAGCGCCTTGCTGGAGACCGGCGCGCGTCAGGTCGCGGATGATCTCGGAGCGGTTCTGATAGCCGCGCGCTTCGGCGGCGGCGTCGATCTCCGCGAGCAGGTCATCCTCGATGGTGATGGTGATGCGTTGCATGGGCTATCCGTGTTGCTGAGCGCGAATATGATATATTTCTTGTAACGTCATACCGTGCTTGCTAGCGTTCGCTGGTCGGGATGGGTTGAAGCTGGTGCGGTCGTCGCGTGACTGTAACAGGTATCACGCGGGGGCATGGGTGTTGCGTCGTTCTGTATGGCGGATATTTCCCGCCGCCGCATCCATTGCAGCATTTGCACCGGCCGCCGAAGCGCAGACGGCTGCCGCCGCGCCCGGACAATTGCCACCGGTGACGGTGACGTCGCCCGATCAGACCTCGCCCAAGCGTGCCAGGCCATCGCAGCGCCCGCATCCTGTCGCCGCCCGCGTCCGCAGGCCGGCTGCGCCGCAAGCCAATCAATCCGCTTCTGCCGCCGGCGGCGTCACCGGCGGCTCTGCCACCATATCCGCCAATCTGCAACCGACCGCCGCGAGCGAGCGGCAGATCAGCGGCGAGGAATTGAATGCACGACCGGTGTCGCGCGTCGGCGAGGTTCTGGAGGCAGTGCCGGGCCTGATCGTTACCCAGCACTCCGGCGAGGGCAAAGCCAACCAGTATTTCCTGCGCGGCTTCAATCTCGATCACGGCACCGATCTCGCCATCACCGTCGACGGCATGCCGGTCAACATGCCGACCCATGGCCACGGCCAGGGCTATGCCGACATCAACTTCCTGATCCCCGAGCTGATCCAGTCGGTCGACGTCCGCAAGGGTCCGTATTTCGCGGACAAGGGCGATTTCGCATCCGCCGGCGCGGTCGACATCAACTATCTGAATGGGCTGCCGAAGAATATCGCCGAGATCACGGTCGGCAGCTTCGGCTATCAGCGCGCGATGGCCGCGGGCTCCACCAAGCTCGGCGACGGCACCTTGGTCGCGGCTTTCGAGGCCAACAAATACAACGGCCCGTGGGACGTGCCCGACAATATCCGCAAGCTGAACGGCGTGCTGCGGTACAGCCAGGGCACCGCGACCGACGGCTTCTCGCTGACCGCGATGGCCTACTCCAACGGCTGGAATTCGACCGACCAGGTGGCGCAGCGCGCGATCGACCAGGGTCTGATCGACCGCTACGGCTCGCTCGATCCGACCGACGGCGGCACCTCGAGCCGGTTCAGCCTGTCGGGCAATTGGGCGCAGTCGAGCGACTACGGCCAGACCAAGCTCAACGCCTATGTGATCCGCTCCTCGCTGCAACTCTACAACGACTTCACCTACTTCCTCGATGATCCCGTCAATGGCGACCAGTTCAGCCAGACCGACAGGCGTACCGTCTACGGTGTCGACGCCAGCCACGCCTTCGATGTCCGTGTTGCCGGGATCGATACCCAGACCCGGGTCGGCGTGCAGACCCGCTATGACGACATCAATGTCGGCCTGTTCAAGACCGCGCAGCGCGAGATCCTGTCCACCGTGCGCAACGATCAGGTGCAGGAGGGCAGCGTCGCGCTGTGGGCCGATACCACCGCGCGCTGGACCGACTGGCTGCGCACCACGGTC
This sequence comes from Bradyrhizobium sp. UBA2491, assembly GCF_002341725.1. Lineage (NCBI taxonomy): Bacteria > Pseudomonadati > Pseudomonadota > Alphaproteobacteria > Hyphomicrobiales > Nitrobacteraceae > Bradyrhizobium > Bradyrhizobium sp. UBA2491. The sequence goes on from NZ_DDOP01000065.1 coordinate 33,769, forward strand.
GGTATCCGCGAGGACTATTTCGCCGGGCATGTATTGAGCGACACGCCGCAGAATTCCGGCAACGCGCAGGCGGCGATGACGAGCCCGAAGGCCGGCATCGTGCTCGGTCCCTGGTACAAGACCGAGTTCTACGGCAATGCCGGCTTCGGCCTGCATTCCAACGATATCCGCGGTGCGACCATCACGGTCGATCCCAACGACAAGATCACGCCGCTCGAACGCGTGCCGCTATTGGTGCGCTCGAAGGGCGCCGAGCTCGGCATCCGCACCAAGGCGATCGACGGGCTGACCTCGTCGCTTGCCGTGTTCGTGCTCGACTTCGATTCCGAATTGCTGTTCGTCGGCGACGCCGGCACCACCGAGCCGAGCCGGCCGAGCCGGCGCGTCGGCGTCGAGTGGACCAACCAGTACAAGGTGCTGCCGTGGATGAGCTTCGATTTCGATCTCGCCTATACCCGCGCCCGCTTCACCGATTTTGATCCGGTCGGCAATTTCATTCCCGGTGCGCCGGCCTGGGTCGCCAGCGGCGGCGTCACCTTCGGCCGCGACACCGGCTGGTTCGGCAGCCTGCGCGCCCGCTATTTCGGTCCGCGCCCGCTGATCGAGGACGACAGCGTTCGCTCGCTGTCGTCATTCATCGTCAATGCCCGTGCCGGCTACAAATTCGACAACGGGATGCGGCTGCAACTCGACGTCCTCAATCTCTTCAACGCCCAGACCAACCAGATCGAATACTACTACCTGTCGCGGTTGCCGGGCGAGCCGATCGACGGCGTCGGCGACCGCCATGTGCATCCGGCCGAGCCGCTCGCCGTCCGGCTGACGCTGGCGGCGACGTTCTGATCAGTCATAGGCGCGACGGTTCGAGCTGAAATCCTCGACCTCGGGGTGGACGGCCGGCGTTGCGTCATACGGCGGCACGATCAGCATCACGACCCGTCGGGTCCGGCCGGGCCGGCCCAGCAGCATGGCCCGGGCATCGAACTCGGTGCGGATGACGTCGGTCGCGCGCAAGGTCGTGCGCGCCATCCAGCTCAGGCAATCCGGTTGGTCGGCGAAGCACAATGCGGCCCAGCCGCGATCGAGCGTGCTCTTGCGCGGCAAGCCCCAGGTGTATTGATAGGCAAACGGCCGCGAATAGAACGGATGGTCCGGACTGTAGAACGCAGCGGCGAAGGCCAGCGAATCGTCGCCGCTGACCGCCGTGAGCGGCGTTGTGGCGGCGTTGTGCCATCGTGTGGTGAGCTCCGCCGCGACGGCATGATAGAAGTCGCGGCCCTCGTCATAGCCGCGCGCGTTGCGATAGAGCGCGTGGAGCGGCGCTCCGACGACGACCGCGAGAACGGCGATCCCGGCGACCATCACCGTCAGGTTGACGACGTAGAAGCGCTCGATCGGATAGCTCGCTGCGCACACGATCAGAACGACGAACAGGAACAAGCCTTGCACCGCCCACAGCGATGGCAGGTCGGTGCCGACCACGAGCGAGACGAGGGCCGGAAACATGATGGTCCCGATCGCGATCAGCAGCAGCAGACGGAGCCCTGCATTCATCGCGCGAAAATCCGCCGGCCACCGCGCCAGTCGCGGGCCGGCAATGAACACCCAGGTCACCGCCGCGACCGAGAGCGCCGCGCTCAGTCCCATGATGAAGTAAGCGACCTCCCACAGCGCCGCGACGTGATCGGCGCCGGCATGCGCGAGTGCATAGTCGAATGTGGTCGCGCCCGTCGTGGCGAGCCAGTGCAGATGCGCTGCGAGCACGAGCGTCCCCGCCAGCGTCGAGATCCAGGGCGAGGCCGACAGCAAATAGCGGCGGCGGTCCGGATGCAGCATGGCGGCAAGGCCGAAGCTCGCGACCAGGAAGATCGAATAATACTTGCCGAGCATCGCGAGCGCGCAGGCCGCACCGGCCGCGATCGCCCAGCGCAGCTGCTTCGGCGCCTCGAACGCCCGCAGGAAGCAGTAGGTCGCCAGCGGCCAGGATGCCAGCAGCACCGTGTTGGCGTTGAAGCGCTGGGCGTGGAACTGATAGACCGGCAGCAGCATCAACAGCAGCAGCACGATCACCCGCTTCTCGCCGCGCACGAAGCGGCGCGAGATCAGGTCGACCGCCCAGAGCGCCACGGCTGCGTTGACCATCGCCATCAGTTGCAGCGACCAATCGGTCAGGGGGAAGATCGTGGTCCAGCCCCGCGCGATCCAGCCCATCAGCGGCGGATGCTTGGGATATCCCCATGCGAGGTGCCGGCCGAGCGTCCAGGTCTCGAGCACGTCGGGATGCAGGCCGGCGCCGAGATAGGCGATCACGAGATAGCCGGTCCAGATCGCGACGAAGAGCGCGAGCAGCAGCGGGATCGACCAGCCGGTCTCGATTCCCTCCAGCCATGTGATGAACGGACGGCGCCAGCGCGCCGGATCCTTGTCCGACGCCGCGGCCATCGCCGAGAAACTGATCAACGAAAACACCGTAAAACTACCGAAAGAAAATATGCCGAAGCGCGCGCACCCTAGTGATGCGTCCGCGAGAACTCAACGGCGAAGCCGGGCAATGAGACGGATTCCAGGCCGGGTTGACGGAACTGTCCGCATCGCGTGAGGGCCTTGCAGGCCTCTCGTTACGCCGGTGCGGTCTCGGCCGTCGTCACTTCTGTAGCCGGAAGCGCCGCCTCCTCGTCAATCGCTTCAGGAACAAGCGCCGGCGACTTGCATTCTGGAAACACACCGAATTCGCCGGCTACCTCCTGGAGCGGCTTCTGCTTGTCGGCCCAGTGCAGGGCCGTGTAGTCGAAACCGTGCACGATGGTGGGTTTGACGATTTCGAAATAGGGCGAGATGTCGAAATCGCGCGGCATGTAGAGCGAGGAATCGCGGATATGCAGGATCTCGCGGCGCGCCTTGCGGCTGGCGGCACGCGTGATCTTGGGCAGGATCGGATAACGCACGGCGTCGAACGCCTGCGCGATCAGCGCGGAGCAGATGATCTTGGTCGGATCGCCGGAGCCGAACGCGATCATGCGCCGCCGCCAGCGCTGCGGGATCGGCAGCGGAAACAGGTAGCGCGCCAGATCGACGATGTTCTTGGTGTCGTAACCGAAGCCGATGCGGTTGATGGCGTAGCGGCACACCGTGGTGCGGTCCTCGTAGGACAGCCCGACCGGCCGGCAGAGCCTGGTGTGATAGGTGAAATATTTCGACAGCGGCGCGGAGGTCACGCCTTCGCCGACATTGGCTTCGATCAGCACGTGCTGCTCGCCGTCAGGCTCGAATGCGCCATCGATCGGTCCGACGAACAGCGCGGCATGCGACCAGGTCGACTGCGTCAGGTATTTGATGATGCCGGAGATGCGGTTGTTGCCCTCGACCAGCAGGACATCGCCTTCCTGGATGATGCCACGCAGATGGTCGGGGTCGCTCGGCGTGAACGGCTCGTAGCCGGGCACTTCCTTCGACAAGTACCCCGCGATCCATTTACCGACGGTATCGAGCATTACGCCCATGGATTCCCCCCAGCGGTTCTATGACCGCTTGTCTTCACCTAATCATGGTCGCAAGCCGTTGCAATTTAGTTCATGCGATCGATCGATCAATCATGATTGATTTACCATGAGTGTTGCTGCGGTCGGTGAGATGCGGCACAGTTCGCGAAGCGTTCCCATTCCCTGCAAGTCCCCGGAAACCATGCCAGAAGCTATGTCATGCCAGTGACCCGCCGCGATTTCCTGTCGGCGTCCGCGGCTCTCGCGCTGGCGCCGGTGCTGGGCGGCCGGGCCGTTGCTGCGCCGCTGCCGCGCGAGGCCGACATCGTCGTGATCGGCGCAGGCGCCGCAGGCATCGCCGCGGCGCGACGGATCGCCGCCGCGAACCGCAAGGTGATCGTGGTGGAAGCGTCAAGCCAGCTCGGCGGCCGCTGCCAGACCGACGCAACGACATTCGACGTGCCGTTCGACCGCGGCGCGCGCTGGATGCACAATCCCGAAACCAATCCGATGATCCGGCTGGCACGCTCGGCGGGCCTCGACATCGTGACGGCGCCTGCGGGCCAGAAGATTCGCATCGGCCGGCGCTACGCCCGACCAGGCGAGACCGAGGAATTCCTGGCCGCCCTTGTGCGCGCCAATCGCGCCATCGACGATGCCTCGCGCAAGGCCGACATCGCCTGCGCCGCTGTCATGCCGAAAGACCTCGGCGATTGGGCCGGCACCGCCGAATTCCTGCTCGGCGCCAATTTCAGCGGCAAGGATCTGAAGGACCTCTCCGGCGTCGACAAGGTGCGCGCGCAGGATCGCAACTCCGCGATCGCCTGTCGGCAGGGCCTCGGCGCGCTGATCGCGAAGCTCGGCGAGGGGCTGCCGCTCGCGCTGTCGACGCCGGCGCAGCGCATCCTGTGGAGCAATCGCGACGTCACGGTCGAGACGGCCTCCGGCAAGATCGTCGCGCGCGCGGCCATCGTCACCGTGTCGAGCAACGTGCTGGCGAGCGGCAATCTCAAGTTTGCGCCCGAGCTTCCGAAGCGTTCGCTGGATGCCGCCGCCAAACTCAGCCTCGGCAGCTATGATCGCATCGCGCTGGAGATTCCCGGCAATCCGCTCGGGCTGTCGCGCGATGACGTCATCATCGAGCAGAGCAATTCGACCAAGACGGCACTGCTCTACGGCAACATCGCCGGCTCCTCGCTGTGCACGATCGACGTCGCGGGCTCGTTCGGCCGCGAGCTGTCGGCGCAGGGCGAGAAGGCGATGGCTGCGTTCGCGGTGGAATGGCTGACGCGGCTCTATGGCAGCGAGGTCGGTGCGTCCATCAAGAAGACCAGCGCGACGCGCTGGAATGCGTCGCCCTTCATCCTCGGTGCGATGTCGGCGGCGGCACCGGGCGCGCAGTTCTCCCGCCGGATCCTGACCGAGCCGATCGGCGCGATGTATCTCGCGGGCGAGGCCACCCACGAGACGCTGTGGGGGACGGTCGACGGCGCCTGGGAAAGCGGCGAGCGCGCCGCCGATGCTGCGCTGCGCAGGATCGGCGGGGCGAAGGAGGCTGCGCCGGAGACGCCGGCGCCTGCCGCCAAACACAAGCGCCGCACGCCGCGTCGATCGGCCGAGCCGATGAATTGAGCGTGGGGTGAAGTGACGTCCGAGCCGTGGTGTTCACAGCGATTGGTGTCAAGTGCTGTCGTATACTCGGGTGTCGTCCCGGCGAAGGACAGGACCCATACGCCGCAGCAGATGTTGCGATCGGGACCCGTCGTTCGAACGTCGTTCACCAATAACCGTCTGTGGTTATGGGTCCCTGCTTTCGCAGGGACGACATCGAATGTGTGGCATTGCCTGTGGCTCTTTCCTCCTCGTCATTCCGGAGCTCGCGAAGCGAGAGCCCGGAATCCATTTATCTACGATGCACGCGGCCCGATGGATTCCGGGCTCGACGCTACGCGTCGCCCCGGAATGACGTAGCAAGCCTCACACCGGCAGCTTCAGCTCCATCAGGTCCTTTGCCACCACGATGCGGCCCTTGAAGTTCGTCTTCACGTCCCGGGTCCAGTCGTCGTCAGTGACGTCGGGATCGTCGCCGGGAACGAAGTGGCTCAGCACCAGCGTCTTGACACCGGCGGCGGCTGCGATGCGGCCGACGTCCTCGGTCGAGGTGTGGCTGTCGAGCAGATGCTTCTTCAGCGTCGCGCCGTTCCTGGTCTTTGCCACCAGTCGATCGACCGCGGGGATATAGAGGCATTCGTGCACCAGCACGTCGGCTCCCTTGGCGAACTCGGCGAGCTTCGGATTGTAGGCGGTGTCGCTGGAGAACACGACGGTGCCATCCGGCGTCTCGAATTTGTAGGCAAAGTTGTCCGTGATCGGCGGATGCGGCGTGCGGAACGCGGTGACGGTGACGTCCGCTGTCTTCAGCACCACGCCATCGTCGGTGATGTCTTTCGCGACCAGGAGCTTGCGCGGGTCGGGGCGGCCTTCGTCCGCGATCCGGGTCTCGACGTCGAACTTGTTCAGCTCCCAATATTCCTTCGTCATCGCCTCGATGCCCTTGGGACCGAACGAATGGATCGGCGTCGAAAGGCCTGCTGCCCAGGCGTTGTAGAACAGATTGCCGTATTCGAGATTGTGATCGGAATGATGGTGGCTGATGAAGATGTACTTCACCGACGGGATCGGCACGCCGGCGTTGACCAGCTGCCGGCTGACGCCCATGCCGCAATCGATCACGATCGGCGTGTCGTTGACGACCAGCAGATTGGCCGGATTGGAAGCGCCGATGCCGACGCGCGGGCCACCCTTGGTGCCGAGGAACACGATGCGCGTGCGCGGCTTCGTGGCTTGCGCGTGCACGCTGGGCGCCGCGAACAAGGCGGCGCTGCCGAGCGCCAGTTTTAAGGTATTGCGGCGATCGATCATCGGTTCATCCCTGAACTCTTCGAGGCGACCCTACCCGCCACGCAAAATGCCATCAAGCGCCGGCAGGCCGACGATGACGGCGGCGGCGATCAGCGCGTAGCAGATCGCGCGAAACACCTGCTCGCTGGCCTTGCCGAACAGCGAGGCGCCGAACCAGACGCCGATGCCGTAGATCGGGCCTATGATCAGCGAGAACTTGACCGATTCGATCGTGATCAGTCCGGTGAACCAGTAGCTGACCAGCGAGAAGAAATCCGAGGCGCCGAAGAACAGCACGATGTTGGCGCGCGAGATCACCGACGAGATCGGGCGTCCCAGCCAGTAGGCGACGATCGGCGGGCCGCCGGTCTGCGCCAGGCCGCTGCAAAAGCCGGAGAGGCCGCCGACGCCGATCGAGAGCGCGGCGTGATCCTTGCCGTGGTAGCGCCAGCCCGACAGCAGCAGAACCAGCAGCGCCGCGACGAAGCCGGAGATGATCCAGCGTGTGGTCACCGGATCGAGCACGGTGAGGAAATAGGTGCCGATCGGAACGCCGACCAGCGCACCTGCGACCATGACAGCGGTCGCCTTGCGGTCGGCGTGGGTCCAGGCATTGGGCAGCATCGGCGTGGCCGCGATGAAATCGATGATCAGCAGCAGCGCCGCCACCAGCCGCGGCGCCGCGACGCTGCTCGCCAACGGCATGAAGATCAGCGCCGAGCCGAACCCGGAGAACCCGCGCGCGGTGCCCGACACGAAGGCGATCGCGCAGATCGCCAGCGCGATGTTGGTCGAGATGTCGGAGGGGATGAGGGAGAGGGAGGTCATGAGCGAGAATGTTCAATCAGTTAGCCGGCAAACGAGCTCAGGTCTTGAGACAAGCGCCCGCATCTCAGACCCGTCATCCTGAGGTGCGAGCGGAGCGAGCCTCGAAGGATGAATCGGCCACAGTCGGGCCGTCGACCCTTCGAGACGGCGGCTACGCGGCCTCCTCAGGGTGACGGTGACAAGCTTTCCCCCGCGAGCGAGAGGGCGAGCAGCGCATCGCGCGCGGCCCGATCACGCCCGCAGCGTGCCGCCGGTCTTCTTCGTCACTTCGGCGACGACCTTGGCCGCGACGGCGTCGATCTCCTGGTCGGTCATGGTCTTCTCGCGCGGCTGGATCGTCACCGCGATCGCGACCGACTTCTTGTCCGGATCGATGCCCTTGCCCTCGTAGACGTCGAACACGGTCACGTCGGTGATCAGCTTCTTGTCGATATTCTGGGCCGCGCGGACGATGTCGCCGGCCTTGACGCCGCGGTCGACGATGAAAGCGAAGTCACGCGACACCGGCTGGAACGCCGAGAGCTCCAGCACCGGCTTGGCGCGCGTCGCGCGCTGCTTGCCCTGCGGGATGCGATCGAGGATCACCTCGAACACGATCATCGGTCCGTCTGCGCCCAGCGCCTCGGCGGCGCGCGGATGCAACTCGCCGAACCAGCCGAGCACGTTCTGCGGACCGATCTGGATGGTGCCGGAACGTCCCGGGTGCAGCCACGCGGGGCCGCCCGGCACGATCTGGAGTGCCTGCATCGGCGCGCCGGCAGCCGCCAGCACGGCGAAGGCGTCGGCCTTGCCATCCATTGCATCCGCCGTCGTCGAGCCGGTCCAGTGCCGTCCGATGCCCTTCGACGACGCGTAGCCATGGCGCACGCCCGAAGCTGCAATGAGCTGGTCCTCGGGTCTGTCGCCGCGGAATACCTGGCCGACCTCGAACAGCGCCACGTCGGGCGTGCCGCGGTTGATATTGGCCTGCACGGCGCCGACCAGGCCGGGCAGCAGGCTCGGCCGCATGTCGGAGAGATCGGCCGCGATCGGATTGGCGAGCACCAGCTCGCTCTGGCCGCCGCCGAACAGTTTTGCTGCGTCGCTGGTGATGAACGACCAGGTCACGGCCTCCACCATGCCGCGCGCGCCGAGCCCGCGCTTGGCGCGGCGGGTGCGCAGCTGCATCGGTGTCAGCACCGGCTTGCGCGGCTCCTCGCCACGCTCGAACGGCGTCATCGGCACCTTGTCGACGCCGACGATGCGCACGATCTCCTCGACGATGTCGGCCTTGCCCTGCACGTCGGTGCGCCAGGACGGCACCGCGATCTTCACCACCGGGCCGTTGCCGGCCAGCATGAAGCCGAGCCGCGTGAGGATCAGCTTCACCTCGACCAACGGCACCTCGATGCCGGCGAGCCGCTTCACCTCGCTGAGCGGGAAGTCGATGATGCGATCCTCGCCGAACTGCTTGCCGACCACGACGTTCTCGGACGGCGTGCCGCCGCACAGCTCCAGCACCAGTCTGGTCGCGAGCTCGAGGCCCGGCACCATGAAGGCCGGATCGACGCCGCGCTCGAAGCGATAGCGCGCGTCCGAATTGATGCCGAGCTTGCGGCCGCTCTGCGCGATGTTGATCTCGTTCCACAGCGCCGATTCGATCAGCACGTCGGTGGTGTCCTCATCGCAACCCGAGGCCTCGCCGCCCATGATGCCGGCGAGTGATTCGACGCCGTGCTCGTCCGCGATCACGCAGACATTGCTGTCGAGCGTGTAGGTGCGGCCGTCGAGCGCGAGCAGGGTCTCGCCATCCTTCGCGCGACGTACGGTGAGGTTGCCCTTCACCTTCTTGGCGTCGAACACGTGCAGCGGGCGGGCGCGGTCATAGGTCATGAAGTTGGTGATGTCGACCAGCGCGTTGATCGGGCGCAGGCCGATCGAGGTCAGCCGCTTTTGCAGCCATTCCGGCGACGGCCCGTTCTTCACGCCGCGCACCAGCCGCAGCGCGAAGCCCGGGCACAGCGCGGCGTCCTCCACCGTCACCTGGACCGGGCAGGGGAATTCGCCCTTGATCTGCTTGATCCCGGGATCCTTGAACTTGCCCATGTCGGCGGCGGCGAGGTCGCGCGCGATGCCGTGCACGCCGGTGCAGTCCTGCCGGTTCGGCGTCAGGTTGATCTCGATCATGGGATCGCCGAGCCCGGCCCAGTCGGCATAGCCCTTGCCGAGCGGCGCATCGGCCGGCAGCTCCATGATGCCGTCATGGTCTTCCGAAATCTGCAACTCGGCCGCCGAGCACAGCATGCCGCGGCTCTCGACGCCGCGGATGGTGCCGATGCCGAGCGTGATGTCCTTGCCGGGGATATAGGTGCCGGGCGGCGAGAACACACTGATCAGGCCTGCGCGCGCGTTCGGCGCGCCGCACACCACCTGCACCGGCGCGCCACCGTCACCGGTGTCGACCATGCAGACGCGCAGCCGGTCGGCATTCGGATGCTGCTCGGCCGAGATCACGCGCGCGATGGTGAACGGCGAAAGCTGCTTCGCCTTGTCCTCGATATGCTCGACCTCGAGCCCGATCATGGTGAGCTTGTCGGCGAGCTTCTCGAGCGGTTCGTCGGTCTCGAGATGTTCCTTCAGCCAGGAGAGGGTGAACTTCATGACGCCAACCTATTGTCCAAAACTTCAATCAGACGGAAGCGCTCGCAGATCAGCAGCATGTCGTCGCTGAACTTGCCCTGCCGGCCGAAATAATCGCGGTGGGCGCGGCGCCAGTAGTCGAGGCTGCGGTCGCCTTCGCCTTCGCCTTCGTCGTGGGCGAAGCCCGCATCGACCTCGCCGAAACGACGGGCGGTTACCTCGGTGGTTTCGATCACGCAGGCCGGTGTGCCGCGGCCGTCGAGCACGACCCAGCGCTCGCCCGGCGCCGACAGGTTCGGCTCGTCCGGCGTGCAGCAGGTCGCGGTCTTGACACCGCGGATCACGAGATCGAGCAGCTCGTCGGCGAGCTCCGGCCCGTCGCCGAATGCGAATGACCGCAGGCCATGATATTTGCCGGGCACGGCAACCGAATTCACGAGCTCAATCCCCCTGCGATCGTCGGGATATCGAGCGGCTTGAAGCCGTAATGGTTGAGCCAGCGCACGTCGTTTTCAAATAGCTGGCGCAGATCGGCGATGCCGTATTTCAGCATCGTGATGCGGTCGAGGCCCATGCCCCAGGCGAAGCCCTGGTAGACGTCGGGATCGATGCCGCAGGCGCGCAGCACGTTCGGGTGCACCATGCCGCAGCCGAGGATCTCCATCCAGTCCTCGCCCTCGCCGAAGCGGATCTCGCCCTTGTCGCGGCGGCACTGGATGTCGACCTCGAGCGACGGCTCGGTGAACGGGAAGAACGACGGCCGAAACCGCATGTTGATGTGGTCGACCTCGAAGAACGCCTTGCAGAACTCGTGCAGGATCCATTTCAGGTGGCCGAGATGCGACCCCTTGTCGATCACGAGGCCTTCGACCTGGTGGAATTGCGGCGTATGCGTCGCATCGGAATCGATGCGATAGGTGCGGCCGGGGCAGATGATGCGGATCGGCGGCTTCTGGGTCAGCATCGTGCGCACCTGCACCGGCGAGGTGTGGGTGCGCAACAGCATGCGCGAACCATCGTCCTTCGGATTGAAGAAGAAGGTGTCGTGCATCTCCCGCGCCGGATGGCCTTCGGGGAAGTTCAGCTTGGTGAAGTTGTAATCGTCGGTCTCGATATCGGGACCTTCGGCGATCGCAAATCCCATGTCGGCGAAGATGGTGTTGACCTCATCGAACACCTGGCTCAGCGGATGGATGCGGCCGGTCTCCGCCGGCGCCTCGCGCAACGGCAGCGTGACGTCGATGGTCTCGGCGGCGAGGCGCGCATCGAGCGCGGCTGCCTTCAGCACGTCGCGCCTGGCCGCCAGCGCCTGCGTTACCGCATCCTTGGCGAGGTTGATCTTCGCGCCCTCGGTCTTGCGCTCGTCCGGCGACATCTTGCCGAGGGTGGCGAGCAAGGCCGAGATCGAGCCCTTCTTGCCGAGGGCCGAGACGCGCACGGCCTCGAGGGCAGCCTCGTCGGCGGCGGCGGCGATCTGGTCGAGGATGGACTTTTCGAGCGTTGCGAGGTCGGACACGGTCAATTCCTGCGCTTGAGCGGTGCCTGATCTGGCGGGAAGAACCGGGGCTCCCGTCGCGGACCATGCACCAAAAATGCGGCTGGGTTGTCGCCGCCCGAAGGCCGTAACGTCAAGCAAAAAGCCGGTCATTCCGGGCCGATGGCCGGCAGCATTGAACCCCGCGCAAAGGCCGGGTTACCCAAGGGGAGCTCGAGGAGGCCCATGCGATGTTGCTGCGAACTTATCTGGCCGTGCCAGCGGTCCTGCTAACGCTCGGCGCGACGCATGCCGCGGCCGAGGAATGTCCCGCCAAATCGACCCAGATGGACGACATCATTGCAGTGCTGGAGAAGGCGCCGAGCTGCAACCGCGCGATGAAGATCTTCGGGGCGTGCGAATACGGCGCCAGCGGAGACGTCCAGTTCGGCGAAGTGGTCGAGAAGAAGTGCGAGGCGGACTTCCTGTCCGGCCTCGGCGCAGGGCAGAAGCGAGCTTATGCCCACGAACTCAAGCGCTGCGACGACAAATACGCCAACGAGAGCGGTACCATGTACCGCTCGTTCACCGCATTCTGCCGGGCAGAGGTTTCGCAGCGCCATTCGCAGAAGGCGCTGAAAGCGGGCCCGAAAGCCCGCTAGAATTACGCAGCCAGCGCGGCCTTGGCCTTCTCGGCGATCGCCTGGAACGCCACCGGCTCGTGGATCGCGAGATCGGACAGCACCTTGCGGTCGACGACGACACCCGACTTGGACAGGCCGTTGATGAACACGCTGTAGGTCATGCCGAACGGACGGACGGCGGCGTTGATGCGCTGGATCCAGAGCGCGCGGAAGGTGCGCTTCTTGCGCTTGCGGTCGCGGAAGGCGTACTGGCCGGCCTTTTCGACCGCCTGCTTGGCAACGCGGATGGTGTTCTTGCGGCGGCCGTAATAGCCCTTGGCGGCCTTGTAGACTTTCTTGTGCTTGGCGTGAGCGGTCACACCGCGTTTGACGCGAGACATGACGGAAATCCTTGATCTGGAAGAGACGGGTCGCCGCGCGAGGGGCGGCAGGGTTCAAGCGAAGGAGCGCGATCAGGCGTTCGGCAAGAAGTACTTCTTGACGTTGTCGCCGTCGGTCTTGAACAGCACGCGGGTGCCGCGGAGCTGACGGATCTGCTTCTTCGTCCGCTTGATCATGCCGTGGCGCTTGCCGCGCTGGGCGTGCATGACCTTGCCAGTGGCGGTCACCTTGAAGCGCTTTTTAGCGCCCGACTTGGTCTTCAACTTGGGCATTTAGCTCTCCTGTCGCACAGCACGAAAATCGCCCCGAGAGGCGTCCGGCCGGCTAAAATGCTCGTTAGAGCGTTGAAAGTGCTGAGGTTTTTCCCGAATTGAAAGAACCTGCACTGAACGTCGCCACGGCAGCCCTTGATCAGCCGGGCGGCGAAGGCCCGGCTTATGACAGAGGATCGGCGGTTTTGCAACGTTTGAAGCGGGAAATCGGGGTCGGAACCGGTCCCGTAGCCCTGATGGAGCCCAACCGGGCGGGCATTCGCGCGACCCGATGGCTCCATCCGCGGTACCAAAACAGAAACGGCCCGTCAGATCGCCTGACAGGCCATTTCATCGCGACTACAAACTAATTCGAATTAGCGCGGCGCCAGCACCATTACGACCTGGCGGCCTTCGAACTTGGCGTCCTGCTCGACCTTGGCGAACTCGGCGACGTCGGCCTTCACCTTGTCGAGCAGCTTGGTACCGATCTCCTGGTGCGCCATCTCACGACCGCGGTAGCGCAAGGTGATCTTGACCTTGTCGCCTTCCTCGAAGAAGCGCTGCATCGCGCGCATCTTCACGTCATAGTCGTGATCGTCGATCATCGGGCGGAGCTTGATCTCCTTGATCTCGACGACCTTCTGCTTCTTGCGGGCCTCGGCGGCCTTTTTCTGCGCGGAATATTTGTACTTGCCGTAGTCCATGATCTTGCAGACCGGAGGACTGACGTTCGGCGAAATCTCGACCAGGTCCATGCCGGCTTCCATGGCCATCTTGATGGCAACCATGGTCTCGACGGTGCCCTTGTTGACACCATCGGCATCGATCAGCTGGATCTGCGCGTTGCGAATCTCATCATTGGTGCGCGGCCCGTCTTTTGCGACTGTGGGCGGGGCTCTATTGGGACGGCGAATGGGTAACTCTCCAAAGTTGTGAAAGGGAAGGCGGATATTTTGAAGCAAGACGCTGCGCCGGGCAAGCGAACTCGCGTTCTATGCGGCAAAACCGTCAAATGCGAGGCATTTTCGCCACGCACGGCACATATAGCGGGCGCGTCTGCTCCGCAAGGCTCGGGAGGCTTGAAGGCTCGGCGCGCTGCCGTTGACCGACGCCGCGCGACGATTGAAAACCAGATCTCTGACATGCGAGTGACCGAACCATGAGCCAAACCGCCGCATCCGAACAGGAACCCGCGTTCATCGAGGTTGGCAAAGCCGACGCCCGGCGCCGGATCGCGGTCCGCGCCCGAACCGGCGGCGGTCCGGGCCTGTTCTGGCTCGGTGGCTTCAAGTCCGACATGGCCGGCACCAGGGCGATCGCGCTCGACGCCTGGGCTGCGGAGCACGGCCGCGGCTGCGTCCGGTTCGACTATTCCGGCCACGGCGAAAGTGGCGGCGAATTCGTCGACGGCACGATCGGCCGCTGGCTCGAGGAGAGCCTGGCGGTGTTCTCGCAGTTCTGCAACGGGCCGCAGGTCGTGATCGGTTCCTCGATGGGCGGCTGGATGGCGCTGCTGTTGGCGCGTGAGATCGCCCGGCGTGGCAAAGCCGGCGGCGGCCGGTCACAGCTCGCCGGCCTGGTGCTGATCGCGCCGGCGCCCGACTTTACCGAAGAGCTGATGTGGAAGGGATTTCCGCCGGAGGTGCGGCAGGAGATCGAGACCAAGGGCATGTGGCTGAGGCCATCGGAATATGGCGACGGCTCGCCCTATCCGATCACCCGCAATTTGATCGAGGACGGCCGCAATCATCTGCTGCTCGGAGCCAAGATCGATGTCGGCTGTCCGGTGCGCATCCTGCAGGGCGCGCAGGATCCCGATGTGCCGTGGAAGCATGCGTTCGCATTGGTGCACCGGCTGCCGGCCGAGGATGTGGTGCTGACCATGATCCAGGACGGCGATCACCGGCTGTCGCGGCCGCAGGACATCGCGCGGATCATCGCCGCGGTGGCGGAGATCTAACCACGCCGCCGCCCCTTCGAGACGGCCGCTTCGCGGCCTCCTCAGGGTGACGGCTACGGATAAAGGCGTCATCCTGAGGTGCGAGCGCTAGCGAGCCTCGAAGGATGTGCCGCGCGCACGAAGGGGAGACGTCGAATGGATACAATAACGATGCTGCGCGCGTTCTGCGACGCGGTCGAGCAGCGCAACGGCAAGGCTTTCGCTGATCTCTTCACCGAGGACGGCGTCTATCACGACGTGTTCTATGGCGCCTTCGCGGGCCATGCCAAAATCGCCGAGATGATCGACGACTGGTTCTATAGGACCGCGACCGATTTCCGCTGGGTCATGCATGATCCCGTCAGCGACGGCACGACGGTCTATGCGCGCTACACGTTCAGCTATCGCTCGACCCTGCCCGAGGCCAAGGGAGCGCGTGCGATGTTCGAGGGCGTCGCGATCATGCGGCTGCGCGACGGCAGGATCACGGAGTACCACGAGGTCGCCAACACCGCGCCGGCCTTCGTCGACCTGAACTTCGCGCCGGAACGGATCGCCAAGATCGTCGGCAAGCAGGGCACGGCGCTGAAGGCGCGGCCGGAGATGAAGCGGCATTTGGCGTAAGTTGCGACCGGATCTATCCCCCGTCATTCCGGGGCGCGCGAAGCGCGAGCCCGGAATCCATCGGGCCGCATGCGCTGACGAGGAATGGATTCCGGGCTCGCGCTACGCGCGCCCCGGAATGACGATGGCGAAAGCCTACGGCGGCGGCGGGTTGCTCATCGGCTTGCGCTGGGCGAGCGCCGCCACGGTCGAGGTGCCGATCGGGCCCTTTTCGTCATAGAGCCAGCATTCGCCGATCGCGATGCCGTCGGTGGCGTGGTGATTGACGACCTCGAAGCCGATCCAGTTGGTCACCGGCAAACGGTGCAGGTAGATCGTGACGTCGCTGTTGATGTAGCCAAGGCCCTGGTCGCCGGCGTTCGCAAAGGGGCTGGCGAAATCGGCGCCGGTCGCGACATGGACGAACGGCGTCATCTTCACGCCGGCGACGAGCTCCCGCACCTCGCTCATCCAGAGCCTGCGTTCGCCGAGCGAACCCATGCGGCCGGTGATCGGCCGCGTCTCCCATTTGCCGTTCATGCTGAGCCTCGGATCAACCGGCTTCGGAATCTCCGCGGGCGCCGGCACCTGCCAGTTCGGCGGCGACCACACATTGCCCGGTGCATTTTCCGTCCGGCGCAACAATTGGCAGGAGGCGCGCGCCATGCTGGTGCCGCCGGAGATGAACTCGGCCTCGATCACCTTGATGCGGAGCCCGTCGCGCACGAGCCTGGTCGTTACCTCGACCGGCGTCGTGATGTTGGGCAGCCGGAACATGTCGACGGTTAGCCGTGCGGGCACGAAATCGTCGGAGCCGTGGCGCTCCTCGATGACGAAGCCGAGCAGGCCGATCACGACGCGGCCGTGCATCGATTCCGGGCTCCAGGGACCGTTGGCAACCGATGTCGGCATGAAGCCGTCGCCGTGCCGGGTGAAGAAAGGCTGGTTTGTCATGGCGGGCGACCATGACGGGAACGGCGCGATGAAATCAAGAGGCGGCCGCCGTGCGCCACTCCTGCTGCACCGTGATGTCGGGCTCGCCGTCGGCCCGCGATGCCAGTGCCGCGAACGCATCGCGCTCGATCAGTTGCGACAGCGCCCACACCGCCGCGCCGCGCACCAGCGGGCTTGTGTCGTCGAGCAGGCGCCGCGCCTCGCCGGCGAGACCGGCGTCGCCGGAATTGCCGATCGCAACCAGCACATTGCGGATGAAGCGGTCGCGGCCGATGCGCTTGACCGGCGACCTGGTGAACAGCGCGCGGAACGCCGGATCGTCGAGCCGCGCGAGATCGGCGAGATCGGGCGCCCGCAACGCATCGCGCGCGGCGAGCTTCTGCTCGCGCCCCTCTTGCGCGAACTTGTTCCACGGGCACACCGCGAGACAATCGTCGCAGCCATAGATGCGGTTGCCGATGCTCTTGCGGAATTCGTGCGGGATCGGGCCCTTGTTCTCGATCGTCAGATACGAGATGCAGCGCCGCGCATCGAGCTTGTAGGGCGCGGGAAACGCCGCCGTCGGGCAGATCTCCTGGCAGGCGCGACAGCTGCCGCAACGGTCGGTGTCGGCCTCATCGCGCGGCAATTCGGTCGCGGAATAGATCGCGCCGAGAAACAGCCAGGAGCCGAATTCGCGCGAGACGAGATTGGTGTGCTTGCCCTGCCAGCCGATCCCCGCCGCCTGCGCCAACGGCTTCTCCATCACGGCCGCGGTGTCGACGAACACCTTCACCTCGTCGCCGGTGGTCGCGGCAAGCCAGCGCGCCAGCACCTTCAGCCGCTTCTTGATAACGTCGTGATAGTCGTCGCCCTGCGCATAGACCGAGATCGCGCCCTGCGACCGGCGCGCCAGCAGCTTCAGCGGATCATCGTCTGGCCCGTAATTGACGCCGAGCATGACGATCGAGCGCACGCCATCCCACAGCACGCGCGGATCGGCGCGGCGCTCCGGATTGGCGGCGAGCCAGTCCATGTCGCCATGGCCGCCGGAGCCGAGAAACTCCAAAAAATACTTGCCGGCCTCGCTGGTCGCATCAGGCCCGGTGATGCCGATACTGTCGAAGCCGAGCGCCCGCGCCTCGCGTTGCAGCGCTGCCTTGAGATCGGAGGGAGAGAGCCTGACCGCCGGGTTCAGAAGTCGAGGTCCACATAGGTGCGCGATGCAGGCACCCCCGCCAGCCACTCGCTGAGCAGCGGGCGGAACGACGGACGGGACTTCACCCGCGCGTACCACGACTTTGCCGCGTCGTCCTCGCTCCATGGCACGTCGCCCAGATAGTCGATCGCCGAGAGATGTGCCGCGGCGGCGAGATCCGCGTAGGTGAGGCGGTCGCCGGCGAGATAGTTCCGCGTCTTCGCCAGCCAGCCGATATAGCTCAGATGATAGCGCACATTGACCTTGGCGGCGCGCATGATGTCGGGCGCCGGCGGACCGCCGCCATTGTCCTCGCTCATGAAGCGCTTGTAGATCCGCTCGGTCACCAGCGGGTTGGAGGCTTCCTCGAAGAACTTTTCGTTGAACCATGCCATCAGCCGGCGCACCTCGACGCGCTCGGCCGAAGAGGTCGGCAACAGTCGCCGCTCGCCGGCGTCGAGGCCGTGCGTCTCGTCGACATATTCGGCGATGATGGGTGCACCCGGAATCGGCGGAAAGCCCTCGGCGATCAGCACCGGCGTGGTCGCCGCCGGATTGAGTGCCAAGAACGCCTCGCGCCGCTCCCAGACCCGTTCCTCCACCAGGCGCAGATCGAGGCCATACTCGCCGAGCACGAGGCGGATGAATCGCGAATGCGGACAGAACGGGTGATGATACAGCGTATACATGAAGCCCTTGGTAGTTTCGCGGCGCTTAAGAAACCATCAACCTGTGCGACCTGGACCGGTGATTTGGCCAGACTGGCCCCGATCGTCTCTATGTCGCGTCGGCACGCAAAGCGGTAGCTGCTCCCGCGGATGGCGCGGGTCACAAAAACGCTATAGCCCAGCAAATCGGCCGGGTAACCCATTGTTTGACGATTTTTTGCGATTGCGGCCAATGTGCGAATAAGCGAGAAGAATCCGGTTTTCCACACAGGGCAGATCAGATCATGATGACGGATATGCTGCGGGCGGTGATTCTCGGCATCGTCGAGGGCGTCACCGAGTTCCTGCCGGTTTCTTCGACAGGCCACCTGCTGCTCGCGGAGCGCTTCTTCAATCTCGGCGAAGGCAATTTCTGGAAGAGCTTCGCGATCCTGATCCAGCTCGGTGCGATCCTCGCGATCCTCGTGCTCTACTTCAACCGATTGTGGCGCGTCGCGCTCGGCATGTTCTCCAATCCCGACGACCGCCGTTTCGTGATCGGTGTGCTGGTGGCGTTCCTGCCGGCGGTCGTGATCGGCTTGATCGCCGGCAAATACATCAAGGAATTCCTGTTCAATCCGTGGGTGGTCTGCTTCACGCTGATCGTCGGCGGCGCCGTCCTGCTGTGGGTCGATCAGCTCGATCTGAAAGTATACGAGGACGATGCGACCCGGTTCCCGCTGCTGATGTATTTCTGGATCGGCGTCGCGCAGTGCCTGGCGATGGTCCCCGGCGTATCGCGCTCCGGTGCCAGCATCGTCGCCGCGATGATGCTCGGCGCCGACAAGCGCTCGGCGGCGGAGTTCTCGTTCTTCCTGGCGATCCCGACCATGGTCGGTGCGTTCGTCTATGACTTCTACAAGAACCGCGCCGACTTCACCTCCGACAATCTCAGCGTGATCGCGGTCGGCTTCGTGGTGTCGTTCATCACCGCGATGATCGTGGTGCGGGCATTCCTCAACTTCGTGACCCGCCGCGGCTTCACCTTCTTCGCCTGGTGGCGCGTGATCGTCGGCACGCTCGGCCTGATCGCGCTGGCGCTGGGAAGGTAGGGACGATCTATCCGTCGTCCCTGCGGGGACCCATAACCACAGCCTTCTCGGTGGCGCAGGGCTGTGGCCCCGGCGTCCTGCATCTCGGGCATTTGTGGTTATGGGTCCCGGCTCAAGGCCGGGACGACAGGTGGAGAGAGCGGCTTACGCGCTCTTCTTCTGGAACTGGCCCGTCGCGCGGAACCGCCAGAGATATTGCGGGGCGACCGCTTCCATCGAGTCCGGCGTGATGCCGAGGCCGGCGAAGGTCAGGCCGGCGGCCTTGGCGGCGTCGGACACCACATTGTCCACGCGCAGCATCGCGACCTGGTCGGGCGTGAGCGTGAACGGCCCCGGCGCGAATTGCAGGAAGTAGGATTTGAGCTTGGCGAGGCCGAACGGCAGCGGCATCAGCATGCGGTCGCGCTGGGTGATCTCGAGGATGATCTGCATCACCTCGCGCATGGTCAGCACCTCAGGGCCGCCGAGCTCGTAGGTCGCGCCGGCCTTGGCCTTGCCGTCGACCGCATCGGCCACGGCGTCCGCGACGTCGGCGACATAGGCCGGCTGCACCGTGTTGACGCCACCGCCGACCAGCGGCAGCACCGGCGAGATGCGCGCCAGCGCCGCGAAGCGGTTGGTGAACTGATCCTCGGGTCCGAACAGCAGCGACGGCCGCATGATGGTGGCCGACGGCAGCGCCGCCTGCACCGCGGTTTCGCCTGCCGCCTTGGCGCGGAAATAACCCGACAGCGAATCCGCATCGGCCCCGATCGCCGAGACATGGACCATCCGTCCGCCGCTCGCAGCCGCCGCCTTGGCGACGGTCTCGGCGCCCTTCACCTGCACGGCATCGAAACTCTGCCCGCCGCCTTCGGCCAGGATGCCGACCAGGTTGATGGCGACCTGCGAATCACGCATCGCCGCCTCGACCGAGGCCGGGTAGCGCACATTGGCCTGCACGGCATGGATCTGCCCGACCCGGCCGAGCGGCTGAAGATGGCCGGCCAGTTCGGGCCGCCGCACGGCAACACGGACCCGGTAATCGCGCTTGCAGAGCGCCCGGACCACGTTCCGCCCCAGAAACCCCGATCCGCCGAAGACCGTGACTGTGGTGTCCAGGTTCGATGCCATGGGAGGATTCCTGTCGGATTCGGGAGTTATTGACGTGGGTTAGCCATCTGGCGATACGCCATCGACCCCACCATGTACAGGGTATTCGATTTTTCGTTTCGTGAATTTGACAAGCGCGTAACCGAACCTTACTAACGCGCCCACGCCCAGGTGGTGGAATTGGTAGACGCGCTGGCTTCAGGTGCCAGTGGCTTAACGGCCGTGAAGGTTCGAGTCCTTTCCTGGGCACCACCCCTCTTGAATCATCTTGTCCTTCAATAAGATGCACGCCCCTATCGGGGCGTTGCGCCAACGCTGGGCGACGCTGCTGTCCGTGCGGCCTCATTGAGGCGTGATCGGCCCCGACGGAGGTATGCGGCAAGGCGGTCAACGCCTCGGTCAGGCCGCTCCGCAACGACATGAATCCATCACTGCGACGCCTCAAGCCCAGGCAAGGGCGACCTCAATACCGCCGGCCCCGGACGTCTGCTGGGTGTGCCCTTCATCGCGCGGATTGCTGACGCTGCGGCATCGCGCCGAGTGAACGTGCGGGGGCATTTGCCGGTGGGTCGGGGTCCCGGAAAATCCGGACTGGCGGAATTGGCAGCTAGTGATACTATCATTAGATAAACTGTATAATAGGATGATGTAATGTCGGTTTCCCGCTTTGCCGTCACCGCCCTGGCGGCCGCATTGGCCGCGATTGGACTTGCATCGTCTGTTGCAGCCCAGCCGGTCGATCATCACGTGCGAGTGACGCTCGTGGGTACCGGCGGCCCCGAGATCAATCCGACACGATACGGATATTCGACGTTCATCGAAGCCGGCGGGCAGCGACTGCTCTTCGATGCGGGAAGAGGTGTCGTGCAAAGGCTCTACGAGTCTCGCGTCAATCCGCGTGACGTCACCAAGATTTTCCTGACGCATCTCCACAACGATCACATCGAAGGATTGCCGACGTTGTGGATCACGCCATGGTTTCTACTCGCGCGTGACAAGCCGCTGGAAGTCTGGGGACCGCCAGGCACGCTCAAAATGATCAAGGGAATGCGTGCAATGTTCAGCGATGTTGAGAAGCGGGGAGGCGTCAATGGCTTCAACAAGATCGAATACATGGACGTGAAAACCACGGAGATCACCGACGGACAGGTCTATGATCAGGACGGACTGAAAGTCAGCGCCTTCAAGGTGTCGCATGGGGATGGCGATCCGGCCGTCGGTTACAAGATCGAGTACGGCCATCGCGTCGTCGTTCTGTCGGGTGACACGGTCTACAGTCCCAACGTCGTGACCGCGGCGAGAGGTGCGGACTTGCTGGTCCACAACGTTGTCGGATTCAGCGATGAATGGATGGCGCGCCCAGAGGCGGAAAAGCACCGAGCTGCGGTGGCGTCGAAGCTCGCCTCACCTGAACAGGCAGCCCGTGCATTCTCTGAATCGAAACCGCGCCTCGCCGTCCTTTCGCACATCGTGAAGAAGGATCTGTCGGGTAAGGCGGGTGACGAAATCATCGTGAAGCAAATCCGCCAGGCTGGTTACACCGGCCCGATGCTGATGGGCGAAGATCGCACGGTCATTGACATCGATGACGACGGCGTCAAAGTTACGCCACCTCGCCCAACCGAGAAACTTCCCGACCTCGACAACAAGAATGTCAAGCTGGACGACGTTCAATGAAGCCCGAGCCGGTTGATATGAGACCGTGAGCCGTTGGGACTCTCGGCAACGGCTGCGGCGTCATGACCTAACGCGACTGATCCGGCATCGCCAAGACTACGCGGGCGAGGTGGTCACGCCACTGCACCAACCGATCTGCGCCGGCAAAGCGACCGGCAGCAGCTCGGCAAACCTCGACACAAGCCCTCACACGATCCGCCGCCCCGCGCGCCGCGCGATCGGCCGCTGCACGAAATACATCGCGATCATCGAGAACAACGAGCTCGCCACGACGACGTAGCCGATCCGGTCGAAATGCAGCAGCGAGCCGTCCGGGTTCTCGGCGACGATCGCGGCTGCGACCACCGAGCCCAGCCCGCCCGAGAGTTGCTGCACCGAGGCGGAGACGGCGCTGAACGATCCGCGCTGGCTGGCGTCGGGGATCGCCGACATCAGCGCCTGCGACGGGATCATGCGCGAGAAGATGCCGACGAACATCAGCACGTTGACCACGATCGCGGTCAGCAGCGAGACGTGGCCGAGATTGGTGTAGGTCAGCACCATGATCACGGTCACCACGCAGCCGAACACGAAGGTCGGATATTTGCCGAACCTGTCGGCGGCGCGGCCGACCAGCGGCCCCATGATGATGCTGAACAGGCCCGAGACCAGATAGATCGTCGGCAAATGCGCGATGTCGATGCCGAGATTGTGCACGGTGAAGGCGCTGCCGAACGGCATCAGCATGAAGCCGCCGGTCGCCAGCAGCGTCGTCACCAGGAAGGCCAGCGTGTAGCGCGGCTGGCCCACGGTCGCGATCAGGTGGCGGAACGGGTTGCCGTCGTGTTGCAGCTTGAGGTGTCCGTCGACCGGCTCCATGAACAGCACAATGGCGGCGATCGCCACGATCGACAGGCCGACGATAGCCACGAAGCAGATGTGCCAGTTCCAGTGATTGGCCAGGAAAAGTCCGGCCGGGACGCCGAGCACCTGGCTCGCGGCGAACGCGGTTTGCAGCACGCCCATCGCGCGGCCGCGCTGTTGCAGCGGAAACAGGTCGGTGACGATGGCGAGCACGACCGAGCCGATCACGCCGCCGAACAGGCCGGTGACGATGCGGCCAAGCAACAGCACGTGGAAATTCTGCGCCAGCGCGCACAGCACGGTGCCGGACATGAAGCCGACATAGAAGAACAGCAGCAGCCGCTTGCGGTCGAAGCGATCGGCGAAGCCGGCGGCGAGGATGCCGGAAATGCCGGCAGCGAACGCATAGGCGGAGACCGCGACGCCGAACTGCCCGGCCGTGATGTTGAGCGACGGCATCAGGATGGCGCCGAGCGGCGACATGATGATGAAGTCGAGGATCAAATTGAACTGCGTGAAGGCGAGCAGCGCGATCAGGAACGATTGATAGCGCGTGAAGCCGCGCACCTGCTGATCGTCGATCGGCGCGGCGATGGTCTGTTCCGACATGAGGCTCTTTTCATTGGGCGGATACGGGCTGGCAACAGATAGGGACGGCGCAGGCCGATTTCACGGGGTGGCGGATCACAAGTTCCGTCGAAATCGGTTTCGCGAAAGCGCGGAGCGCTCGCCGTCGGACGGCGGCGACGCAGGCCTGCGCCTGCGACGCGCCTGCTCTGTACATCACCGACGCGGAAGCGTATGCACGCAAGGGATGTGAACAAGGAGCGCACATCCAAAGGTTCCGTCTGTGGCGACCGCGCAACAGGTCGCCGCAAATCGTTTCCAGCTCGAATGGAGCGAATCAGCCGACGCTGAGAGCGGGGCAGGGGGAAGCAGGAGCGCGAGCCGGAGCTTCGCGCCGAAGGTGGAGAAGGGCATGGTTTCATCGCGGCTCGCGGCGATCCTGTCGTGCACTCTGGGTGGCGGTTATCTCCTGTCGGCCTCGCAGGCGCTTGCCGCTTGCGACAATCTCGCGCCGGTGAGCGGTCAGACGGTGACCTGCTCGACCGCGGCACCAAACCCCTCCCCCGCAGGCGTGCAGGCCGCGGCCGGCAGCTCGAACGTCACGGTGAACGTGTTGCAGGGCGCGGGTATCACGCCCGGCGCCGGTGCAACCGCCGTCGGCCTCGTCACCGGCAGCACCGCCACCAACAACGGCACGCTGACCATCAGCGGCGGCGGCACTGGAATCTTCGGCAGCGGTGACGGCAATGTCTTCACCAACGGCGCGTCGGGCGTGATCACGACCAGCGGCGCCGGCAGCAATGCCATCGCCGACAGCGGCAACGGCAATACGCTGGTGAACAACGGCACCATCACGACGCAGAACGGCGCCTCGCGCGGCCTCGCCATCACCGGTCTCTCGCCGAGCAGCGGCAACACGCTGATCAACACCGGAACGATAACGACCCAGGGACCGCAGTCGCACGGGCTCTACGTGCAGACCGGCGACAACAGCACGTTCAACAACAGCGGCACCATCACCACGGCGGGCGCGGGCGCGCGTGCGATCTATTCGGTCGGCCAACTCGCCAACATCACAAACACGGGCACGCTGCTCACCACCGGCGGCCCTGCGAGCGGGATCGCGAACAACACCGTCTTCATGCAGGGCAATGGCGCCGTCCTGACCAACAGCGGGACCATCGAGGCGCGCGGCGTCAACTCCGACGGCGTATTCTCCAACACCGTGGGATCGTCGTTTACCGCGACGATCCAGAACCTCGCCGGTGGCCAGATCATCAGCCAGGCGGGCCCCGCGATCCGCACGCTCAACGGCGTCACCACCATCGTCAATGCCGGCCTGATCGCCGGCAACAGCGGCAGCGCGATCGCGGGCGGCAACGGCAATATGACGCTCGTCTTGCAGACCGGCTCGCAGATATCAGGCCTCGCCGATGGCGGCAGCGGCAACAATCAGGTCCGTCTGCAGGGCAGCGGCACAGCCGACAATGCGTTCACGCGCTTCCAGACGCTGACGATGGAAGGCAGCGACTGGACTTGGGCAGGCACCGGCACCTTCGCCAACACCTTCATCAACAGCGGCACGCTGACGCTACAGACCTCGCTGACCGGCAATGTGTCGATTGCGGCCGGCACCAGCCTTCAGGCGGGCAACGGCGCGAATCCGTCGATTACGCCGTTTCCGGGCGGACCGCCGATCACCGTTACCAATGCCGGCGTCATCAATCTCACCAATGGCGGTGCCGTGGCGGCGAACAGCCTGACCATCGTCGGCAACTATGTCGGCAACGGCGGCGGCCTTTATCTGCACAGCGTGCTCGGCAGCGATGGTTCGCCATCGGATCGGCTCGTGATCTCCGGCGGCAATGCCTCGGGCACGACGGCGATGACCGTGATCAATGCCGGCGGCGCCGGCGCGCAGACCACCGCCGACGGCATCCTGGTGGTGCAGGCGATCAACGGCGGCACCACGTCCGCCGCCGCGTTCGGTCTCTCCAATGCGGTGGTTGCGGGCGCGCACGAATACATGTTGTTCCGAGGCGGCGTATCGGCCGGCAGCGCCGACAACTGGTATCTGCGCTCGGAATTGCTGCCGGGTACCAACCCGCCGGTGCCGCCCGTTCCGCCGGTCCCGCCGCCTCCCGGCGTGACGCCGCCGCCGCTCCCTCCCGATCCCGTGACGCCAACACCGCCGCCGGATGGCTCGGAGCCGATCCAGCTCTATCGGCCTGAAGCCGCGGTCTATTCGGCGCTGCCGCAGGTGGCGCAGAAACTCGGGCTCGCGACGCTCGGCACCTTCCATCAGCGCCAGGGCGATCAGGCCCTGCTGACCAGCGGCGGTGACCAGCCGGCCGCATGGGCGCGCGCATATGGCTCGCACAGCTCGCAAAGCTGGGCCGGCACGGTCAGCCCTTCGTTCGACGGCACCATGGCCGGCGTGCAGGTCGGCGTCGACATCCTGCGCTTTCAGTCCGCGCCGGAGCATCATGATCGTGCCGGCTTCTTCTATGCCTATGGCTGGGCCAACGGCACCGTCAATGGCTTCGCGCTCGGCATGAACGACATCCGCACCGGCACGCTCTCGATCGACAGCCAGAACATCGGCGGCTACTGGACCCATATCGGTCCGTCGGGCTGGTACGTCGACGCGGTGCTGATGGGCAGCTTCTACGGGGCAAGTCCGCAATCGGAACGCCAGGTCGGCGCGCGGGTGTCCGGCACCGGCGTCGCGGCGTCGCTCGAAGCCGGCGTGCCGATCCCGCTGAACCGGTTCATCGCGATCGAGCCGCAGGCGCAACTGATCTGGCAACGCCAGGCGTTCGACAGCTTCAACGACATCTTCTCCAGCGTGGCGCCCGGCAGCGCCGATACGCTGACCGGCCGGCTCGGCGTGCGTATTCCCTCGACCTTCACCGTCGGCACTGCCGAATTGCGTCCCTATCTCGAGGCCAATCTCTGGCACACCGCCGCGAACGATCGCAGCATCGCCTTCGCCACCACCGACCTGATCGGCGTGCAGAGCCGCGGCACCGCCGTCGAGATCGGCGCCGGCGTCTCCGCGCAGATCAATCGCGCGGTCAGCGCCTATGCGAGCGCGGGCTACACCACCTCGGTGGACAGCACCCATCGCGAGGACATCACCGGGCGGTTCGGCCTCCGGGTCAGCTGGCAATAGCGACGCCGGGTCGCGACCGGCGAGCCAAGCCATTGTCTCCGTTGCACAATGGCGCTACACCCCGAGCCGGCCGTGCCGGCGGAATGAGGGACGGGCGTCCTCCCCCTTTTGATGCCCGCTCGCCTGCCGGCGAATAGAACGATAGCTTGTTCCAAGAGCGATTCGACGAGGTTTTTGACAGCATGACCATCCGCCTGCATCGCGGCGACCTGCCCGATCTCTCGCGCTACACCGATTCCGTTGCGATCGACACCGAGACCATGGGGCTGCATCCGCATCGCGACCGGCTCTGCGTGGTGCAGATGTCGAACGGCGACGGCACCGCCGACGTGATCCAGATTCCGAAGGGTCACTCCG
The DNA here is from genome assembly GCF_002341725.1 of Bradyrhizobium sp. UBA2491. Taxonomy (NCBI): domain Bacteria; kingdom Pseudomonadati; phylum Pseudomonadota; class Alphaproteobacteria; order Hyphomicrobiales; family Nitrobacteraceae; genus Bradyrhizobium; species Bradyrhizobium sp. UBA2491. The sequence continues at coordinate 60,492 of NZ_DDOP01000065.1, forward strand.
ATGCGCCGAACCTGAAGGCGCTGCTCGCCAATCCTGCGATCACCAAGATCTTCCATTTCGCGCGCTTCGACGTCGCGGTGCTCTACAACACTTTCGGCGTGATGCCGGCGCCGGTCTATTGCACCAAGATCGCGTCGCGGCTGTCGCGCACCTATACCGACCGCCACGGCCTGAAGGATCTGGTGCGCGAGGTGCTGAACGTCGAATTGTCGAAGCAGCAGCAGTCGAGCGACTGGGGCGCGCAAAGCCTCAGCGAGGCCCAGCTCGCCTATGCCGCCTCCGACGTGCTGCACCTGCACGCGCTGCGCGACAAGCTGAACGTCATGCTGGCGCGCGAGGGACGCACCGAGCTGGCGCAGGCCTGCTTCGATTTCCTGCCGACGCGGGCCCGGCTGGACCTCGACGGCTGGGAGGCCGAGGACATCTTCGCCCATTCGTGATTTCGCCCGTTCATGATCGGGCGCGAATTCGTCGCGGCGGAACCGGTTCCGCCCCGTTTCGGCCAAACTGTTCACGCGTGGTCTCCCGCAGGGGCGCGACGCGAGGTCCGGGCTGCATAATTGGGCGGCTCCGGCTAGAATAGGGGCAATTTCGTGCCTCTGGAGCTCAGGTGAATTCGGTTCAGAATCCAGCCTATGTGACGGGCCTCGAGGCGCGCTTTGCCGCCGCCGCGCGGCACAGCCGCATGGTGCGGATCCTGCGCGTTGCGGTGCCGGCCGTGGTGGGAGTGGCGATGGCCTCGATCATCTTCGTCTCGGTCTACAATCCATTCCGCGAAATCATCCCCAAGCTGCCGGTCGAGATGGACAACCTCGTGGTGTCCGGCACCAAGATCACGATGGAATCGCCGCACATCGCCGGTTTCTCGACCGACGGGAGACCCTACGAGATGTGGGCCAAGGCGGCGATCCAGGACGTCACCGATCCTGATCATGTCGAACTCAAGACGATCCGCGCCAAGGTCGCGCAGCAGGATGAGTCGACCGTGACGATGGATGCGCGCACCGGCTTCTTCGACAACAAGAAGCAACTGCTCGACCTGCGCCAGGATATCTTCCTGCAATCGTCCACCGGCTATGAAGCCAGGCTGACGCAGGCCTTCGTCGACATCAACAAGGGCAATGTGTCGTCGGACGAGCATGTCGACGTCAAATTGCTCCAGGGCACGCTGACATCCGACAGGCTCCGAATCTACAACAGCGGCGAGCTCGTGCGGTTCGAAGGCAATGTCGTAATGTATCTCGACAAGCTCGGCGACAACAATGCGAGCCCGCCCGCCGAGGCCGCGCCACCACCACCTCCTCCGGCGCCGCCGAAGGCGCGCAAATCCGCCAACACGAAATGATTTCGATGATGAGACGCTTCCCGCACGGCATCGCAATTGCGGCCTTCCTGCTCGCGCTGTTCGCAGTGCATGCCGCGTTCGCGCAGGGCTCGATGTCCGGTGTTCCGAACGCCATGCAGGGCTTTTCGCAGAACCGTGACCAGCCGATCCAGATCGAGGCCGCCGCGCTCGAGATGCGCGACAAGAAGAAGGAGGCGACCTTCTCCGGCAATGTGAAGGTCGTGCAGGGCGACACCACCATGACCTCGAAGATCCTGGTGGTGTTCTACGAGGATAAATCGACCCAGACGCCCGCGCCTGCGCCGGCCGGCACCAAGGCGGCGGCCGCGGCCAAGGGCGCGCCGATGCAATCGGCCACGCCCGGCCCCGGCGGCGCATCCTCGATCAAGCGGCTCGAGGCCAAGGGCAATGTCGTGGTGACCCAGAAGGACCAGGTGGTCACCGGCGAGACCGCGATCTTCGACACCAAGACCAATCTGATCACGATGCTCGGCGGCGGTGGCGGCCAGGTGGTGCTGACCCAGTGCCAGAACGTGCTGCGCGGCGACCGCCTGCTGGTCGACATGACCACCGGCGTCTCGCGGGTCGAATCCGACAGCGGCAAGGTGCAGGGACTGTTCATCCAGTCCCAGGGCGGACAGAACGGCAAGGGCGGCTGCGGGACGCCGGCCACCCCTGGCGCCGCCCCGGCGGCGCCGTCGCCGCTTCAGCTCCTGCCGGGCAGCAAATCGAAATAGTGCGACCACTAAGCTTCACGTAAGGTCAAGCAAAATCAATTAGTTAGGTAGTATTTTGCGGCTGCGAGGTTGAAGCGCGGGAGGTGAGACTGTATCTACTGCTGCGGTTTGGCCGAACGATGCGTCTCCGAGAGGGAATCATGACGGCCGGGGCGGGGGCATCCACTCATCCAGGGCGCGGGTGACCGCGCTTTGCCGTATTATTCGAACATGATCTACGCCAACGCGTCCGCGTTTGTCGCGCGGGAAGGCCGGTATCCGGTTTTCCAGTTCATGTTCGCAGGTTGGCGTGCGAATCGATTGGTCCGCAGGCAAAGTCGCGGGATCACCGTGAAAGGTTGAAGCGAAGCGGGGATGGTGGATTTATTCGGCATGTTCCGGCGGCGCCCTGCGAAACGCAGCACCGGATTTGCGCGCGCGCATGACGACATCACGTCGCTCGGCGAGCCCTTCGGCGAGATGCTGGCGAGCCCGGTGCGCGACGCGCCGCCGATGGCGCGCGCCGCGCCCGTCCCCGGCGTCGAGCTGCAACGCTCGCAGCCGGCCGCTGCGACGGCACGCCCGCGGCCTGCCAAGGCTCCGTCGAGGAGCGGCGCTGCGGCCGCGCCACAGCTGATCAAGCGGCCGGGCTATCTGGCTGTGCATAGCGTGGAAAAGAGTTTTGGCAGCCGGCAGGTCGTGCGCGGCGTCAGCATCTATGTACGCCGCGGCGAGGCGGTCGGCCTGCTCGGGCCGAACGGCGCCGGCAAGACCACCGTGTTCTACATGATCACCGGGCTGATCAAGGCCGATCGCGGCGCGATCGAACTCGATGGCCACGACGTGACCAAGCTGCCGATGTACCAGCGTGCGCGCCTCGGCATCGGCTATCTGCCGCAGGAAGCCTCGATCTTCCGCGGCCTGACGGTCGAGCAGAACATCCGCGCGGTGCTCGAAGTGGTCGAGCCCTCGCGGAAGAAGCGCGAGCACGAACTCGACTCGCTGCTCGACGAGTTCAACATCACGCGGCTGCGCAAGAGCCCGTCGATCGCGTTGTCCGGCGGCGAGCGGCGCCGCGTCGAGATCGCGCGCGCGCTGGCGACGCGCCCGAATTACATGCTGCTCGACGAGCCGTTCGCCGGCATCGATCCGATCGCAGTGGGCGACATTCAGGACCTGGTCCGCCACCTCACCAACCGCGGCATCGGCGTGCTCATCACCGACCACAATGTCCGCGAGACGCTCGGCCTGACCGACCGTGCCTACATCGTCTATGCTGGTGAGATCTTGACCGAGGGAAGCCCGGAGGAGATCGTTAATGATCCCGATGTACGCCGGCTTTACCTTGGCGAGGAATTCCGCCTGTAGCGCTTTTTTCCTATCCGTCAAGCCGTGTACAAGGGCTTCAGACTAAGATAAGCAAGAATCGAGCCAACTTCTGGAATCGATCTTGCCTCCATGGCGCTGACGCAAAGACTAGAGTTCCGCCAGTCGCAGTCGCTGGTGATGACGCCGCAGCTGATGCAGGCGATCAAGCTGCTGCAACTGTCGAACCTGGACCTGTCCGCCTTCGTCGAGGAGGAGCTGGAGCGCAATCCGCTGCTCGAGCGCGCTGCCGACGGCCCGGAGCCGCCGGTGGCGGGCGAGCCGGCCATCGAGCGGTCCGACTACGGCGACTCCAGCAGCTACGGGGACGATGGTGACCACTCCGACATCGCCGCCGGTTCGAGCGGCGAGGCCGCGTTCGAGCCCGGCCAGGAGGAATGGCTGAATCGCGACCTCGGCACCCGCGCCGAGATCGAGCAGACGCTCGATTCCGGCCTTGAGAACGTGTTCTCCGAGGAGCCGGCGGAGGCCGCCGCGCGCGCCGCACAGGACGCGCCGCCGTCGGTCTACACCGAATGGGGCGGCGGCGCCTCCAGCGACGACGAATACAATCTCGAAGCCTTCGTGGCCGCCGAGCTGACGCTCGCCGACCATCTCGCCGAACAGCTCGCGGTGGCCTTCTCGGCGCCGGCGCAGCGCATGATCGGGCAGTACCTGATCGACCTGGTCGACGATGCCGGCTACCTGCCGGCCGATCTCGGCCAGGCCGCGGAGCGGCTCGGAGCGTCGCAGCAAGCGGTCGACGAGGTCGTCGCGGTGTTGCAGAAATTCGATCCGCCGGGCGTGTGCGCGCGAAACCTGAGCGAATGCCTGGCGATCCAGCTTCGCGAACTCGATCGCTACGACCCGGCGATGCAGGCGCTGGTCGAGCATCTCGATCTGCTCGCCAAGCGCGACATCGCAGGCTTGCGAAAGCTCTGTGGTGTCGACGACGAAGACATCACCGACATGATCGCGGAGATCCGAAGGCTCGATCCGAAGCCCGGTTTGAAGTTCGGCACTTCGCGGACGCAGACCATGGTGCCCGACGTCTATGTCCGTCCCGGTCCGGACGGCGGCTGGCATGTCGAGCTCAACAGCGACACTCTGCCGCGTGTGCTGGTCAACCAGACCTATTACGCTGAGCTGTCGAAGACGATTCGCAAGGACGGTGACAAGTCGTACTTCACCGACTGCCTGCAGAACGCGACCTGGCTGGTGCGCGCGCTCGATCAGCGCGCCCGCACCATCCTGAAGGTGGCGACCGAGATCGTCCGTCAGCAGGACGGCTTCTTCACCTATGGGGTCGCGCATCTGCGGCCGCTCAATCTGAAAGCGGTGGCGGACGCGATCCAGATGCACGAATCGACGGTGTCGCGCGTCACCGCCAACAAATACATGGCGACCAATCGCGGCAGTTTTGAATTGAAGTATTTTTTCACCGCGTCGATCGCGTCTGCCGACGGCGGCGAGGCGCATTCGGCCGAAGCCGTGCGTCACCACATCAAGCAGCTGATCGACGGCGAAGCGCCGTCAGCGATCCTGTCCGACGACACGATCGTGGAACGTTTGCGCGCGTCGGGCATTGATATTGCCCGCCGCACCGTCGCGAAGTACCGCGAAGCGATGCGGATACCATCTTCGGTGCAACGCCGCCGTGACAAACAAAGCATGCTTGGCAACGCGCTTTCGGCTCCCGCTTCCTCCTCCGACCGGTCGCGCGATACAGCTCCCGTTTAGGTTACTTTTTGAGCATGACCCCGTCCGAGTACGGACCGCTCCAAGCGCTCGTTGCGTTCGCGTCAAATCGCGATAGTCTCAGCCTTTCCTGATCAAGCGTCGTCCAGAAAGGAAGGTCACCGGAAACCCAGCAAGCATCCGCAGGAGTGATCGAGGCATCCAGCAATTGAGGCATCAAATGACCCTTCGAATCTCGGGAAAGAGCATCAGCATCGGCGAGGCGCTTCGGGCGCGCGTCAGCGACCGCACCGACGAGGTCCTGCGAAAGTATTTTGATGGCAACTATTCCGGTCACATCACGCTGAGCAAGGATGGCTTCGGCTTCCGCACCGACTGCGCGTTGCATCTGGATTCCGGCATCACGCTGGAAGCCGAATCCAACGCCGCCGACGCCTATGCCAGCGCCGATGCCGCGCTGCTGATGATCGAGAAGCGGCTGCGCCGCTACAAGAGCCGGCTCAAGGATCGCTCTGCGCGCAAGGCCTATGCCGCGAGCGCCGCGCTTGCCGAACTGAATGGCGTCGGGCTCGACGCGCCGAGCTACGTCATCGAGGCGCCCGAGAACGACGACGAGGTCACCGAATACAGCCCGGTGATCATTGCCGAGGCAACCACCGCGCTGAAGCGCTTGTCGGTCAGCGAAGCCGTCATGGAGCTCGATCTGTCCGGGGCCTCGTGCCTGGTGTTCCAGCATGGCGGCAGCGGCCGGGTGAACATCATTTACCGCCGGACGGACGGCAATGTCGGCTGGGTCGATCCACCCGCGGTGAGCCCTTGAGGATAGTTGCCAGATGGCATTGACGTTCGAAGCCAGCCCTGCTTATGGTCCGCCGCCTCCAGCAATAAGGGGGGCGGAACAGGGTTCGCAGGTGTTGGCACCGCCGATACGTTGGAGTAGAAGCCCTGCCAGCTGGACCCGGGCTAAGCCCGCATCCCACCTCATCTTCTTGACGCCGCCGCTGTAAAGCCTATTTCGCAACCTGACGGTCATTCACCTCGGAACGTCCCAATGCCGATTACTGATTTGGTCGCACCCGAGGCGATTCTCCCGGCTTTGAAAGTCATCAGCAAGAAGCAGGCGTTGCAGGAACTTGCCGCGCGCGCTTCCGCGCTCACCGGGCAGAACGAACGCGCGATCTTCGAAGTGCTGCTGCAACGCGAGAAGCTCGGCACCACGGCGGTCGGCTATGGCGTCGCCATCCCGCACGGCAAGCTGCCGAAGCTGGAGAAGCTGTTCGGCTTCTTCGCCCGCCTGGAGCGCCCGATCGATTTCGAGGCAATGGACGGCCAGCCGGTCGATCTGATCTTCCTGCTGCTGGCGCCCGAAGGCGCCGGCGCCGACCACCTCAAGGCGCTGGCGCGGATCGCCCGCCTGCTGCGCGACCAGGACGTCGCCAAGAAGTTGCGCGCCTCGCGCGACGCGCAGGCGATCTACTCGGTGCTCGCGCTGCCGCCGGCGAGCGCGGCATAATCACTCAGCGCGCACGACGCTCATTCGCGCAACTGTCATCAGGACATAGTCTGTTCGTCACGCGATGACGCATGCCGATGCGCTTCATCCGCGCTACGAAGCTTTCGTATCGCTTCAGCAGATCGTCGGCAGCAGGCGGCGGACTTCGACGAGCAGATCGGAGACCGCTTTCTCGTCGCCGGCGAGGTGCCTGAGCAACGCGCTTTGGAACAGGCCGTCGAACAGCGCGTAGAGCGCGGCTGGAGATGACGCCGGCTGTTTGTTGCCGAGCTCGGCGTAGCGCGTGGCGATGCGCCAGATCATCGCTTCCAGGCTCTTGTCGATCTCGAGCACGTCCTTGCGAAACGCCGGCTCGAACATCGCCTGCGAGCGCAGATCGTACCAGAGCCGGTGCATGCGCGCTTCGTTCTCGAGCGTCGCCGCGAGCTTGGCGAGGAAGCCTTCGGTCAGTTCGGCGCGGCTACGCGCCGTCGTCACCACTTCGTCATAGCGCGTCACGCACTTTGCCTTGTAGTGCCGCACGCAGCAGCAGATCAGATCGAGCTTGTCGCTGAAATAATAGTGAAACACGCCGTGCGTGAACGCGGAGTTCTGCGCGATCTCGCGCAGGCTGGTGCGCGCGAAGCCGAGCTCGCCAAGCGTCTCCAGTGCGGCCTCCGCAAGCTCGACGCGCCGGGCGTTGAACTTCTCGTCGCGCAGCGCCTCGGCCGCTACCGCCACGCGTTGGGCCGCTCCTGTCGCATGCCGCGCCATCCGGTGCCTTTCCTCGGTCTCTTCCCTGAACATCTTTATACCGCGCGGACCGCGGCGCACTCCATCCCTTCACATCATCATCCTTGACACTTGTCAAATTCGGACTTGACAAGTGTCAAGTTCCTGGACGAGGGTTGGTCAAATAATTTGGACAACCGTCAAGACGGCTGACCAATCGACAAACAGGAGGAAATGCACCGCCCGGGGCGCGCCATGCCGCGCCCCGCCGATGCCGGCCGCGACCATCCATGCGCTCAGAATGCGCAAGCCCGCCGGCCCGCACTGCCGATCTCCGCAGCACCAGAAATCAGCAAGCAAAGGCAAGCAAAGGGAGGACTACGTCATGAGTGGGAAGAGCCTTGAAGGCAGGAAAGCCCTGATCACCGGCGGCGCCCGGGGGATTGGCGCGGCGATCGCACAGGCACTGGCGCGCTCCGGTGCCGCGATCATGATCGGCGATATTCTCGATGATGCGGGCAAGGCCAGCGCCGCCGAGATCGCCAAGGCCGGGGTGAAGACCGGCTTCGTCAAGCTCGACGTCACCGACGACGCGCAATGGGAGCGGGCCGCCGCCGTCACCGTCGAGACCCTCGGCGGCTTCGACATCCTGATCAACAATGCCGGCATCGAGATCACCTCGCTGGTCGCCGACATCAAGGCCGAGGACGCGCGCCGCATGTGCGAGGTCAACATCGTCGGCACCGTGCTCGGCATGAAGCACGCGTTCCGTGCGATGCGGCCGGGCGGAGCCGCAGGCAAGGGCGGTGCCGTCGTCAACATCGCCTCGGTGGCGGCGACGATCGCGTTCCCGAGCATCGCGGTCTACTCCGGCACCAAGTCCGCGGTCGATCGCATGACCCGCGTCGGCGCGATGGAGGCCGGCAAGCTCGGCTACGGCGTGCGCGTCAACTGCATCTATCCCGGCCTGATCCCGACCGACATGGGCATGCAACTCGCCAATGACATCGTGAAGATCGGCCTTGCGCCCGACATCAACGCCGCGGTCGGCTCGGTGGTGGAGCAGACGCCGCTCGGCAAGCTCGCCGAGGTCTCCGACATCGCCGACGCCGCGGTGTTCCTGTGCTCGAACGATGCCCGCTTCATCACCGGCATCGGCCTGCCGGTCGACGGCGGCATGGGCATGTAGCAACAGCGCCGACAACAAACATTTCGGAGGATCGCAATGAGCGAGAAGAAACCCGTCATCGTCTATGGCGCGTCCGGCTATACCGGCCGGCTGGTCTGCGAATATCTGCGCGAGTACAACATCCCCTTCATCGCCGCCGGCCGCAGCGCCGAGAAGCTCAACGCCGCGATGAAGTCGAACGTGGCCGGCATCGAGACCGCCGACTACGAGGTGGTGACGGTGCCGCACACCGTGGCCGCGCTGACTGAACTGTTCAAGGGCGCCTCGGTGGTGCTCAACACCGTGGGCCCGTTCGCCAAGTTCGGCGTCGAGGTGGTGCAGGCTTGCCTCGCTGCCAAGTGCCACTACACCGACACGACCGGCGAACAGGACTGGCTGATCACGCTAGAGCAAGAGTTCGGCACCAAGTTCGGCAATGCCGGCCTGCTGCTGGCGCCGGGCATCGCGCAGATGTACACGACAGGCGAAATCGCCGCGCAGCTCTGTCTGGAAACGCCCGGCCTCGACACGCTCGATATCGCCGTGTTCTGGGGCGGCAGCCCGACCATCGCCTCGACGCAGACCATCCTGGTCAACGCCGCGATGGGCAAAGCCTACTATCTGGAGCAGAACAAGTACGTCGAGCATCAGCCCGATGCCGGCCTCTACAACCTCGTCATCCCCGGCCAGCATGAACTGGCGCTGGCGCTGCCCTGGGGCGGCACCTCGCATCCGGTGTGGTTCAAGCGCGATCCGCGGGTCGCCAACGTGAAGGTGCTGGGCGGCGTGTTCAACCGTGCGCTGATGCTGGGCGTGCCGCAGATCGTCGCCGCAGCGCTCGACGCAACCAAGGACATGAAGCCCGACGAGCGCTATGCCGCGCTGGTGCAGACCGCCGCCAGCGTGATGAACACCATGCCGCCGCGCGAGAACCCGCGCGTCAACAAGTCGATGGATTCGGTGTATGCCTCCGGCCCCCTGGGGCGCGCGCACTGCGTCATCAATGGCAACAGCAACTACAAGCAGACCGGCTTGCTTCAGGCCTATGCTGCCGCGCATCTGGTGCAGCAGCCGCCCAAGCGCGTCGGCTTCGCCTCCGGTTGCCAGGCGTTCGGCCATCACGAACTGCTCGGGCAATTGCGCAGCTTCGGCCTGGTCAGCAAGCCGGTGCTGACCGTGCAAGATTGAGCTCGAGCCCCGATCGGATCGGGGCTCGGCCCTTCGTTCCCTGAAGCGTTTTCGTCAAGCGGACCGGTGTCCGCTTGCTCGAAAACGCACGATCCGCGGGTGACGCAGTCGCGCGTCACCCGTCTCCCTCCCGCGAGGTCAGCCATGCGCTTCATCGATTACCTCGACAAGGGTGCTTCACTCGGCCCCGACGCGCCGTGTCTCACGATGGACGGCCGCGACCTCAGCTACGGCGAGGTACAAGGGCTGAGCTACCGGATCGCGCGCGGGCTCGAACGGTCCGCCATCGCTCCCGGCGAGAAGGTCGCGATCCTGTCCGGCAACGATCCGATCGCGTTCGCCTGCGTGTTCGGCATCTCGCGCGCCGCCGCCGTGTGGTGCCCGATCAATCCGCGCAACGAGGCGACCGAGAACAAGTTCATCCTCGACCAGTTCGATTGCAGCCTGCTGCTGTTTCATTCCAGCTTTGCGCCGATGGTCGAGGCCGTCAGGCGGGATCTGCCCAAGCTGCGCACGCTGGTCTGCCTCGATACCGAGCTGCCGTTCGCGCCGTCATTCGATCATTGGCTCGGCGGTCTCGCCGACGATCCCTACCAGCGCGACACGATCGACGACCTCGCGATGATCCCCGGCACCGGCGGCACCACCGGCAAGCCCAAGGGCGTGATGCTGTCGGGGCGCAACATCGAGGCGATGACCGCGCTGACCCTGATGGGCTACCCGTTCAAGGGCCGCCCGGTCTATCTCGCGCTGGCGCCGCTGACCCATGCCGCCGGTGTGCTGTGTTTTCCGATCATGACGCTCGGTGGCCGCGTCGTGATCATGCACCATCCCGACATCGAAGAGTTCCTCGCCCTGATCGCCTACCACCGCGTCACGCACACGTTCCTGCCGCCGACCGTGATCTACATGCTGCTCGATCATCCCGGCCTCGATCGCGCCAGTCTCGGTTCGCTGCAATGCTTCTGGTATGGCGCCGCGCCGATCTCGGCGACGCGGCTCGCGGAAGCGTTGAAGCGGATCGGGCCGATGGCGCAGCTGTTCGGTCAGACCGAGGCGCCGATGATGATCTCGATGATGCCGCCTGCCGATCACTACAATGCCGACGGCACGATCGCGATGGAGCGGCTGTCTTCCGCCGGGCGGATCGGCCCGCTGGTGCAGGCCGGCATCATGGATGGCGACGGCAAGCTGCTGCCTGCGGGATCGCGCGGCGAGATCGTGGTGCGGGGCTCGCTGGTCATGGACGGCTACTACAAGAACCCGGAGGCGACGCGCGAGGCCTCGGTGCATGGCTGGCACCACACCGGCGATATCGGCTACATCGACGGTGACGGCTATCTCTATATCGTCGACCGCGCCAAGGACATGATCATCACCGGCGGCTTCAACGTCTATTCGATCGAGGTCGAGAATGCGTTGCGTGCCCATGAGGCGGTGCAGGATTGCGCCGTGATCGGGTTGCCCGACGACAAATGGGGCGAGCGCATCGTCGCCGTCGTGCAGCCGCGCGCGGGCCAAACCGTCGATGCGACGGCGCTTGCGGCCTTCGTCAAGCAACAGATCGGCAGCATCAAGACGCCGAAGCAGATCGAGGTCTGGAACGATCTGCCGCGTTCCAAGGTCGGCAAGGTGCTGAAGCCCGACATCCGCGCGCGGCTGGCCTGAACGTGTATTGACAACCCGCCGCTGAGGCCAGAAGACGGTCGTGCGCAACAATGCGCGTGCGAACCAGGGATGGTTGATGTCCCGCGATTTTCGCCTTGATCGAGTTCCCATCGACGTTCTCGCCTACGAGCTTGCCGAGGAGCGGGCGAGCGCGCTCGGACGCATGGGCCGGGCGCTGGAACAGGCGCTCGCCAGGCTGCGCGAATTCGATGCCGATCAACCGCGCGCCGAGGCGCCTGCGCAACAGGCGCGCCGTGTCCTGGTGCGAGAGGCCGGTCATGCGCTCTGGATGTTCGTGGTGCAGCGTGAGGCGTGCGGGCTGCGCAACACTCGCTCGCTGATGCGCGACTACAGCGTTCCCGGCGAGGTGCAGCTCAGCATGAGCCCGATGCTCCCCGCATTGAAGCCTGATTGAAGGTTTGTGAGCCATTTCGGCCAGCGGTTGCTGGCGGCCTAGAGCTTGATCCGGAAAGATCATGCGCAAACAAGATGCGAGAGCGCGATGACGATTCAACCTGACCTCATCGTGCTCTAGCTGCGAGACCCGCCTTCGAGCGGCGGTGGAACGGCCCGCGCGTTTGCCAACGCCACTTTCGCTCCGACGAGAAAGCCGACGATCACAACTGGCAGGAACGCAGTGGGCAGCAGGACATAAACGCCCTGCCGTCCTTGCAGCGCCGGAACCAGTCCGTTCGCCACCCAGGACGCGTACGGCACCAGCACCCCCAGCGAAAGCAGGCCTCCCAGGAGCGCATAACTGAGCGTGGATGCCTCGATGCGATGCCTGCTGAGCGCGATGATGACGCCGACCAGGCCGAACAGAACGCCGCCGACGAGGCCGCCCATGATGGTGACGGCGGGCACGAACATCACCAGCAACATGATCAAGCTGCCGGCGCCCGACCTACTCGACCAGGTCAGGGTGAGAAGGAGGGCCACGACAAGCGCGGCCAACCCACCGAAGCAGAGACCCCAGCTGGACGATCGACTGATCATGAGCATCGTGCACCGCAGGCAACGGATCAGCGAGGTTACCGCGGACTTCGTTAATGGATCGGCCGAAGCGCAATTGTGGCGCACCGCCTGGTCGCCATAAAAAATGCGCGGGCCGCCTCGGTGTCGAGGCATGCCCGCGCATCTGAACTCGCGGATGTCGCGTCAGCAGCGTGTCAGTGGACGCTGACGGCCTGCAACTCGTTGCTCCAGGCGTTGGCGATCGCGGCTTCGCGGCTGTCAGTCAGCATGATCGGCGTGCCGTCGGCGGCATGCAATGCGAACAGCTTGAGGCCCGGCGCGATCTTCGGCGCCTGCGGAAAGAGGTCGGGCACGTCCTCGGAACGGACCTGCTTCACATAGGCGATATGACCCTCACCCAGATGGGCCAGCGCTTCCGGCGTCACGCTGTCGGATTGGAAGATGATGTTTGCTTCACTCATGGTCTCGACTCCTCAGTCAGACAAGCGGTCGAGTCCGCTCCTTGTTGCTATTATTCGTGCTCATTGATAGCGATTGTCTTAATGACCCGTTCAGGTTCCGGCCTGGCCAGGTCGATCGACAACAACCCGTTCTTCAGATCCGCGCCCAGCACCTGCATCCCCTCCGCCAGCACGAAGGTGCGCTGGAAGTGGCGCGCGGCGATGCCGCGATGGATGTATTGCCGAGCCTTGTCGTCCTGCTGGCGGCCGCGGATGACGAGCTGATTTTCCTCAATCGTTACATCGAGTTGGTCGCGGGTGAAGCCCGCTACCGCCAACGTGATGCGAAGTCGCTCAGGCTGGCCGTTGGACCGGTCGCACCGTTCGATGTTGTAGGGAGGATAGCCGTCAGCGCCCTTCACGACGCGGTCGAGCGCACGCTCGATCTCGTCGAATCCCAGAAGGAACGGACTGGACAACGATGGAACACGAGACATTACAAAGTCCTCTCGAAGCGACTTTGAGGGGCCCTTGCGGCGCCCCATGCAACCGGCGGGCCGTCTGGCCTCCGGTCAGTGAGGGATATGGGGGCGATCTGGATAGCGTTCAAGCAGCCCCGAAACCAGCCTAAACGCCCGCAACATGGGAGCAAAATCTTCCTGATCGGTTACCCCGCGACCCGCTTGCGGCCGTCGGCGGTAAATAGATGCAGTTTGTCGCGCGGCGCGACCGCCCGGATCCGCTCGCCGATGGCAGGGCCGGTGGCGCCGGGAACCCGGACGATGACCTCCCCCGGCGGCAGTTCGCCTGGATTGGCGGCAATGCCCTGTTCCGCGCGCTGGCGGCTGCCATAGACGAAGGTCTCGGCGCCGACATGCTCGATCGCCTCGACGGTCAGGCCAAGCGCGACGCCGTCCGGTACGGCCTCGCTGGAGATCACGAAATCCTCCGGCCGGATACCGACGATACCGGCACCATCGGCACCCGTGATCTGGGACGTCAGCTCGTCCGAACGCAGCGGCATCAGGTTCATCGGCGGGGCGCCGATGAAGGAGGCGACGAAGGTGGTCGCCGGCTTCTGGTAGATCTCCAGCGGATTGCCGATCTGCTCGACCTGGCCGCCATTCATCACCACCAGGATGTCGGCCAGCGTCATCGCCTCGAGCTGGTCGTGGGTGACGTAGATCGAGGTGGTGTTGAGCCGGCGTTGCAGCTTGCGGATCTCGACCCGCATCGCGATGCGCAGCTTGGCGTCGAGGTTCGACAGCGGCTCGTCGAACAGGAACACTTTCGGCTGGCGCACGATGGCGCGGCCCATCGCGACGCGCTGGCGCTGGCCGCCGGAAAGCTGCCGCGGCTTGCGCTCCAGCATCGGCGACAGCTCGAGCACGCGCGCGGCTTCCTCGACCCGGGTCTTGATCTCGGCCTCGGCCATGCCGCGGTTGCGCAGGCCGTAGGCCATGTTGTTGTAGACGCTCATATGCGGATAGAGCGCATAGTTCTGGAACACCATCGCGATGTCGCGATCGGCGGGCTCGACCTGGTTGACGACGCGGCCGCCGATGTCGATCTCGCCGCCGGTGATGGTCTCGAGCCCGGCGACCATGCGCAGCAGCGTGGACTTGCCGCAGCCGGAAGGGCCGACCAGCACGCAGAACTGGCCGTCGCCGACGTCGACATCGACGCCCTTGATGGCCTCGAAGCCGCCGGGATAGGTCTTGCGGACGCTGCGCAGCGTGACGTTGGCCATTACTTTTCCGTCTCCACCAATCCGCGCACGAACAGTTTCTGCATCACGACGACGACGAACACCGGCGGCAGCATCGCGAGCAGCGCGGTCGCCATCACGATCGGCCATTCGGTCAGCGCATCGGTCGTGGTGATCATCTTGCGGATGCCGACCTGGATGGTCTGCATGTCGTCGCGCGTGGTGATCAACAGCGGCCAGAGATATTGATTCCAGCCGAGAATGAACAGGATCACGAACAGCGCGGCCATGTTGGTGCGCGACAGCGGCAATAGCGTATCCCAGAAGAAGCGGAACGGGCCCGCGCCGTCGATCCGCGAGGCCTCCAGCAATTCATCCGGCACCGTCATGAAGAACTGCCGGAACAAGAGCGTTGCGGTGGCGGAGGCGATCAGCGGCAGCGACAGGCCGGCGTAACTATCGAGCAGATGCAGGTCGGCGACGATCTTGTAGGTCGGATAGATGCGCACCTCGACCGGCAGCATCAGGGTGATGAAGATGATCCAGAAGATCGCCATCCGGAACGGAAACCGGAAATACACGATCGCATAGGCCGAGATGATCGAGATCGCGATTTTGCCGACCGCGATCAAGAGCGCCATGATCAGCGAATTCAGCATCATGTTGAGCACCGGCTCGCGGGTCGATCCGCTCGTGCCGACGAACAGCGTCTGGTAGTAGGTCTCGAAGAAATGGCCGCCGGGCAACAGCGACATCTGGCCGTTGGCGATGACGGCATTGTCCTGGGTCGAGGCGACGATCGCCAGATAGACCGGGAAGGCGACGATCACGATCCCGATCCACAGGATGATGTGAGCCAGATAGCGCTGGAAGCCCTCTTCCTCGACCATCAGTAGGTCACCTTGCGTTCGACGAAGCGGAACTGGATTCCAGTCAGCACGATCACGATCACCATCAGGATGACCGATTGCGCCGCCGACGAGCCGAGATTGCCGCCGATCAGGCCGTCCGAATAGACCTTGTAGACCAGCGTTTCGGTCGACTTGCCGGGGCCGCCGCGGGTCATCGTGTCGATGATGCCGAAGGTGTCGAAGAAGGCGTAGACGATGTTGATGACCAGCAGGAAGAAGATGGTCGGCGACAGCAGCGGGAAGATCACGGTCCAGAACCGCCGCATCGGGCGGGCGCCGTCGATCGCGGCGGCCTCGATCACGCTCCTCGGGATGCTCTGGAGGCCGGCGAGGAAGAACAGGAAATTGTAGGAGATCTGCTTCCAAGCCGCGGCGAGGATGATCAGCGTCGCGGCCTGGTCGCCGTTGAGCAACGGATTCCAGTCAACGCCCATGGCGCGCAGATAGCGCGACAGCACGCCGAGCGAGGGATGCAGCATGAACACCCAGAGCACGCCGACCACGGGCGGCGCCACCGCATAGGGCCAGATCAGCAGCGTGCGGTACAGCGTCGAGCCGCGCAGCGGCTTGTCGGCCATGACGGCGAGCAGAAGTGCGAACGACAGCGACGACACCGCGATCGCGAACGAGAACGCGAAGGTCCTGACGATCGTGGCGAAATAGGCCGGGTCCTTGAACAGCTCGAGATAGTTCTCGAACCAGACGAAGCTGGTGGACAGGCCGAAAGCGTCTTGCAGCAGGAAGGACTGGATCACCGCCTGCGCGGCCGGCCAGTAGAAAAAGATCAGGACGATCGCGAGTTGCGGGGCAACCAGCGCGTAAGGCAACAGCTTTGATTGGAAAATCGCTTGCTTTTGCATGGTCTCTAAGAAAGTGGCAGGCCGCTCGTCGCGGCCTGCCGGTTGATGACATCAAACCATCATGTCAGCGGACGGCGGTCTTTTCAAACTGCCGCAGCATCTGGTTGCTGCGCTCGACGGCCGAGTCCAGCGCCTGCTTGGCAGTCTTCTTGCCGGCCAGCGCCTGCTCGATTTCCTCCGACCACACGTCGCGCAGCTGCACCATGTTGCCGAGGCGCAGACCGCGGGAATTCTCGGTCGGCGGCTTGTTGGTGAGCTCGAGCAGCGGGGTCTCGAGATAGGGCTGGTCCTTGTAGAAGCCCTCTTCCTTGGCCTTGGCGTAGGCCGCCTTGGTGATCGGCAGGTAGCCCGAGGCCTTGTGGATCCAGACCTGGCGGTCGGTGTCCGACAGGAACGTCAGGAACTTGGCCACGCCCTTGTATTCCTCGGCCGACTTGCCGCCCATCACCCACAGCGAGGCGCCGCCGATGATCGAGTTCTGCGGCGCACCCTTGACGTCTGGATAGTACGGCATCGGCGCAGCGGTGAAGTTGAACTTGGCCTGCGCCTTGACGTTGCCGAAGAAGGCCGACGAGGTCAGGTAGATCGGGCACTCGCCCGAGGTGAAGCGGCCTTCGCCGGTGTTGGTGCGGCCGGCATAGTCGTAGGTCTTGTCCTTTTGCAGCTCGACCAGGTTCTCGAGATGCTTGACCTGTAGCGGGCCGTTGAATTCGAGCACGGTGTCGAAGCCGTCGAGGCCGTTGGCCTTGCTGGCGAGCGGCACGTTGTGCCAGGCCGAGAGCTGCTCGAGATTGACCCAGGTGACCCACGAGCCGGAGAAGCCGCAGGTGGTGTAGCCGGCCGCCTTCAGCTTCTTGGCGTCCTCGAACACCTGCGGCCAGGTCTTCGGGATCTCGGCGATGTTGGCCTTCTTCAGCGCGTCGAGATTGACCCACATCACGGTCGACGACGAGTTGAAGGGGAACGACAGCATCTCGCCCTTCGAGGTCGAGTAGTAGCCGGTGATCGCGGGTAGATAGACGCTCGGATCGAACTTCTCGCCGGCGTCGGCCATCAGCTTGTAGACCGGTTTGACGGCGCCGGTGGCGGCCATCATGGTCGCGGTGCCGACTTCGAACACCTGCATGATGGCCGGCGCGTTGCCGGCGCGGAACGCGGCGATGCCGGCATTCATGGTGTCGGCGTAGCCGCCCTTGTAGGTCGGGATCACCTTGTAGTCGGACTGCGAGGCGTTGAAGTCGTTGGCCAGCTTGACGATGACGTCATTGTTGGCGCCGGTCATCGCGTGCCACCACTGGATCTCGGTCACCGCAAATGCAGGCGACGCGAATGCAAGCGTAGCAGCGGCTACCGCAGCAGCGCCAAGTCGTCGGAAAATCATCAAAGCCCCTCCCGGTTGGAACAACATCTTTCGTTGCGCGCGTTATCAGCGCCGGATGACGTTCAAATGACCGTATAAACGAAAGCCATCGTAGGGGGGAAGCCGCGACAAAGGGAAGCGGTAAAAAAGGCGGAGATTGCCGCCGGCGCCTCGCGGTGCAACGCCGAACGCGACGTTGCACCGCAGGGTGATGTGATCACGCCGGTTCGATACGAACCGACGCTCTCTCATTCTGACGCGTTTTCTTGACGCGAACCGGTGCCCACTTCGCTCGAAAACGCTTTTAGCGCTTGCGCTGGGGACCGCAGACCACGCCCTTGTCGACCAGGCCGTTGATCTCATCCCTAGAGTAGCCGAACTCGCCCAGCACCTCCGCTGCGTGCTGACTGAACTTCGGCGGCGTGCGGCGCAGGTTCGGCTTGGTGCGTTCGAGCCGGATCGGCGAGGCGACGCCCTTGTACCAATCCTTCTCGATGACGTCGCCGCGATGGATGGTGTGCGGGTTGGTCAGCGCCTGGTCGATCTTCTGCACCGGGCCGGCCGGAAGGCCGGCGGCGAGCAGCCGGTTGCACAGCGGCTCGGCCTCGTGCTGGCTGAACACCGCGGCAAGCTCGACGCGCAGCGCATCGCGGTTGGCGATGCGATCCTTGTTGCGGGCAAAGCGTGGATCGGTGCCGAGCTCGGGCTTGCCGATCTCCTTCGCCAGCTTGCGGAAGGTGCCGTCATTGCCGACGCCGATGAAGATGTTGTCGGTCTTGGTCGGGAAGATCGCGTAAGGCACGAGGTTCGGATGCTCGTTGCCGGTCAGCGACGGCGGCTTGCCATGCATGAAATAGTTCGCGGTGTGCGGATGCATGATCGCAAGCCCGGTTTCGTACAGCGTGGTCTCGAGGAACTGGCCGAGCCCGGAGCGCTGCCGCTCCGACAATGCCATCAGGATGCCGATCGCCGCATAGAGGCCGGTGGTGATGTCGACCAGCGGCACGCCGATCCGCATCGGGCCGCTCTCCGGCGAGCCGGTGGCCGCGATCATGCCGGTCATCGCCTGGATGATCGCGTCATAGCCGGGATTGCCGCCGCGCGGGCCGTCGGCGCCGAAGCCGGAGATCCGGCAATGCACCAGGCGCGGAAATTTTTCGCGTAACACGTCGTTGCCGATGCCCCATTTGTCGAGCGTGCCCGGCTTGAAATTCTCGATCAGCACGTCGGCGGTCTCGAGCATCTTCATCAGCACCGCGCGTCCGCCTTCGGAGGCGAGGTCGAGGCCGATCGAGCGCTTGTTGCGGTTGATGCCGACGAAATAGGCCGCATCTTCTTCATGGAACGGAGGGCCCCAGTCGCGCACCTCGTCGCCGGCGGGCGGCTCGACCTTGATCACGTCGGCGCCGTGGTCGGCGAGGATCTGGGTGCAATACGGACCGCCGAGCACGCGCGTCAGATCGATCACGCGCAGGCCGGTCATCGCGCCCGTAGCCGCAGGGGTATTCATGGAAACAACCTTCGCTCAGTTGGGATCGGAAATACGAGGATCCCAGAGCTAGCGGTCTTCAGCCGGGGCAGCAATGCTTCCCTCGGCGCAGGCCCATGCAGCAGGCGGCGCGCGTTCGCTCAACGAATCGCAAGACGCGAACTGGCATCTCGAATGCAAACAAATAGTCCGCCACGCGGGAAGGCGTGGCGGACCATTGGCGAGAACTGAATTAGACGACGGTCAGCTTGACGTCGACATTGCCGCGGGTCGCGTTGGAATAGGGGCACACCTGGTGGGCCTTCTCGACCAGCGCCTCGGCGTCGGCGCGGGACAGGCCGGGCAGCGAAACGGCGAGGTCGACGGCAAGGCCGAAGCCACCTTCCGAGCGCGGGCCGATTCCGACCGTCGAGGTCACCGCGGCGTCGGCGGGAACCTTGGGGCCGCCCTGCGAGGCCACGAACTTCATGGCGCCGATGAAGCAGGCGGCATAGCCGGCCGCGAACAGCTGCTCCGGATTGTTGCCGGCGCCACCGCCGCCGCCGAGCTCCTTCGGGGTGGTGAGCTTGACGTCGAGCGCGCCGTCGAGCGTTGCCGCATGGCCGTCGCGGCCGCCGGTTGCCTTGGCGCTGGTCTTGTAGAGCACGTTCACTGACATGGTCGTCTCTCCCTCGGGTTTGAATTCGACGATCGATCTATCGCATACAATTGAATTGTACACAATGCAAAATGCGCAGCCTCACATTTAATTGTTCGCAATTGAATTCGCGGTCCCGCGAGCCCAGAATGACCCGGAAACGGGATGGATTCGATCGGAATCATGGTCAGGAAACAGACGGCGGCCGATCAGGCGCTGCGGCTCGACAACCAGATCTGCTTTGCGGTCTATTCGACCGCGCACGCCTTCAACCGCGTCTACAAGCCGCTGCTCGACCGGCTCGGGCTGACCTATCCGCAGTATCTGGTGATGCTGGCGCTGTGGGAGCGCGACGACGTGCCGGTGAAGGACCTCGGCGAGCGCCTGTTCCTGGATTCCGGCACCCTGACGCCACTGCTGAAGCGGCTGGAGGCGGCGGCGTTGATCAAGCGGACCCGCAGCACCGCGGACGAGCGGGTGGTGCTGATCGCGCTGACCGCGCAGGGCCACGCGCTGCGCGAGAAAGCCAAGGCCGTCCCGCAATCGATCCTGGCGGCGTCGGACTGCTCGGTCGGGGAATTGCTGGCGATGAAGGACGAGATCGTCGCGCTGCGCGACCGGCTGAACGCGGTGCTGGGGGAGTAGCGGCGGCGACGGTTAGAGGCGCTTCTTGGCGAAGGCGCGGCCGGAGTGGGATTTAAGGTACTTTTCGAACGCGAGAGCTTTGTATTTGTCCGGAAAGGCGCAGTACCAGACGAGCTGCCACGGTTTGAATTTCGAGGTGTGCCTGGATTTCCCGGCGTTGTGTTCGGGAATCCGCCGCTTCAGGTCCTCGGTGGCGCCGATGTATTCCTGATCAGGGAAGTCGATGCTGCGGATGATGTAGACGTACCACATTCGTGTCCAAGAATAGCCGGAGTACCGACCAGTCCGTCTTCGCCCTTCGGGCTACGCCGGACACCACGCTTCGCCCTTCGGG
>NZ_DDOP01000065.1:81502-105190 GCF_002341725.1 Bradyrhizobium sp. UBA2491
CCCGAAGGGCGAAGCGTGGTGGAGCCAGGCGGGATCGAACCGCCGACCTCTTGCATGCCATGCAAGCGCTCTCCCAGCTGAGCTATGGCCCCTTAGTCCAGTTTGGGCGGACCCCTCAGGATTCTGCCCGGCCTCCGGGTCCTAGGCGACTCCGGAGGATGCACCGTTGATCACAGATCGGCGGCGATCTCAAGTCTCTTCGTCGCCTCCGACGTCACCAATGATGTCGGTGACGTCCTCATCGCCCTCTTCCTCGTCGGCGATGAAGGTCGAATCGTCGTCATCATCGTCATCGATGGTCTCATCGACCTCGATATCGTCCTCGGATTCGGGAACCTGCGCCTTGACCTTGCCGGTGTTCTCCTCGGCATCGGCCTCCTCGAGCGAGACCATTTCTTCCGCCTCGGCGGGCTCCGGCATGTCGGCGGCGGTCGCGGGCGAATTGACGGTGGCGCCACGGCCCCGCGGCGGCGCGACGGGCGCGATCGGCACGACCTCACCGGTGTAGGGTGAAATCACCGGATTCTTGTTGAGGTCGTAGAACTTCTTGCCCGTGGTCGGGCAAATGCGCTTGGTTCCGAGCTCGGACTTGGCCAACGTGGTCATCCCAGAATTTTGCTGAAAAACGGTGCTTCACTTGGCTAGTTGAGGAGCCGCTGTCAATAGCGGTTTGCGCGCAAGTGACGGGCGCGTGACGCGGTGTTGCCCATGTGATACCTGCCGCGGCGCGAGAGGACACGATCTTGGCCCATTCTGACACCCCCACCCCGCTGGAATCGCGCGCTTGCGGCCCCCTGGCCGGCAAGGTCCGCGTTCCCGGCGACAAGTCGATTTCCCACCGCGCCCTGATCCTGGGGGCGCTTTCGGTCGGCGAAACCCGCATTTCCGGCCTTCTGGAGGGCGAGGACGTCCTCAATACCGCGAAATCCATGCGCGCGCTGGGCGCCAAGGTGGAGCGCACGGCGCCGTTCACCTGGTCGGTCGCAGGCGTCGGCGTCGGCGGCTTCGCCCAGCCCGCCGGCCCGCTCGATTTCGGCAATTCGGGCACCGGCTGCCGGCTGGTGATGGGCGCGGTGGCGGGCTGTCCGATCGCGGCCGTCTTCGACGGCGATGCCTCGCTGCGGTCGCGGCCGATGCGCCGCATCCTCGATCCGCTCGAGCTGATGGGCGCCCGCACCAGCGATATCAAGGAGGGCGGCCGGCTGCCGCTCACCCTGCATGGCGCCCGCTATCCGGTGCCGATCGTCTACAAGACCCCGGTCGCCTCGGCCCAGATCAAGTCGGCGGTGCTGCTGGCCGGCCTGTCCGCGCCCGGCATCACCACGGTCATCGAGCAGGAAGCGAGCCGCGACCACACCGAGTTGATGCTGAAGCATTTCGGCGCCGAGATCACGTCGGAGAAGGAAGGCAGCCACGGCCGCAGGATCACGCTGAACGGCGAGCCCGAGTTGCATGGCGGCAATGTCGTGGTGCCGGCGGATCCATCTTCCGCGGCGTTCCCGATCGTGGCGGCCCTGATTGTCGAGGGGTCCGACGTGGTGTTTGCCGACGTCATGACCAACCCGCTGCGTACCGGCCTGTTCACCACGTTGCGCGAGATGGGCGCCTCGATCGAGGAGAGCGACGTGCGCGGCGATGCCGGCGAGCCGATGGCGCAGCTACGTGTGCGTGCCTCGAAGCTCAGGGGCGTCGAGGTGCCGCCGGAGCGCGCGCCGTCGATGATCGACGAATATCTGGTGCTCGCGGTTGCCGCCGCCTTCGCCGAAGGCACCACGATCATGCGCGGCCTGCAGGAGCTGCGGGTCAAGGAGTCCGACCGGCTCGAAGCGACCGCGGACATGCTGCGCGTCAATGGCGTCAAGGTCGAGGTCTCCGGCGACGATCTGATCGTCGAGGGCCGCGGCCATGTTCCGGGCGGCGGCCTGGTTGCCACCCACATGGATCATCGCATCGCGATGTCGGCGCTGGTGATGGGCTGTGCTGCGGATCAGCCGGTCAAGATCGACGACACCGGCTTCATCGCCACCAGCTTCCCGGATTTCATCCCGATGATGCGCACGCTCGGAGCCGACTTCGCATGATCATCGCCATCGACGGACCCGCCGCCTCCGGCAAGGGCACGCTCGGCAAGCGGCTTGCCCACCATTACGGCTATCGGCATCTCGACACCGGCGTGATCTACCGCGCGGTGGCCTATGCGATGATGGCGCAGGGCGCCGACCTCAACGATGAGGCGCTGGCGGTGGCCGTGGCACTCGAGCTCGACCCCGAGAAATTCGGCAATCCGATCCTGAAGACCCAGAAGGTCGGCGAGGGCGCATCCGTCGTCTCGGCCTTTCCCAAGGTGCGCGAGGCGCTGGTCAGCTTCCAGCGCCAGTTCGCCGCCGATCCGCCCGGTGCGGTGCTGGATGGGCGCGACATCGGCACCGTGATCTGCCCCGACGCCGACGTGAAGATCTTCGTGGTCGCCGATCCCCAGGTGCGGGCACGCCGGCGCACGCTGGAGGCCCGGGCCCGCGGCGAGGACGCCGACGAGGCGGCGGTGCTCGCCGACATTCTCAAGCGCGACGAACGGGACCAGAACCGCACCGTTGCGCCGTTGCGGCCGGCCCCCGACGCCCACACCCTGGACAATTCCAACCTCGACATCGAGGCCGGGGTCCGCGCCGCCATCGCCATCGTCGAGGCCGCGCGCGCCAGGCGCTAGGGTGCCGGCGCGAAAACGCCCTTTCGGCCCGAAAACCCAGCAAAATGGGGCATTTCCTGCTTGCCGAAAGCAGGCCTCAGGGCTATATCAGCGCCGTTCGGACCACCATCGACCATGTCGAGGCCGTGTCTGAGCGGGCCGGCGCCGGGTTTGAGCCATCCTCAAGCAAAACTGACGCCGCATCTGGAGGAACGCCCGCTCCCAGGTCTTGCAGTCGATATTTTCGCTTCAGGCTCCGGACTATCAAACGTACCGAGCGTGCAGTTTTACTGCCGGCCCGCTGTTGCACCTCCCGCAACGAGCGGTCGTCAGGGTTTGCGGAACCCTGACACTTCACGCGCGGTGCGCCCATCAACCCGAACGGCCGGCGAGATCCCGCACCTGGAGAACAAATGGTTTCGAATTCTGCGTCTTCCTATTCCCCGACCCGCGACGATTTCGCGGCGATGCTTGATGAGTCCTTTGCCGGCGGCAATTTGCAGGAAAGCTCGGTCATCAAGGGCAAGGTTGTTGCGATCGAGAAAGACATGGCCGTCATCGACGTCGGCCTTAAGACCGAAGGCCGCGTCGCGCTGCGCGAATTCGCTGGCCCCGGCCGTGAAAGCGATCTGAAGGTCGGCGACACCGTCGAGGTGTTCCTCGACCGTATCGAGAATGCGCTCGGCGAAGCCGTGCTGTCGCGCGACAAGGCGCGCCGCGAGGAAAGCTGGGGCAAGCTCGAGAAGGCGTTCCAGAACAACGAAAAGGTCAACGGCGTCATCTTCAACCAGGTCAAGGGCGGCTTCACGGTCGACCTCGACGGTGCGGTGGCCTTCCTGCCGCGCTCGCAGGTCGACATCCGTCCGATCCGCGACGTTGCGCCGCTGATGAACAACTCGCAGCCGTTCCAGATCCTCAAGATGGACCGCCGCCGCGGCAACATCGTGGTGTCGCGCCGCACGGTTCTCGAGGAGACCCGCGCCGAGCAGCGCCAGGAGCTGGTGCAGAACCTCGAAGAAGGTCAGGTGATCGACGGCGTGGTCAAGAACATCACCGATTACGGTGCGTTCGTTGATCTCGGCGGCATCGACGGCCTGCTGCACGTGACCGACATCGCCTGGCGCCGCGTCAACCACCCGACCGAGGTGCTGACCATCGGCCAGACCGTGAAGGTCAAGATCATCAAGATCAACCACGAGACGCACCGCATCTCGCTGGGCATGAAGCAGCTGCTGGATGATCCGTGGCAGGGCATCGAAGCCAAGTACCCGCTGGGTGCCCGCTTCACCGGCCGCGTCACCAACATCACCGACTACGGCGCGTTCGTCGAACTCGAGCCGGGCATCGAAGGCCTGATCCACGTCTCCGAGATGTCGTGGACCAAGAAGAACATGCACCCCGGCAAGATCGTTTCGACTTCGCAGGAAGTCGAAGTGCAGGTGCTGGAAGTGGATTCGGTCAAGCGCCGCATCTCGCTCGGTCTCAAGCAGACCATGCGCAATCCCTGGGAAGTCTTCGTCGAGAAGTTCCCGGTCGGCTCGGTGGTCGAAGGCGAGGTCAAGAACAAGACCGAGTTCGGTCTGTTCCTCGGCCTCGACGGCGATGTCGACGGCATGGTCCATCTCTCCGACCTCGACTGGAAGCTTCCGGGCGAGCAGGTCATCGACAACTTCAAGAAGGGCGACATGGTCAAGGCCGTGGTGCTCGACGTCGATGTCGAGAAGGAGCGGATCTCGCTCGGCGTCAAGCAGCTCGAAGGCGACCCCTTCGCCGAGCCGGGCGACGTCAAGAAGGGCGCGGTCGTGACCTGCGAAGTGCTCGAAGTGAAGGAAAGCGGCATCGAGGTCCGGATCTCGGGCACCGAGTTCACCACCTTCATCAAGCGCTCCGAACTGGCCCGCGATCGCAACGACCAGCGCGCCGAACGCTTCGCCGTCGGCGAGAAGGTCGATGCCCGCGTCATCCAGTTCGACAAGAAGGCCCGCAAGGTGCAGGTGTCGATCAAGGCGCTCGAAGTCGCCGAAGAGAAGGAAGCCATCGCCCAGTACGGCTCCTCCGATTCGGGTGCGACACTCGGCGACATCCTCGGCACCGCGCTCAAGAATCGCGGCAACGACAAGTAAGCGTTGGCTCATCCGACGCGATCGATCAGGCCCCGGCGCAAGCCGGGGCCTTTTTGTTTGAGGCCGTGCGCAGCAATACCGGAGCCCGTAGCCCCCGTTGGCTCCATCCGGGCTGTGGTTTCACTACGAACGTAGCGCCTGCGGCGAGCCTTGTTTTCTTCATATTGCGTCGCAATTGATGTATCTGGCTAAGCTGATAGTGACGCTGTGACTGCAAAACGCGGGTTGCGCGCTGACCATCCCTGGAGAGATCGGATGTCGCTGGATTCGGACGTGATCGTCGACCGCCGCCGTATCAGGCGCAAGCTGACATTCTGGCGTGTCGCCGCTGCGGTGATCGCGATCGTGGCGATCGTCGGCGTCGGTGTGATCGCCGCCGGCGGGCGTGGCGCCTTCTCGACGTCGAACGCGATCGCGCGGATCAATATCGAAGGGCTGATCCGCAGCGACCAGGAGCGCGTCGAGGCGCTGGAGCGGCTCGGCAAGTCGAGCTACGCGGCGGTTGTCGTGCACATCAATTCGCCCGGTGGCACCACCGCGGGCTCCGAGCAGCTCTACGACTCGCTGATGCAGCTGAAGGCGAAGAAGCCGCTCGTCGTCGTGGTCGAGGGACTGGCTGCCTCCGGCGGCTACATCACGGCGATCGCGTCCGATCATATCGTCGCCCAGCAGACCTCGCTGGTCGGCTCGATCGGCGTGCTGTTCCAGTTTCCGAACGTTTCTGAATTGCTCAAGACCGTCGGCGTGAAGATGGAAGAAATCAAATCTTCACCGCTGAAGGCGGCGCCCAATGGTTTCGAGCCGACCAGCCCGGAGGCCCGCGCGGCGATCGATGGTCTGGTCAAGGACTCCTATGCATGGTTCCGTGGATTGGTGAAGGAACGGCGCGGCATGGACGACGCTCTTCTGGAGAAAGTCGCCGACGGGCGCGTCTTCACCGGCCGCCAGGCGGTCGATCTCAAGTTGATCGATCAGCTCGGCGACGAGAAGACCGCGATCGCCTGGCTGGTTGCGGAGAAGAAGGTCAAAAGCGACCTTCCGGTGCGCAATTACAGCCTTAATCCGCGATTCAGCGACCTGACCTTCCTGCGCACCGCAGCGTCGGTCACGCTCGATGCATTGGGCCTGGGCGCCATTGCGCGGCGGATCGAGCAGGGTGGCGTGGGTCAGGCGGTCGACCGGCTCGGGCTCGACGGCATGCTGGCGCTGTGGAGCCCGGCGGGAACCAACTGAACGATTGTCAAAGGCGTGTTCTCCGATGAATTCCCGCTCTGCGGGAATCGCCGCATGCCCCAATTGGGCTATTTGTCACGCGATTTCACGGCGCCCTAAATCGATTTAGCGTCTTGACAGTGCACGGCATTTTCACGGAAATGGTTCTCCGCAAGAGCCGGGATCCCATTTTCGATGATCAAATCCGAACTTGTTCAGCGTATCGCCGAGCACAACCCGCACCTCTATCAGCGGGATGTCGAGAACATTGTGAATGCGATTCTCGATGAAATCGTTGCGGCGCTGGCGCGTGGCGACCGCGTCGAACTGCGTGGTTTTGGCGCGTTCTCGGTGAAGCATCGCCCGGCGCGCGCCGGCCGCAATCCGCGCACCGGCGAGCACGTGCCGGTCGACCAGAAGAGCGTGCCGTTCTTCAAGACCGGCAAGGAAATGCGCGAACGCCTCAATCGCGACGTGACCGAGGCGGAAGCCTCCAAGATCGACGCGTCCAAGGCTGACGCTTAACAGGGCTGACGCGTCGCCGTTGCCGTGTTGCGGGTGATGCGCCCGTACTTTCTCCATCGCTGCGAGAGATGGTCATGCGAAAGTTCTTCACGGCAGTGGTCGTCATTCCGCTCGGACTGATCTTCCTGATCTTCGCGGTGGCCAACCGTCACTGGGTGACGGTGTCGTTTGATCCGTTCAACTCTGTGACGCCGACGGTTGCGGTCACACTGCCGCTGTTCGTCGTCATCATCGTCTCCGCGATCCTGGGCGTGATCGCGGGCGGCGTGGCGACCTGGTTCAAGCAGGGGCGCTGGCGTCGCGCGGCCCGCCAGCACGAGGCTGACGCCCGCCACGTTCGCGCCGAGCTCGCCGATCTCAGGGCGGCTGCCTCCCGGGACGACGCGCAGCGCCGCCCGGCTCCGGCCCAGCTCGGTTTTTACGGGCCCAACGGGCGAGACAAGCAGGGCGCGACGTTGTAGAACCCGCCCCGTCGGCACGCGGTTCATCCCGGTTCCGGCCGCCCAAAAGCCCGTTTTGAGACCCGTTTCGAGACCATGCCCCTGCTCGTCAAAATCTGCGGCCTGTCTACGCGCGAGACGCTCGACGTCGCGCTCGACGGCGGCGCGGACATGGTGGGGTTCGTGTTCTTTCCCCCGTCGCCGCGCCATATCAGCCTCGAGACCGCGCGCGAGCTCGGCAAACAGGCCAAGGGCCGCGCCGTGAAGGTCGCGCTGACCGTCGATACCGACGACGCGACGCTGGAAAATATCGTCGAGACGCTGCGGCCGGATATCCTGCAACTGCACGGCAAGGAGACCACGGCGCGGCTGCGCGACATCAAGCAGAAATTCGGCCTGCCACTGATGAAGGCGCTGCCGGTTGAGACCTCGGCCGATCTGGCGCCGCTGCCGGGCTATGCCAGCGTCGCCGACCGCATCCTGTTCGATGCCCGCGCGCCGAAGGATGCGACGCGGCCGGGCGGTCTCGGCGCGCCGTTCGATTGGCATGTGCTGGAACATCTCGATCTGGCGCTGCCTTACATGGTCTCTGGCGGGCTCAACGCCGGCAATGTCGCTGAGGCCGTCCGGGTCACCCGTGCCGGCGGCGTCGACGTCTCGTCGGGCGTCGAGAGCGTGCCCGGCGTCAAGGATCCCGAGCTGATCCGCGCCTTCATCCGCGCCGCGCGCGCAACCCAAGAACTGATGGTTCGATGAATCAAAACCTGCCCAATTCCTTCCGCAGCGGTCCCGACGAGCGCGGGCATTTCGGCATTTTCGGCGGACGCTTCGTCGCGGAAACGCTGATGCCGCTGATCCTCGACCTGGAAAAGGCCTATGCCGACGCCAAGGCCGATCCGGCGTTCCAGGCCGAGATGAACGTCTATCTGAAGGACTATGTCGGCCGGCCGTCGCCGCTGTATTTCGCCGAACGGCTCACCGAGCATCTCGGTGGCGCCAAGATCTATCTGAAGCGCGAGGAGCTCAACCACACCGGCTCGCACAAGGTCAACAACGTGCTCGGCCAGATCATGGTCGCGCGCCGCATGGGCAAGAAGCGCATCATCGCCGAGACCGGCGCCGGCCAGCATGGCGTGGCGACGGCGACGCTGTGCGCGCGGTTCGGACTCGAATGCGTGGTCTACATGGGCGCGGTCGATGTCGAGCGGCAGCAGCCGAACGTGATCCGCATGGAGATGCTGGGCGCCAAGGTGGTCCCGGTGCAGTCCGGCGCGCGCACGCTGAAGGACGCGATGAACGATGCGCTGCGCGATTGGGTCACCAACGTGCACAACACCTTCTATTGCATCGGCACGGTCGCGGGCCCGCACCCCTATCCGATGATGGTGCGCGATTTCCAGTCGATCATCGGCAACGAGACGCGCACACAGATGCATGACGCCGAAGGCCGCCTGCCGGACTCGCTGATCGCCTGCATCGGCGGCGGCTCCAACGCGATGGGCCTGTTCCATCCGTTCCTCGACGATCCCTCGGTCGAGATCTTCGGGGTCGAGGCGGCCGGCCACGGGCTGACGCAGCTGCATGCGGCCTCGCTCGCCGGCGGGCGTCCCGGCGTGTTGCACGGCAACCGCACCTATCTGTTGATGGACGCCGACGGCCAGATCGAGGAAGCGCATTCGATCTCGGCCGGCCTCGACTATCCCGGCATCGGCCCCGAGCACGCCTGGCTGCACGAGACCGGCCGCGTGAAGTATCTCTCGGCGACCGACGAGGAAGCGCTGGCCGCGTTCCAGCTGCTGTCGCGGCTCGAAGGCATCATTCCCGCGCTGGAATCCGCGCATGCGATCGCGAAATTGTCCGAACTCGCGCCGCAGCGGCCGAAAGATCACCTGATGGTGGTCAATCTCTCGGGCCGTGGCGACAAGGACGTGCCGCAGGTCGGCGACATCTTGAAGGCGAGGCAGAAGTGAGGGGCTGGATGCGCTTCTCTCACCTCTCCCCGTCGGGGAGAGGTCGGCTGCGCAGCAGCCGGGTGAGGGGTCTCTCCAATCATTCGAACCGCAGCGACGTTTCGATCATCTCGAGCACACCCTCGAGATTCTCGTACACATCGGTGTTGGTAACCCGCACGACGAGAAAGCCGCAAGCTTCGAGGACTTTGGTCCTGGCTTCGTCGCGTTTCAGCTCTGATGACGTGGAGTGTGTTACGCCGTCGACTTCCACGATCAGTTTGCCGTCGAGCGTGACGAAATCGACGACGTATCGGTCGATCGGATGCTGGCGACGGAATTTCCATCGCGCTAGCCTACGATTGCGCAGTGCTTGCCAAAGCTTCGCTTCGGCGTTTGTCTGCGACGCGCGGAGGCTTCGCGCTCTTGCCTTGAACCGCTCCATCCCCCTCACCCGGCTGCTACGCAGCCGACCTCTCCCCGGAGGGGAGAGGTATAGCACAGCGACTGTCACACTATGACCACCCGTATCGACGCACGTTTCGCCGAGCTGAAGCAGCAGGGCCGCTCCGCCTTCGTCACCTTCGTGATGGCCGGCGACCCCGACCCGAAAACTTCGCTCGACATCCTCAAGGCGCTGCCGAAGGCCGGCGCCGACGTCATCGAGATCGGCATGCCGTTCACCGATCCGATGGCCGACGGCCCGTCGATCCAGGCGGCCGGGCTGCGCGCGCTCAAGGGCGGCATGACGCTGAAGAAGACGCTCGCGATGGTCCGCGACTTCCGCAAGGAGGACAACGCCACTCCGATCGTGCTGATGGGCTATTACAATCCGATCTACATCTACGGCGTCGACAGCTTCCTGGCCGATGCCAAGACCGCCGGCGTCGATGGCCTGATCATCGTCGACCTGCCGCCGGAGGAAGACACCGAGCTCTGCATCCCCGCGATCAAGGCCGGGCTGAACTTCATCCGGCTGGCGACGCCGACCACCGACGACAAGCGGCTGCCGGCGGTGCTCGCCAACACCTCGGGCTTTGTCTACTACGTCGCGGTCACCGGAATCACCGGCAGCGCCGCGGCCGATTCGAAGGTCGTTGGAGCGGCCGTGGCGCGCATCAAGCGGCACACCGCGCTACCGGTCTGTGTCGGCTTCGGCATCCGGACGCCGGATGTGGCGCGTGCGATTGCCGAGAGCGCCGATGGCTCCGTGGTCGGCACCGCGCTGGTCGACGCCCTGAAGGGCAGCCTCGATGCCGAGGGCCGCGCGACGCCGAAGACCGTGAGCGCGGTCGCGGACCTGGTGTCCGCGCTGGCCCAGGGGGTCCGGGGCGCCAAGCAGGCCGCTGAATAAGCCACATTTTGCGGCAACAAGGCCGCAGACGGCGGCTTGCCGGGTTCGCCCGGCCCGCCATATATCCAGCTGATGCGGGACCGACCCGCATTTCGGAGCGAACCATGAACTGGCTCACCAACGTCGTCCGGCCGAAGATCCGCAACATCCTGCGTCGCGAGACGCCGGAGAATCTCTGGATCAAGTGCCCGGATTCCGGACAGCTCGTGTTCTACAAGGACGTCGAGGCCAACCAGTTCGTGATTCCCGGCTCGAACTACCACATGCGCATGGGCGCGGTGGCGCGGCTGAAGTCGATCTTCGACAACGAGACCTGGTTCGATGTCGCGCTGCCCGAGGTGACGGCCGATCCGCTCAAGTTCCGCGACGAGCGCAAATATGTCGACCGCATCAAGGATGCACGGACCAAGACCGGGCTGAACGACGCGGTCAAGGTCGGCTACGGCAAGCTCGAAGGTGCCGGCGTCGTGGTCGCGGTGCAGGATTTCGACTTCATGGGCGGCTCGCTCGGCATGGCCGCCGGCGAGGCGATGGTGCGCGGGCTCGAGCTCGCGGTCGAGAAGAAATCACCCTTCATCGTGTTCGCAGCATCCGGCGGTGCGCGGATGCAGGAAGGCATCCTATCGCTGATGCAGATGCCGCGCACCACGGTCGGCGTGCAGATGCTGCGCGAGGCGCGCCAGCCCTATATCGTGGTGCTGACCAATCCAACCACCGGCGGCGTCACCGCCTCCTATGCGATGCTCGGCGACGTCCAGATCGCCGAACCTGGCGCGCTGATCGGCTTTGCCGGCGCGCGCGTGATCGAGCAGACCATCCGCGAGAAGCTGCCGGAAGGCTTTCAACGTGCCGAATATCTGCGCGAGCACGGCATGGTCGACATGGTCGTGCATCGCCACGACATGAAGGCGACGCTGGCGCGGCTGTGCCGCCTGTTCACCAAATCGCCGGCGCTGGAAACCGCATCGAAGCCCGCAACACCGGTCAACGAGCCGGCCCAGATCGTCACGGCGCCGGAGACGGTGCCGGCCGCGCCGCACGCGTGACCGCAGGCGCCGCCCCATCGCAGGCCCCGTTCGAGGCGTTGATCGCGCGGATATCGGCGCTGCATCCGAAGCGCATCGATCTCAGCCTCGATCGGATGCGCGGCCTGATGGAGCGGCTCGATCATCCCGAGCGCAAGCTGCCGCCGGTGATCCATGTCGCCGGCACCAACGGCAAGGGCTCGACGGTCGCCTATCTGCGCGCGATCCTGGAAGCATCGGGCCTGCGGGTGCACGTTTTCACCTCGCCCTATCTGGTGCGGATCAACGAATGCTACCGGCTCGGCGCGGTCGGCGGCGGCAAGCTGGTCGGCGACGACGAGCTGCGCGCGACATTCGAGCATTGCGAGCGCATCAACGCCGGCAATCCCATCACCATTTTCGAGATGGAAACCGCGGTCGCGTTCTGCCTGTTCGCCAAGCATCCGGCCGATGTCGTGCTGCTCGAGGTCGGCCTCGGCGGCCGGCTGGATTCGACCAATGTGGTCGAGACGCCGCTGGCTTCGGTGATCACGCCGGTCAGCATGGACCACATGGAATTCCTCGGCGACACGCTGGCCCTGATCGCCGGGGAGAAGGCCGCGATCATCAAGCGCAAGGTGCCGGTGGTGTGCGCCGAGCAGGCGCCCGATGCGATGGCAGTGATCGAGGCGGAGGCGCACCGCATGCGGGCGCCGCTGCATGCCGCCGGCCAGCAATGGCATGTCGGCGTCGAGCGCGGCCGGCTGGTCTATCAGGACGAACGCGGCCTGATGGATCTCGCCGCGCCAAAACTGTTCGGCCGGCATCAGTTCGACAATGCCGGCCTTGCGATCGCGACGTTGCGCGCGATCGAGACGTTCAAGCTCAATATCGCCGCCTTCGAGGCCGGTATCGTCAATGCGGAATGGCCGGCGCGGATGCAGCGGCTGGTCTCCGGCACGCTGGTCTGCCAGGGGCCGCAGGGCTCCGAGGTCTGGCTCGATGGCGGCCACAATGCCGAGGGCGGCCGGGTTGCGGCCGCCGCGCTCGGCGATCTCGAGGAGCGCGTGTCGCGGCCGCTGGTCGTGATCGCAGGCATGATGGCCAACAAGGATGCCGGCGCATTCCTCGCCAATTTCGCCGGCTTGACCCGCCACATCATCGCGGTCCCGGTGCCCGGCCGCGACAACGGCATGGCGCCGGAGAAGCTTGCCGATGCCGCGCGCGCGCTCGGCATGCGTGTCGAGATCGCACCCGGCGTCGACGCCGCGCTGCAACGGCTCGCGATGCTGGCCTATGAGGTGCCGCCGCGCATCCTGATCACCGGCTCATTGTATCTGGCCGGCCCCGTGCTTGCGGCCAACGGCACGCCTCCTGCATAAGTGGTCGCGCGTCCCGGATGCGGTGCGCATGTGGGAGGACGAGACATCATGCGATTTGCTGCGATCGCCGACATTCACGGCAATCATCTCGCGCTCGAAGCGGTGCTCGCCGACATTCGCGCGCAGGGCATTTCCGACATCGTCGATCTCGGCGACATGGTGAGCGGCCCGCTCGACGCGCGGCCGACCATCGATAGGCTGATGGCGCTCGATGCGGTCCATCTGCTCGGCAATCACGACCGCTATCTGATCGATCGCCCGCACGAGAAGATGGGCTCCTGGGAGCGGCGAACCTACACCCAGCTCGCGCCGGCGCATTTCGATTGGCTGCGCACGCTGCCGGCGCATGCGGTCTATCGCGACGAGGTCTTCCTCTGTCACGCGACACCGCAGGATGACGAGACCTACTGGCTCGACACCGTGCTGCCGGGCGGCGAGGTGCTGATGTCTCCGCTGGAAGCGATCGCAGCGAAAGCGGCCGGCGTGACGCAGTCGCTGATCCTGTGCGCGCACACGCATCTCGCGCGCGTGGTGCGGCTTGGCGACGGCCGGCTGATCGTCAATCCCGGCAGCGTCGGCTCGCCTGGCTACCGCGCCGGCAAGCCGCATCCGCATGTCGTGGAAGCCGGCTCGCCCGATGCGCGCTACGCCATCCTCGAACAGATCGATGGCGACTGGGACGTGACCTTCCGCCATATCCCCTACGACCACGCCGCGATGGCGGCGCTGGCACGGCGCAATGGCGAGGCCGAACTCGCCTCGGCGCTCGCGACCGGATGGATCAGGTAAAACAAAACGGCCGGCTTTCGCCGGCCGTGTCGCAAATCAGCTAATTCAAACCGGGTCAGACCGCAGCGGTGATCCACTGCTGTAGCTTCGCCTTCGGCGCAGCGCCGACCTGACGGGACGCCATCTCGCCGCCCTTGAAGATCATCAGGGTCGGGATCGACATCACGCCATACTTCGACGCGGTCTTCGGGCTCTCGTCGACGTTGAGCTTCACGATCTTGACCTTGTCGCCCATCGCGCCGGAAATCTCATCGAGCGCGGGCGCGATCATGCGGCAGGGGCCGCACCATTCGGCCCAGAAGTCGACGACCACCGGCCCGGTCGCCTTGAGCACCTCGGCTTCGAAATCGGCGTCAGAAACCTTGCCAACGGCCATGGGAGTACCTCGTTCAGTTGAGACAAAAGGGCGCCGCGGAGAATCGCGCCCGGGAGCATGGGGCAAACGTATGAACGCCCCCTTGCCGGGTCAAGCTTGCTCACGCCGACATGACCTTATGCCAGCCCGGCGTCCAGCGCGGAGGCGGAAATCTCCATCATTTCAGGGGTTTCGGTCCAGAGCAGGGCGGCGTGGATGATCCGTTGGGGATAAAGCTTCGCCAGTACCGCACGGTACAGCGCGAGCTGCCGGATATAGCCCCTGGGGGCCTCGGCGGCGGTCTTCGGCGGGGTGTGGTTGGTCTTGAAATCGACGATCAGGACCTCATTCGGGGTCACCACCAGCCGGTCGATCTGGCCCGAGACCAGCGCCTTGGGCTGTCCCGGCCGCTCCAGCCGGCCCACGATCGACACCTCGGCACGGCTGCCGGGGGCAAATACCGGCGCGAAGCGCAGATCGACGGTGAGGGCGACCACTTGCCGGGCCAGCGCCGCGCGCTCGTCCTCGCTCCAGCCATCGGCGTTGCGACCGAGATAGCCGAGCGCTGCGCCGAGCCGCCGCTCCAGGGCGATGTCGGGCAGCGATTGCAGCAGGCGATGCACCAGCGTGCCGCGTTGCAGGGCGCGGGCGCGCAACAGCACCGATTCGCCTGATCGTATCTTGTGGCCGTCGTCATCGGCGGGATCGGACGGACGCAGCACGCCCGCGGCGGCCGCTTCAGGGGCGGCTGCGGTGCGCAGCCAGGACGGCAGCGCAATCGACGCTGTGGCTGCCGTCGCAGGTGCGCCGGTGAGGTCGCCCGCGTCATCCGGCCGCGAATAGCGCATCACCTTGCCGGCCGGCGTCTCCAGTTCCTCGAGCCTGAGCCCGGCATTGGCGAGACCCTTGGTGATCAGATCGTACCAGGAGGATTTCCGCACCGTGTTCATGTTGCCGGGCATGCAGCCGCCGACGATGAGGCGGTCGGCGGCGCGGGTCATCGCGACATAGAGCAGGCGGCGATATTCGTCCTCGGTGTCGCCGAGCATCGCCTTGCGCGCGTCGGCGACGGCGGGCGGATCCTCGGCCTTCTTGCCGGCCCACACCACGACGCCGGGTGCGTTCGGCGCGGCATTGCCCTGCGGCAGGTGGATCAGCCGCAGCCGCTGGGTATCCGATGGCGAGGTCGTGGTGTCGACCAGGAACACCACCGATGCTTCGAGGCCCTTGGCGCCGTGCACGGTCATGACGCGGACCTCGTCGCGCGAGATCTCCATGTCGCGCTTCACCTCGGTATCGGCGGCGCGCAGCCAGGCGATAAAGCCTTGCAGCGAGGCCGGCGCCTTGCGCTCATAGCTCAGCGCGAGTTCGAGGAACTCGTCGAGCGCGTCATTGGCCTCGTGGCCGAGCCGGCGCAGCATGCGGGCCCGCCCGCCGTCGCCGCCGAGCAGCCAGGCATAGAACGCGAACGGCGTCTCCTGGGTGAAGCGACGTTCGCAGTGTTCGAGCCGCCGCAGCGCGGCCGCAAATCGCTCGTCGGTCGCGGCCTGCGCGGCCAGGGCCGCGCGCAGCGAGCCGCGGCGCTGATACGCAAGCTTGAACAGATCGTCGTCGTCGAGGCCGAACAGCGGGCTCTTCAGCGCCACCGCGAGCGCGAGATCGTCCTGCGGCAGCAGCAGCGCGTCGGCGAGGTGCATCAAATCGATGATCGCGATGTGCTCGGTCAGCTTCAGCCGGTCGGCGCCGGCGACCGGAATGCCCGCGTGCTTCAGCGCCTGGATCACCGCGTCGAAGGCGTTGCCGCGCCGCCGCACCAGGATCAGCATGTCGCCATAGCGCAACGGCCGCCGCCCGCCGGCGCTGCCGGTCATGGTGCCGCTGGTGACTAGGCGCTTGATCTCGGCCTGGATGCGCCGCGCCAGCTTCACCTCGGGGCTGGTCATCGCGACGCCGTCGAACGGCGCGCGCCAGCCTTCGATGTCCTGGCGGTCGTCGGCAACAGCGAGGTCCCACAACTCGATCAGGCTGGGGCCGGCGTCAGTCATCGCGTTGTGGATCGGATAGCCGTTCTCCACCGCATGGATGCTGCGGAAGATCTCCTGCTCGCGGAACACGTGATCGACCGAATGCAGGATCACCGGCCCGGAGCGGAACGAATAGGTGAACGATACCGGATCGAATTTCAGCCCGGCCTCCTCGAACCGCCGCTTCAGCTCGCGCCGGCGCAGGTCGAATTCGCGTGGCGCCGCGCCCTGGAACGAGAAGATCGACTGCTTCTCGTCGCCGACCGCAAACACCGTGCGCACCAGGCCGTCGCGCGCGCCGGCACCGGAGGTGAACTCCGAGATGATATGCGCGACGATGTCCCATTGCCGCGGGCTGGTGTCCTGGGCCTCGTCGATCAGCACGTGATCGACGCCGCGGTCGAGCTTGTAATGCACCCAGCCCGACGAGACGCGGTCGAGCATCGCGAGCGTCTTGTCGATCAAATCGTCATAGTCGAGCAGGCCGCGCTCCAGCTTCTCGCGCCGGTAATGCGCCGCCGCCGCGGTCGCGATATGGATCAGCGCCTCGGTGCGGTCGCGCGCCACCACCGCACGGCGCCGTTCGATCAACGGGCCGAGGCGATCGATCTCGGCCTCGAACCTGTTGCCCGCGACCGCATTCTTCTTGATGAAATTGTTGGTGATGACGGAGGCGCGCGGCGCGCGGTCGTCGGTCAGGAAAACGCCGAGATATTCGTCGACCTGCGCCGCGCCGGTGAAGGTCAGCGCCGCCCGCAACCGCTCGGCCTGCTTCTGATCCGCCTTGCTGCTGGTGTCGAGCAGCGTCGCCATCTCCTTCCAGCTCGATCGCGGCAGGTTCGGCCCGTCGACGATCTCGCGCTCGACGTCCTCGATCCGATCCTCGGTGGAAACGCCGAGCGCCGCCGACATCTGCGCGGCGGCGGCCGTGGCGTTGCCGGCGGCATCGGTCCAGGCCATGAAATGGTCGCGGCTGAGGCAGGCCTCGCGGACCACCTCCTTGAAGGTGACGTCGGCAGCATTCGCCATCGCCGTGCGCAACGCGCGGCCGATCGCACTGTCGGGAATCCGCGACGCCTCCAGGAACACGGCGAGATTGGCGCGCTCCATCATCTCGTTCTGGTCGCGGTCGTCGAGCACGGCGAAGCGCGCCGGCACGTTGGCCTCGAACGGGAATTGTTGCAGCAGCCGGGTGCACAGCGCGTGGATGGTCTGCACCTTCAGGCCGCCGGGCGTCTCCAGCGCGCAGGCAAACAGTTTTCGTGCCTCGCGCCGCAGCGAAGCGGATGGATGGGCGATGCCGGCCTCGCGGATTGCGGCATCGAGACCTGTGTCATCGAGCGTCACCCAATGGCCGAGCGTCGTGAACACGCGCTCGGCCATGTTGGCCGCGGCAGCCTTGGTGAAGGTGATGCAGAGGATCTTCTCCGGCGGCACGCCCGACAGCAGCAGGCGGATCACGCGCTGCACCAGCACATGGGTCTTGCCCGAGCCGGCATTGGCCGACACGAAGGTCGAGGCCTTCGGATCGGACGCGCGCGCCTGCGCGTCGCGCACCGCGGGCGGGATAGGGCGGGGCGCCTTCACCATTCCTCGATCCCCAGGCCACCGGCGGCGGACCATTCCTTGATCCGCGCAAGGTCGTCATAGGCGCCGTAGCGGTTCGCCCACATCGAGAGGTTCAGCGAGGTGTAGGCCTGGTTCTCGTCGTCGAAGGCGCGGATCAGGGCTTCCAGCTTGCGCCGCGCGCTGTCGGCGGCCTCATCGGGCGGCTGCGGCGTGTCGCTGGTCTTGATCTTCAATTCCAGCGAACGCTGCTCGCCCGGCGGATTGTTGCCGCTCAGCCTGACATAGACGAGGTCGCCGACCGAAGAGTCGGCCGCAATGTCGGCGAAGCCGCCCTCGCGCAGGATCGCGGCCTCCAGCGTCAGCTGCGGCGACAGCCCCATGCGCACCTGTTTGCCGGTCGGCGGCTGGCCGGTCTTGTAGTCGAGGATCGCAAAGCTGCCGTCGTCGCGCCGCTCGATGCGATCGGCACGTGCGGAGAGCACAAATGTCCTGGCATCGTCGAGCGGAATGCCGATCTCGCCGCGGATCTCGGCCTTGATGGCGTCGATGCCGCCGCGCCGCGCCTGCTCCCATTCGGCGAACCACGCCGCGATGCGCTGGAAGCGTGGCCACC
The DNA here is from genome assembly GCF_002341725.1 of Bradyrhizobium sp. UBA2491. NCBI lineage: Bacteria > Pseudomonadati > Pseudomonadota > Alphaproteobacteria > Hyphomicrobiales > Nitrobacteraceae > Bradyrhizobium > Bradyrhizobium sp. UBA2491. The sequence continues at coordinate 99,528 of NZ_DDOP01000065.1, forward strand.
ACAGCGCGCGCGCCTCCGGCCGCTCCATCAGCGGCGCAAAATGCTTGGCCCCGATGTCGCGCAACGCGCTCTTGATGTCGTCAGGCAGCGCGTCGGCGTAAACCTGCGTGAATTCACCGAGCGATTCGTGGATCGCGGAGCCGCGATCCGCCGCCGACAGCGGCATGTCGACGGGATCGAGTGGATCGAGCTTGAGGATATAGCGCGCGTAAATCGTGTAGGGGTCGCGCAGCCAGTCCTCGATCGCGGTAACCGACATCTTCAGCGGCCGCGCCTCGCGCGGCGGCCGCGGCTCCGGCTGCGGCATCGGCTCGACCTTGTCGGGCCGGTCGAGCTCGGCGGCATATTGCACGTAAGTTTCGCCGGCCGATGTCGCGGCCTTCCAGCGCGCTTCGCCCGCCACCGCTTCGAGCCGGTGCAGGAAGCGCGAGGCGACCGCCGGCGCGCCGCCGACCTTGGCGGCATGGGTGAGGATCACCTCGTCATGGCCGAGCAGTTGCGCGAAGTCGTGCGCGGACAGGCCGATGCGCCGTTCGGGAAGATCGAGCCCGAGCTCGTGCCGCATCGGCCGGCTCAGCCAGGGATCGATCCGCGGCGCCGGCGGCCAGACGCCCTCGACCAGGCCGCCAAGGATGACGCGATCGGATTCGGTCAGACGGGCCTCGAGCTGACCGAAGATGTTGAGCTGCGCGCGCGCCGATTCCGGCCGCCGCACCATGCGGTCGGCGAACGCCGTCTGGAACACCTCGGGATAATCCGACAGCGGAGTCATCAGCCCGCTCGGCTGTTGCTTGGCGAGCAGCTCGTCGAAGGCAGAGGCCAGCGCCGCGCCGGCGCGCTCCTCGAACACGATGGCGACGCCGTTATGGTCGGCCGACAGCGCGATCAGCGCCTCGCGGTGGCGCGCCGCCAGCTCGGCGAAATCATGTTGTTTCGACGACGCCATGCGTTCGAGCGGCGCCAGCGCCGCCTGCAATCTGGTGATCAGGTCCTCGGCCTGATTGAGCTCGTTGTCGCGCAGCCGGGCGCGCGGCTCCATCGCGTGCAGCGACGAGATCTCGCCGCCATGCAGCTTGACCAGCTCGGCGCGGAAGCGCGCGAAGTCGCGCGCAAGTCCGCCGGTCCCCGGTTGCGGTCGCGTGCCGCGCAGCAGCGCGATTTCCAGCACCTCGATCGCACGCCTGAGCGTCCCATGCGCGCCGCCGAGCCGGAACAGCGGATGCTTGAGCAGAGCGAGCAAGGTCGGCGGCTCCAGCCCCTTGGCGGCAGCCTCCGCGGCGAGGCGGGCGAACACGCCGGCCGGCGTTTCCATCAGCGCGTCGCCGCCGGAATCGTCGAACTCCAGCTTCCAGCGCGTCAGCGAAGCCATCACGCGGCGCGCCAATGCGCGATCCGGCGTCACCAGCGCGGCTGACTTGCCGAGATGCCGGGCTTCGCGCATCGCGACCGCGATCGCGAGCGCCTCCATTTCCGGATTAGGCGCCTCGACCACGGTGAGGTTGGTCATCCCGGCGGCAATCCGCGCCACGATCTCGGGCCTTTCGAGCCGGTCGTGCCACTGCGCGGTCGCGGTCGACGGACGCATCGTCTCCGACACCAGCACCTCGCGGCCGAGCGGCGCGGGGGCGGCAAGGCTCTCGACATCGCGGCGCTTGATGCCGAAGCGGTCGAGCAAGGCGTGCATCGCGAATTGCGGATGGTTCGACGACGGCGGCAGGGTGAAGCGGCCATCGTCGCCGTGCTCGCCGCCGATCGTGTCCCAGGACGCTTCGTCGAGATCGGTGTCGAGCCCGGGCAGCACCACGGCGCCGTTCGGCAGCTTCGCTACGACGTGGAGGAATTTGGCGGTCGCCGGCATCGAGCCGGTCGAACCGGCCGCAATCACCGGACCTGCGTGATGCGCGGCGAGCCGCGCCGCTTCCGCCTCGATCAGAATATCGCGCCGCGCCGCGGGCTCGATCCGGCCGATTTCCTTGAGGTAGTTCGGCCAGGCGTCGCGGGCGATGCGCAGGAAGTCGAGCGAATGCTGCCAGTATCTGTCGAGCTGGTCCGGCACCAGGCGGTCGAGCGCGCGCCAGTCGACGCCGCGCGTCACCATGTCGTCCATCAGCCGCGCCAGGTCGCCGGCGAGTTGCAAGGTCGAGGCCGGGCCGCCGACCACCAGCGGCGCCGACACCGGCGTCTTGGCCCAGGCGGCAACCAGATGCGCCAAGGTCAGCCGCCGCTCGAGCTCGCCGAGCCGAGGCGGAATCTCCAGCGGCGCGGCGCCGCCGACATCGTCGGTCTGGTCGGCGAAAGCCAGCTCGTCCTCGTCGATGTCGCCGAGCGCGACGATGCGCGGCAGCACCGCGGCATCGGAATCGAGCACGTCGAGGAAGATTTCGCGCGCCAGCCGGCCGGCGCGGCGGGTCGGCAGATACAGCGTCGCGTTGGCGAGCTTGGCCGGATCGTTGCGCGCCTCGAATCCCGCAACCAGCCGGCCATCGACCAACGCCGAGATGACGGTGCGCAGGAATGGCACGGAAACGGGAACGCTGAAAACGCGCATGAGCTGCCTGATTCGATCAGGCGCCAATATAGGGAGCGGCGGCCATCGTTCGCCACCCCTGTCGATCATCCGTCACCGCTCAACACCGCAGCCGGCCGGCGCAGCGATCGACCGCATCCAGGAACCAGCGCAGCGCCGGATCGTCAGCGGCGCGGCTGGTATGGATCAGGTCGATGGCGAAGGGTGGGATCTCGATCGGCGGCGCGACGATGGCGATGTCGGCGAGCTGCGTGAAGCGCCGGGCGATGCGTTCGGCCATGGTGGCGATCAGATCGGTGCCCGCGACGCTGAACGGAACGGCCACCACATGCGCAAGCGTCACGGCGAGCCGCCGCTTCAGCCCATGCCGCGCCAGCAGCGCGTCGATCACGCTCGGCAGGCCGTCGCCGCCGGCCGCCGAGAACAGCGCGTGCGGCAGGCCGGCATAGTCTTGCAGGCTCAGGCGTTCCGATGGGCTGGCGCGCGCCGCGTCGCGGATGCAGACATAGCGCTCCTCGAACAGCCGCTGCCGGACACAGCGCGGTGAGTCCGGCAGATGGCCACCGATCAGCGCGTCGAGTTCGGCGCGCTCGAGTTTCGCCAGGGCCACGGTCGGATCGGTGAGCGGACGCACGGCAAGGTCGATACCCGGCGCCTCCATGCGCAACAGGCGGGTCAGTTCCGGCACCAGCACGAGATCGCCGTAGTCGGTCGCGGCAATGCTGATGCGCCTGCGCGCCGTGGCCGGATCGAAGCCCTGATCCGGTGCCAGCGCGCCCCGGATCTGCCGCAGCGCCTCGCCGATCGGCCCGGCCAGCGCCAATGCCTTTTCGGTCGGCTGCATGCCGGCGCCCGCGCGCAGGAACAATTCGTCGGCAAACAATGCGCGCAGCCGCCGCAGCGCGCTGCTCATCGATGGCTGGGCCAGGCCGATCCGCTCGGCTGCCCTGGTGACGTGGCGTTCCTCCATCAGCGCCTCGAAGGCGACCAGCAAATTGAGATCGACGGCGGCTAAATTCATATAAGCAATAATGGTCATGGAAATAATCGATTTCAACAATGATTTGGCCGCGCCTATAGCTCTGGTCATGACGACAGGGCGGCAGGATCAGGGACGATCATTCGCAAGGCTGATGCCGCGCGGGCCGACCTTGCTGATCGTCGGCGTGATGGCCGGACTGGCCTTTCCTGTCCTGGCCGACAGCATGCGCCCGCTGATGGCGGCGGCGATCTTCGTCCTGGTGCTCGGTACCTTCCTCCAGGTCGATGGCGCGGCGTTCCGTCGTGCGCTGCGGCGGCCGCTGGTCTGGCTGCTGCTGCCGGCGCTCGCGATGCTGGTCTGTCCGCTCGCGATCGGCTTCGCCGCGCGCGGTGCCGGGCTGCCGACCGAACTGGTCGTCGCGCTGGTGCTGTCGGTCTGCGCGCCGCCGTCGAGCGGCACCGCGGCGGTGGCGCGGATGCTTGGCTTCGATGGCACCGTGCCGCTTGCCGTGACGCTGCTGTCGATGGCGCTGGCGCCGGTCACCGTGCCGTTGATCGCGGCGGGATTTGCCGGTCTCGCGCTCGATCCGCTGGCGCTCGCCGCCCGGCTGGCGCTGCTGCTCGGCAGTGCGAGCGCGCTGGCGTTGCTGCTTCGCCGTCAGGCCGGCGCGCAACTGGCGCGGCATTCGCGCATCATCGACGCGTTCGTACTCGCCTCGCTGCTGCTGTTTGCGATCTCCACCATGGCCGGGGTGCGTGCGCAGATCGCAGCACAGCCGCGTGCCGCAGCCATCTGTGTCGGCCTTGCCCTCGCCTGCAATCTTGCGCTGCAAGTGCTTGGCGCGGTGCTCACGCCGGGCTCTCTGGCCGAACGGCTCACCGCGGGGCTCATTCTCGGCAACCGCAATGTCGGGCTGGTCTGGTCGGCGATGGGCGCAGCGGCTTCGCCGATGACGACGCTGTTCTTCGCCGCGACGCAGTTTCCGATCTATATTGCACCGCGCCTGATCGAGATGCTGGTTCGGCGCGAGGAGAGCTCCTCACCATGACCGCAACGTCCCTGACCGAACAGCTCGCGGTTCGTTTCGCCCGCATCGCGCTCGGCCATGTCGGTCGCGAATATCCGAACAAGCCGGATCACGTGCTGGCCGGGCCGCAGGATGCGCGCACGCCGCGCGACCTGCATCCGGTGTTCTTCGGCAGCTATGACTGGCACTCCTGCGTCCACAGCTACTGGATGCTCGCCCGGCTGCTGCGGCGCTATCCGTCATCGGACGTCGCGGACGAGATCCGCGCGTTGTTCGATGCACAGTTCGTCGCCGAGAAGATCGCGGTCGAATGCGCCTATCTCGCGGCCCCGACCGCACGCGGCTTCAAGCGCCCGTATGGCTGGGGCTGGTTGCTGAAGCTCGCGGCCGAACTCTGGCTGTTCGATGAGACGCGGTGGCGCGCGCGGATCGCTCCACTCGCCGGGATTTTCGCGCAGCGCTTTCGCGATTTCCTGCCGCTCGCGACCTATCCGGTGCGGGTCGGCACCCATTTCAACACCGCCTTTGGGCTGCGCATGGCGGCCGACTACGCCACCGCGACGAAGGACGATGCGTTCGGCGCGCTGCTGCGCGAGACGGCGCTGCGCTGGTATGGCGCCGATCGGGACTGCCCCGCCTGGGGCGAGCCGAGCGGCGACGATTTCCAATCGTCTGCGCTGATCGAAGCGGAGTGCATGCGGCGACTACTATCGCCCAGCGATTTCCTGCCCTGGTTCGACCGCTTCCTGCCGCGCCTGGCGCAGCACGAGCCCGCAACCTTGTTCCACCCCGCGACGGTCACCGATCGCACCGACGGCAAGCTTGCGCATCTCGATGGGCTCAATCTCAGCCGTGCATGGTGCTGGCGCGCCCTGGCCGCCGCATTGCCTGAAGCCGATGCGCGTCGCCCAATCCTGCGGGACGCCGCACGACACCACCTCGATGCAGGCCTGCCGCATATCGCCGGCGACTATATGGGCGAACACTGGCTGGCGAGTTTTGCAGTGCTCGCCATCGATGCTGATGAGTGACGCGACGGCGGATGAGATTCGGGTGAGCTTGGGCGGCGTCGAAAGTTCACCTCTCCCTTGGGAGAGGTCGATTTGCGTAGCAAATCGGGTGAGGGG
>NZ_DDOP01000071.1:0-34643 GCF_002341725.1 Bradyrhizobium sp. UBA2491
CGCGTCAAGACAAGAAACCTGAAGCTCCGTTCCGATTCCATCGAAACGGGAAAGGCTCTAGTGCGGAATGTCCTGGCCGGCGTCCTTGAATTCCTGCTCGATGATGTGCCGGTTGGCGTCGCCAGCCACGCGATAGGCCTGGCCGATCGCGCCCTTCAGCTCCGGCGCGCGGCTGAGGATCAGGCGAATCTGCCGGCGCAGCAGATCGACGAGCTCCACGTCACGCGCCGTGTCGACCTGCGCCAGCAGGATCAGGCGCGGCGCGATCAGGTCGCTGCGGTTGAAGCCGGTGTAGTAGGACATCTTCAGCGCCCGCGACGCGGTCGGATTCAGCCAGTCGAACCGTCCGGTCGCCGAGGCGAGGCCGAACCAGGCGCCGGCGTCCATCGGTGAGAGGCGAAGCGCGCGCGTGAAAGCGGCTTCGGCGGCCTCGGGCGAGGCCGGCAATTCGCTCCAGCCGTCGCGCAGCCACAGCTCGCTCCTGACGACGCCGATGCCTGCCGCGCGCGCCGGTCGGGTACGCAACGCATCCGCAGCGAGCCACCATGCCGACAAGGCCAGCGTCACGGCGCCCACCAGCACCGCGACCGGCACGAATGCCGGTGACAGCCGCTGCGCGCGCTGCACGACCGCGTCAGTCATGGCGCGCCGCGGGGGAGCCGGTCATCAGCAGGGTTCGGCGCGGGCCCTCGAGCTTGACGCAGGTCAGGCGGCCGGTCGCATAGGCGCCGGTGTCGACATTGATGCGGTTGTGCAGCAGTTCGGCCTCCTGCACCGGCGTATGGCCGTGGACCACGATCTTGCCGAAATCATCCTCCGACACCAGGAAGTCGTCGCGGATCCAGAGCAGATCCTCCTTGCGCTGTTGCTTGAGCGCGATGCCGGGCCTGACGCCGGCATGCACGAAGAAATAGCGGCCGTGCGAGTAGGTGATCGGCAACGAGCGCAAAAACGTGAGATGGGCCGGCGGCATCTGACGGATCAATTGCTTGGCGAGCGCCCTGCGTTCGGCGACGCCGGGATTGGGGGAGGGCGACAGTCCATAGGACATCAGCGTTTGCAGGCCGCCGAACTGTCGCCATCGCGCCAGCATCTCGGGATTGACGAGGAATTCGAGCAGGCAGGCTTCGTGGTTGCCGAGCAGGCAGACCACCTTCCGCGTACGGCGGCGCTGGTCGAGCATCGCGATCACCTCGCGCGACTCCGGCCCGCGGTCGACGTAGTCGCCGAGGAACACCTCGATCACCCGTGCCGGCCGCGTGCTGCGGATGTCGGCGTCGATGCGGGCGCAGATCTCGTGCAGCAGCTCGGCGTGGCCGTGGATATCGCCGACGGCATAGATGCACGTCTGGTCGCCCGCGTGTTCGCGGTCGTCAGTCTTGCCGACAAGGCGCCGGATCAGGTTGCGCATCCGAGCTCTAGCCCGCTTGCAGCCGGGACCGGCTGATCCGCTGCGCCAAACCCGTTCCGATCACGGCTCCCAACACGATGACTCCCGGTAGCGCCGGCAATTCCGGCAAGGTGAATGCGGCGAGCAGCAGCGTCAGCAAGACCGCTGCCGCCGCCGCGGCATAGGACCAGTCGCGACCGCGATTGCGCGCTCCAATGGTGAACGCGGCGATACCCGCGATCGTGACCAGCAGTCCTGTCCAGAACATGGCGGGACCGAACTGGGCGATCAAGGCGGCGGCGCTGGTCGCCACCACGGGCCGCGCCGTCGGACCCTGCCAGTCCATATAGGTCGATGCCAGCGTCGCCGTGGTGCCGGCGCCGCTGCCAAGCGCGGGCAGGTCGGCGAGCAGATTGTGGCTCGATTGCACGACGTCAGCGGGCGCGTCGGCGAAGGCCACGGCCAGCGCGACGTCGGCATGGCGGTTGGCGACCGCCGTCGCCAGCGCGATCAACGCGATCGCCGCCGCGGCGCCAGCGCTGCTCCAGCGATGCAGGTGAAGCCTGCGCGCGGCGAAGGTCATCAGAACCAGGGCGATGCCGGCGGCGACTGCGATCGCGGCGCCGCGATGCCCATACCAGCAGGCGCTGGCGATGCAGACCGCCGTGCTCGCGGCGAGCAGCCAGCGCAGCCGCGTGGAGCTGCCGCCATCGGCACGTTCACCGCCATCGAGTGCGCGGGCGAGCGCGAGCGGAATACCCGCGAGGACGATGACGAGGAATCCGTCTGCCTTCGCGCCCGGCGCGGCGGCTCCGAGGCAGGCTTTGAGCGGATCGCTCGAGAGCAGCAGGATCAGCGCGGCAGCCAGTGCTGTCGCGGCGATGGTGCGGGCCACCATATCGGCGCGCTTGCGGTCGATCGCGACCGCGGCAGCGCCGATCATGACCGAAAGCAGTGTCAGCCAGAGCAGCAGCGCGCCGAGGCTCGCGCCGGTATCGATCGTGATGCTGCCGCTGAGCGGCGCACCGAGCGTTTCGCCGGCGAACTTCCACACCGGATGCGCCAGGCTCGGCAATGGAAGCATTTGCAGGACGATCCAGAGCGTGGGCACGAGTGCCGTCGCGACGGCAGGGCCGGCAACCGTCTTGAGGAAGCCCAGTTCACCCGGCCGGATCGCGATCAGGCTCGCCAGCAGGCCGAGCGCCGCTGCGGCGCCGACCAGGCCGGTGGCGAGCGAGGCGTCGAGCAAACCAACCGGAATTGACGCCCCGATCAAGATGCAGATGAAAGCCGTGACGTTCCACACGGGAGGTGCGGGTCCTGGGAGGGATGTGAACGCAAGGCAGCGGGATGCCCCGGGCTCGCCGCGAGGTCAACGGAAATCGGGAGTGTGCCATGCGCGGCTAGGGCCTGCCGCGCCGATGCGGAGCGGCGCCCGGCCGGTGCGTCGGCGAGCGGGCGGGACCAGATCAGCGGCCCGAACGTGCTCGCGAGATATCCGATCTGAAGCGCCGCGACGGCTGCGACCATCAGCAACGCGGTCTCCAGCCTCGAGGCTTCGGTGGTGGCCAGCAGCGCGAGTTCCGCCAGCGCCACGGGCACCAGCGCGAGACAGCGCAGGCGCAGCCCGAGAACTCCGCCGGCGATCAAATTACCGAGGAAAACAAACAACATAACGAAACCCTGTGCCCGGGCATTATCGAGCCGCGGCCCCTAAGCTGCGGTTAACCGGGCATGTCGCTTTGAACCGGTCACGTGCGAATGCCGGCCGCAGTCTGGTGGGTGGTCATTTGTTAATTTGTTAGCGCTCAGAACGGGCGCAGGTCGCCATAGCTGTAGGCGGCCCAATAGTCGCGGCCGCCATATGGGCCGTAGGCGCCGTAGAGCGGGGCGCAGGAGTAGCGATCCGGGCAGCCGTGCCAGCAGACCCGCTTCCATTGGCAGAGATTGCCACGACAATATTGCAGGCGCTGACAGTCATTGCCGACGCGGACAGCCCGTGGTGCCCGGGAAACGCCGAGTTCCGCGGCATAAGCGACAGAGCCGCCAGACAGCGACAGCGCGGTCGCCAGTGCGATTGGCAGTGCCGCGATGCGGGTCATCGAACCCCCGGGTCGGTTATCACAAACTATCTCATCCAGAGATAATCGGAATATCACGCGAAATCAAAGCCGGAATGCTGTCTTACGGGTATGACACCCGTGACGCCGCCGGTGTCGCCCAATTGCCTCACCACTATAACATTCACTATCGATCATAGCACAATATATCGCCGAACCTTGTGGCTGCGATGATCGATATGTTACGGCACGTCCGGAGTAGAGTGATGCCGCGTTCGAATTTCAGTCGGGTCATGTTTTTGCTTGCGGCTGCCGGATTGGTCGGCGGTTGCCACTATATGCCGACCAACGGTCCCACCAGTTCGGACCTTCTCGCCGGACAGCAGGACCCGGAAAGCCTGCCCTATGCAATGGTCAAGATCACGCCGCAGGTCGAGAACGTGCTGGCATCGTTCGCGCCACAGCTCGCCGGGGGCATCCAGGGTCCGCCGCCCAAGGACATCCGGTTCGGCATCGGCGACGTCGTCAGCGTCACCATCTTCGAGGCTGCGGCTGGCGGCTTGTTCATTCCGGCCGAGGCCGGCGTGCGCCCGGGCAACTACATCACCCTGCCGAACCAGAACGTCGATACCGACGGCAACATCTCGGTGCCCTATGCCGGCGCGATCCGGGCCAAGAACCGCACGCCGACCGAGGTACAACGCTCGATCGTCGATGCGCTGAAGAACCGCGCCATCGAGCCGCAGGCCGTCGTCGCCCTGATCGAGCAGCGCACCTCGCTGATCTCGGTGCTCGGCGAGGTCAACACGCCGAACCGCTTCCCCGCCAATGCCGCGGGCGAGCGCGTGCTCGACGCGATCACGCGCGCCGGCGGCCCGAAAGGGCAGGGGTTCGACACCTGGGTGATGCTGGAGCGCGACGGCAAGCGCACGACAGTGCCGTTCGGCCAGTTGGTCTACGAGCCCAAGAGCAATATCTACGCCCATCCCGGCGACACCATCTATGTCTATCGCGAGCCGCAGACCTTCGTCGCCTTCGGCGCCTCGGGCGCGCAGGGCCAGTTCAATTTCGAGGCCTGGCGGATCTCGCTGGCCGAAGCGGTCGCCAAGGCGGGCGGCCTGAACGATGCCGCGGCCGACCCGGCCTCGGTGTTCGTCTATCGCGGCGAATTGCCGGAGGTCGCCGCCAGGCTTGGCATCGACGTCGGCAAATATTCCGGACCGATCATCCCGGTCGTGTACAACATCAATTTCCGCGATCCGGCGGGCTATTTCCTGGCGACGCGCTTCCAGCTGCGCAACAAGGACGTGCTGTATGCGTCGAACGCGGCGTCGGTCGAGGACGCCAAGGTGATGCAGCATATCCGGCTCGTGACCGCGACGGTGAACGATCCGATCGTGGCTGCCTACAATGCGACGCTGCTGCGCAATTCGATCAAGTTCGCGGTGCCGGCGCAGACCGCCCTGCAATGATCGGCGCATCGCGCCGGGTCGCCGGCGATGGCGCGGCGTGCGCCGATGTTGTCCATGGATCCCGACGATTAACATTGGTCCGGTGGGGCGTGCCCCGGGGCGATCGCAAGGCTATTTAATTGGCGCGATAACCTCGACTATGCTAACTAACTGTTAGTCGTCGTCAGGGAGATAACCGTGTTCACATTCGAGCGATCCGGCGGCTTTTCTGCGCCGGGTCAGGCGCTGCCCTTGATGTTGGCGGCCGGCGTCGCTGCGAGGGCGCAGGCCCCTGGTGCACCGTGCGGGCTCTCCCGGGCGATCGGTGCGGGCGCCGGCACCACAGCTATTTCAACCGTTACTCCTTGAGCGGGCTTGCGATTGCCGATGGCGAACCCTTTGCAGCAATGCGTTTCGGTGATGGTGGCGCGACGTATCCCGGGATCATTGGAGCGCGCGAGGGCAGGATCCGTCCTGCCGCCGCGGCGATAGGACGAGATGCTTCAGCGCAACCAGATTCCGCCGTCTCTCGATCTGAGAAATCGCCCGGCCGAACTGCCGTCGCTCGCGGAAACGTTCGACGCCTTCATCTCCTATCTGCTGCGGCAGTACTGGATCATCCTCGGGACCGCCGGGCTCTGCTTGTTCGCCGGCATCTGCTACCTGATGACGGCCGCGCCGAGCTATACCGCGCTGGCCACGATGATCATGGACACGCGCAAATTCCAGGTCATGCAGCAACAATCGCCGGTCACTGACGCGCCGGTCGATTCCTCCGCGGTCGAGAGCCAGGTCGAGATCTTGAAGTCCGAGAACGTGGCGCTCGCGGTGATCCGGGACCTCAAGCTCGCCGACGATCCCGAATTCGTCGGCTCCAGGACGGGGGCGGCAGGTGCGGTGCTGGATTTCGTGTCAGGCCTGTTTACACGCCGCGCGCCGCTCTCCGAATTCGACCGCACCCGTCGCGCGGTCCGTACCTTCCAGAAGCAGCTCGACGTCCGTCGCCGCGGCATGACCTATGTGATCGAGATCAGCTTCCGTTCGCTCGATCCCGAGCGTGCCGCGCAGATCGCCAACGCCGTCGCCGACGCCTACATCGTCGATCAGCTCGATTCCAAGTATCAGGCGACGCGTCGTGCCAGCGTCTGGCTGCAGGACCGTATCCAGGAGCTGCGCTCGCAGGCATCCAATGCCGAGCGCGCGGTGCTCGACTACAAGAAGGCCAACAACATCGTCACCTCCAGCGGCAAGCTGCTCGACGAACAGCAGCTCGGCGAGCTCAACACGCAGCTGGTCCAGGTGAAATCGCAGGTCGCCGATGCCAAGGCCAAGCTCGACCGCATCGAGGCGGTGGTGAAGGCCGGCGCACCGGATGCGACGGTTGCCGATACACTGAACAACCAGGTCATCACCAAGCTGCGCTCGCAATATCTCGAGCTTGCCAATCGCGAGGCCGATTGGTCGTCGCGCTATGGCTACAACCATCTGGCTGCGGTCAATCTGCGCAACCAGATGCGCGAGGTCCAGTCATCGATGATGGACGAGCTGAAGCGGCTCGCGGAGAGCTACAAGAGCGACTATGCGATCGCCCTGCAGCGCCAGAACGAGATCGAGCGCGCGGTCAATGAATCGGTGTCGCAGTCGCAGTCCACCAACCAGGCGCAGGTTACGCTACGCGAGTTGCAGAGCTCGGCGCAAACCTATCGCTCGCTCTACGACAATTTCCTGCAGCGCTACATGGAGAACGTGCAGCAGCAGTCGTTCCCGGTCAGCGAGGCTCGGGTGATCACCCGCGCCTCGCGCCCGCTCAGCAAGAGCCATCCGCAGACCCTGGTCGTGCTGGCGATCTCCACGCTCGGCGGCCTGATCGCCGGACTCGGGCTCGGGGTGTTGCGCGACCTCTATGACCGCGTGTTCCGTACCGCCGACATGGTCGAGGCGATCCTCGACACCGATTGCATCGCCATCGTTCCGCGCGTGCCGCCGGGGCAGATCAAGGCCGCGGTTGCAGCAGGCCGGCCCAGTCTTCCAGGCGCCCCGCGCGCGATCCAGCGCGGCGCCGAGCCGGTGCTGTGGGCTGCGATCGATGCGCCATTCTCGCGGTTCTCCGAGGCGATCCGTTCGATCAAGGTCAACGCCGACCTCAACGTCACCAAGCCGTCGAAGATCCTCGGCCTGACCTCGGCGTTGCCGAATGAAGGCAAGTCGACATTGGCCTTCGTGTTCGCACAGCTGGTCTCCCAAAGCGGCGCGCGCGTGCTGCTGGTCGATTGCGACCTGCGCAATCCCTCGCTGAGCCGCAAGGTCGCCGCGACCGCCGAGCGCGGCATTCTGGACGTGCTGTCGAACAACGCGACGCTGCACGATACGGTGTGGCGCGATCCGGAGACCGGGCTTGCCTTCCTGCCGGGAGCGACGCGATCGCGTATCGCGCATTCGCATGACGTGCTGGCCTCCGACCAGATGAAGGAGTTCATCGACCGGGCCCGCGGCCATTACGACTACGTGATCGTCGATTTCCCGCCGCTCACGCCGGTGGTGGACGTCCGCACCACCGCGCATTTCGTCGATTCATTCATCTTCGTCGTCGAGTGGGGCAAGACCCAGGTCCAGGTGGTCGAGCGCGCGCTGCGCAGCGCCCGCGCCGTCAACGAGAACCTGCTTGGCGTCGTGCTCAACAAGGCCGATATCGCCGCGATGAGCCGCTACAGCGGCTATGGCGGCAAGAACTACTATTACAATTCGCACTATGGGCGATACGGCTACACCGAGTGAGAGACCCGAGGCGATAGCCAGACCATGACGATGGAATTCAGCGTCGGACAGCACAACGCGCATTATGAGGGCGTCTACTCGGCGCACGAGCGCGATTGGCGGCGCGTCTGCGCGGTCGACAAGGCCGATCACATCGCCGGCCTGCTCGGTGCGTCGGCCGCCGCGGTCGGCAACGTGCTCGAGGTCGGTTGCGGCACGGGCGCCGTGCTGGCGCGGCTGTCGGCGGTCGGCGTCGGCCGGGACTTCACGGGCATCGACGTGATCGATCCCGCCACCAATCTGGAGACTGACGGCGCGGCCGCAGCCCCGTTTCACTGGTCGATCTATGACGGTGCGACGATTCCGTTCACCGACGGATCGTTCGATCTGGTCTATGCCAGCCACGTGCTGGAACACGTGCCGGAGCCGCGCGCATTCCTGCGCGAATTGGCCCGGGTCGCGCGAGGCTTCGTCTATGTCGAGGTGCCGTGCGAGTTGCACGCCCGGACCAGCGGCCGGGCGCTGCAATCGACGCTCGACATCGGCCACATCAATTTCTACACGCCCGACACGTTCCGCCTGGTGCTGGAGACCGCCGGCCTCGCGGTTACGGGCTTCGGCATCTATGACCACAGCCTGGCGGTACATGGATTCCATTCGTCGCAGGCGAGGGCGCTCGCCAAGAGCATCGTGCGCAAGACGCTGTTGGCGCTCGGCCCGGGCTTCGCGACCCGGCTTGCGACCTATCATTGCGGGGCACTCTGCCGGCGCGATGCGGCGGCCGCGTTGGCGCGGGACCGTTGAGCCATGGCACCGCGCGTGGTCGTCTTCAACAACATGATCACTCCCTATACCAACCGGCTCTACAACGAGCTGGTCGACCGTGGACTGGATCTCGCCGTGCTGTCCTGCACCGCGCAGGAGGCCGATCGATGCTGGGCCGGATCGTTCGAACCGCGTTACACCGCGCGCACCGTGCCCGGCCTGTCGATCCCGCTGTCGCGGTCGCGTCACACCCACGTCAATTTCTGGATCGGGCGCGCCTTGAGCGCGCTCGCGCCGGACCTGCTGTTCGTCAATGGCTTCTATCCCTCGATGCTGGCCGGCGCGGCATGGGCGCGCGCCAACGGCAGGGCGTTGGCGCTGACCATCGACGGCTGGCGCGAGACGATGCCCGATACGGCCTATCATCGTCTGGCGCGGCCCTGGCTGTTGCGTCATTGCGACGCTGTGGTGTGTTGCAGCGACAGGGGCAGGGACTATTTTCGCGGCGAGGGCGTGCGCGACGACGACCTGTTCGTGGTGCCGTTGGTGCCGGCATGGGGTCCGCCGGAAGACGTGCCCGCGTTCGACGAGCGGCCGTTCCACCTGCTCTGGTGCGCCCGCATCAACGACGATGCCAAGAATGCGATCTTCTTCGAGAACGTTGCGATCGCGCTCGGTCGGACCTTGCCCGGGCTGAGCGTCCGGGTGGTCGGCTCCGGTGCGGCCGAGCGGCGCATGCTGGCGCGGCTTGGCGCCGTCGGCATCGACGTCGCGCACGACGGCTATGTGCCGTGGCAGGCGATATCGGGGGTCTATCAGCAGTCGCGATTGCTGTTGCTGCCGTCGCTCCTTGAACCATGGGGCCTGGTGTGCAACGAGGCCTTGCAGTGCGGGGTCCCGTGCCTGGTGTCGCCGCATGTCGGAGCCGGTGGCGAATTGGTGCGTGACGGCGACAACGGCTATGTCCGAGCGCTGGATGAGCAGGCGTGGGTCGATGCGGCGCGCGCCGTGCTGGAGCATCCCGCGCGCTGGGAAGCGATGTCGCGGAGCGCCAGGCAAAGCGTGCTGGGGAATGCGCTCGCGGACGCGGGCCTGCGTTTCATGGCTGCGGTCGATCATGCTCTGGGGACGCCAGCCTTGCGGGAAGCAGCGCAATGATCGGGCGATGGCTGTCGCGCACCGATGTCTTTCTGCACGCCTATCTGGTGATGGTGCTCGGCTGCGTCTATTTCCTGTTCAATTTCATCGAAGGCATCTCGTTCGCCGAGAGAGCCGGTGAATCCACCCTGTTCCGCGGCGCATGGCTGCTGCTCTATGTTCTCCTGATACTGCACGTCGCGGTCGATCGGAAACGCTTCGGCGTTCTGCTGCTGCATTCGCATCTCTACCTTGCGTTCGTATCTGTCGCGGTCGTGTCGTTGGCCGTGAGTGCCGACGCCGCCGGTTCATCGGTCAAGTTCGCGATGTATCTCATGACCACGCTGTTCGCGGCGTGGGTCGTGATCCGCTGCCCGGTCGATCGTCTCGTCGACATCCTGTTCCGGATCGGGGTCGCCGTGCTGATCGTTCACGTCGTGCTGTTTCCGGTGATCGGCTCGCAATGGGACTATGATCCGCTGCATCGGCCGACAGTGCTCGGGACCCAGGCCTATGCGGGCATTTTTGGCCACAAGAATCTCGCCGGCGCCTTTTTTGGGCTCATGGCGCTGATCTGTTTCGTGCGCATGCTGGCGGGACCGCGGTGGCAATTCGGCTGGTCGCTGCTCGTGATGGCCTGCCATTGCGTTGCGCTTGCGGCGGCCGGCTCGGCCGGACCGCTGATCAGCATGGCGACGACGATCGCCCTGACCTTCGGGTTGTTGCTGGTGCTGCTCGGGCGCAGGGGCGCGGCGTCGATCTATTGGCTCGGGCTCGCTGCGCTTGCGCTGGTGGCCTACGTCGTGCCGAGTGATGAGTTGTATGGCCTGGTCGGCCGCAGCGACAATCTGACCGGACGCTCGTTTCTCTGGTCGGTGTGGCCGCATTTCTTCTGGCAGCACCCGTGGCTCGGCTACGGGTTTTCGGGGTTCTTCAACGAACTGCCGAATGCGCCCGTGAACGAGCTGACTCGGATGGCACCCTGGAACACCGAGTTCGGCTCGTTCGAGAACTCCTATCTCGATGCCTTTCTTCAGTTCGGCTTGCTCGGTGGGGCGCTCTATGTGCTGCTGCTGGCGCGGGCGTTGTGGAACACCATCGTCTTCACGTTCGAGCGGCAGGGGACGTACTGGATCGCGCCGTTTGCGATGCTGTTGTTCGTGGTGATCGCGTCAGCCAATGACTCGAGCCAGTTGCTGCACAATTATTTCGGCTGCGTGCTGGTGTTCTGGTGCTATTTCGGCCCGGAGGCCAGGTGGCAGGCGGCGCCGCAGCGGGTGTTCACCATGCGCGCGAGTGAAGCATGACGGCATTGACCGACAGGCCGGACCAAGTGGCCGCCGCAACAGGCGACGACGGTGTGCTGCACCGGCCGTTGCGCTGGCTGCGGCGCGTGGGGAGTAATGTCGGGCTCGGCCTGGTCGACCAAGCGCTGCTCAGCGGCGCGGCGTTCCTGCTGACGATCGTGCTGGCCAATGTGCTCGATATCAGTTCGTTCGGTCGGTTCAGCGTCGCCTGGTCGTTCTCGATCTTGGTCGAGGCGGTGGTCTTGCGCGGGCTGTTCGACGACGGCCTGCCGGCCACCGCGCATCGCATTCCGAAATCGCAATGGCCGCAGCTTCGGCTCGGACTGTATGTTTCGGCGCTGCTGGTCTCGGCGACGCTCGGCCTGCTGCTCGCGATCGCGGGCGTGGCGCTCGCCGCCGCGGGCAACGACGCGGGCGGACTGATGATCGTGACCGGGCTCGCAATCCCGGCGGTTCGCCTGCAAAGCATGTTCCGCCGCATGTCCTATCTCGATGGGCGGCTGCCGTGCGCCGTGATGTCATCACTGGCCTACTGTGCGGCACTTGTGGTCTCGACTGTGCTGATGATCGGTCTCAGGCTCACCGGCGCGGCTGCGGCGATGGCATGCATCGCGATCTCGGCTGTGGTCGCCGGCGGTCTGCTGCTGGCCTACACGAGCGAGCTGGCATGGCCGCAACGTCGGATCTTTCGTGGCTCGCTGCGGCGGCTGGTCAGGAATGGCCGCTGGTTCGTGGCGACCTCGCTGACCTACTGGATCGGCAGCATCGGCTTGATCCCGGTTTGCGGTGTTCTGATCGGGCTGCAAGCCAGCGCGTCGCTGCGGATCCTGCTCCTGCTGTTCGCGCCGCTGAGCCAGTTCTGCGCGACGATGTTCTCGGTTCGATTGCCGGAAATCGCTGCCGAGCTGCGCGCCGGCAGGCGCGGTGCGGTTGCCGCCGCGGCTCGCGAAAATGCTCTGCTGCTCGGATCGATCGCGGCCGCCTATGGCGCGTTGGTGGTGCTGTTCGGGCAGCGCATCCTGGCGCTCGTGATTCATGGACCGGGCTATGAGATCGGGATCGGCAGCCTGGGCCTGATGGCCGTCGCGATGGGGCTCGACGCGGTGTGGCTCGGCCTCGCGTTGCCGTTGTTCGCGACCGGCAAGCCGCAACGGTTCATGCTGAGCCGGATCGCCGGCCTCGTCGCGTTGTGCGGTGTCCTGCCGCTGGCGGCAGCGGCCTGGCAGGTGATGGGCGCCGTTGCGGCGATGGTCGCCTCCAGCGCTGCGTCGGTGATCGTCGTGGTGTGGACCAGCGCGGTGCGGGAGCGGCCATGACCGACGACGCGCATGGCCGCTCGCTGCCGAAGCTGCATATCGGTGCCTTCAACTGCGGCATCGAGGCCTGGATCAACACCGACATCACGATGCATCTGTGGATCGCGAAGCTGCCGTTCGCGGCGAGGGCGCTGCATCTCGCCGGCCTGCTCAGCGATGCCCGCTATGCCGAGCACCGCCTGGGCAGGTTCGACGGGCTCCGCTATATGGATCTGACCAAGCCGCTGCCGTTCGCGGACCGCAGCCTATCGGCGGTGTTCAGCGCGCATGTCTTCGAGCACCTGTTTCCCGACGAGGTCGAGCGGCTGTCGCGTGAGATCGCTCGCGTGCTAGCGCCCGGCGGGGTGTGCCGCATCGTCGTGCCCGATATGGAACGGATCGTCGCGCTTTATGATCCGGCCGCGCCGCAGGCTTTCCTCAGGGGCGTATTCGAGATCGAGCGTCGGGGCGAAGTGGCGTTCGCGCATCACTGGGGCTTTACTCGCGCGTCGCTCGCGGCGTTGTTCAGTGCGGCGGGCTGCTCGCAGACCTACACACGAGCCTATCGTGAAGGCGTCTGTCCCGACATCGACCGGCTCGACAACCGGCCGGACGAGTCGATCTTCTTCGAGGCCATCAAGTGAGCGCGACAGGTCAAACGCTGGCGGGAGACGGACATTGCTGAGGGCAATTCAGGCCCGATTTTCCAGTGTAGCACGCAGGAGGCGCGGCGAATTCCTCGTCCGTACCGTCAACGTGCCGCTGGATGCGAAGATCCTCGATCTCGGCGGCGGGAGCGGCCGGCACATCCGCGCGATCCTGCCGTACCACACCGACATCACGGTCTGCGACATCTCGGCGGACGATTTGACAGCCGCGCGCGAGCGCTTCGGCTTCAAGACAGTGCTGCTGCGGGAGACCGAGCGGCTGCCGTTCGACGATCAGGCGTTCGACTTCTGCTTCTGCTCGTCGGTGATCGAGCACGTGACCGGGCCGAAGCAGCGGGTCGTCACGATCGCGAGCGACGCGGCATTCCGTGACATTGCCCGGGCGCACCAGAACCGATTTGCGGGCGAGATCGCGCGGGTCGCGAAGTCGTTCTACGTGCAGACGCCGTACCGCTATTTTCCGATCGAGAGCCACACCTGGCTGCCCGGCATCATCGTCTTGCTGCCGAGGCGGATGCAGATTTCGGTGATTGAGCAATTCAACCGCTTCTGGTTCAAGCGGACCGCGCCCGACTGGCATCTATTCGACTGGCGCGAGATGACGGAGACGTTTCCGGACGCCCGGATCTACCGTGAACGATATCTCGGCATGACCAAGTCGCTGATGGCGATCAAGGCCTGACGCAGCCCACCGATCGCCGCATCAATCGTCGCGCCGCGCCAGCACGTTGATCAGCGTGCCCACGGCGGCCCGGCGATCGAGCGCCGGCGGGAGCGGCGAACCGGCAAAGCCAGCAGCCAGCATCGAGAGGCCGTGCTGCCGCAGCAGGTCCTGCATGGCGGCCAGCGAGGCGTCGAATTTGGAGTATGTGAGATAGCGGAACAGCGGTCGCGGCGACATGCGCAAGGACGCGGCGTGAGCGAGCTTGTAGCTCCGGCGCAGCAGCGAGCCGCGGTTCGGGATCGAGACCAGCAACAGCCCGCCGGGTTTGAGCACGCGATGGATCTCGGCGAGGCACCGTGTAACGTCCGGGACATATTCCAACACGCTGGCGCACAGCACGCCGTCGAAGGCGCGATCCGCGAACGGCAGGCTCTCGATCGTTGGGATCTGCCTGAAAGTGAGCCGTTCGGCGAGCCTGCCGTCGGTGCGGTGGGCGCGTGCGGCCGCGACCATGTCCGGCGATGCATCGACGCCGGTGACGTTGCAGTTGCGCGCGGCGAGCAGGCGGGCGAGCGTTCCGGTGCCGCAGCCGGCATCCAGCCAATGCTGTCCGGAGAGATCGGTTGTCCCGAGCAGACCGAACATCGCGGCGGTGCGTGCCTTGAAGGTGCGGCCGCGATGCAGCGTCTCCCACGCCGACGAGATCTCGTCGTGAAAGCGGATTTCGGGACGCTCGATCTGGCCCATGGTGGCCATGGTGATCCCTACCAGTGGAAACCGTTCACTTTGGCGCGGACTTGTTCGGGCAGTCCGATATCCGACAGTTCGAGCACGACCTGGTCGGGACGGGTTGCGGTCAGCGCCGCGACGAAGCGTGGATCGGCCGTCGTCAGCACGATGATGTCGGCCCACTCGATCGTCGCCGTCACGTCGTCATGCAGCAGGCCGACCAGGTCGGGGTTGCGCATCAGGAACTCACGGTTGGCGCCGATCAACTGCGACAGCTGCACATTGGGGTCGAAGATCCGGATGTCGCGCTGCTCGCCGAGCAGGCGCTTGACCAGCGCCACGAACGGGCTTTCGCGGACATCGTCGGTGCCGGCCTTGAAGCTGATGCCGAGGAACGCAATGCGGCGGCCGTCATGCGACAGGATCCAGTCGGTGCCGCGCGACATGATCATCTCGTTGCTGGGCAGGATGCTTTCGAGCACCGGCGCCGACAGGCCGCGGCTGTGGGCGAGGTGCCTCAGCGCCTTGACGTCCTTGGGCAGGCAGGAGCCGCCGAAGGCAAAGCCCGGGCGCAAATAGGCCGCCGAGATGTTGAGCCTGGTGTCCTGCATGAAGATGTTCATGACGTTGCGGCCGTCGATGCCGAGCGTCTTGGCGATGGTGCCGATCTCGTTGGCGAAGCTCACTTTCAGCGCATGCCAGCTGT
Source organism: Bradyrhizobium sp. UBA2491 (assembly GCF_002341725.1). Classification (NCBI taxonomy): domain Bacteria; kingdom Pseudomonadati; phylum Pseudomonadota; class Alphaproteobacteria; order Hyphomicrobiales; family Nitrobacteraceae; genus Bradyrhizobium; species Bradyrhizobium sp. UBA2491. The sequence goes on from NZ_DDOP01000071.1 coordinate 14,927, forward strand.
TGTCGACATATTTGACCAGCTCGGCGGTCTCGACCGGCGGGGTGATCTTGGCGCCCGGCAGATCCTTGTAGAGCGCCATGACGCGGTCGGCGGTGTCCTGGTTGAAGGCGCCGACCACGGTCTTGGACGGCGCGTTGAAATCCGCGATCGCGCTGCCTTCGCGCAGGAATTCCGGATTGAACGCGAGGTCGAAATCGCGGCCGATCTTGTTGCCGGAGGCTTCCTCGATCAGCGGACCGACGGTGCCGCGGGTGGTGCCCGGCAGCACGGTGGAGCGGATCGTCACGGTATGCGGTGCGTTCTTGGCGCGCAGGCCACGACCGATCTCGATGGCGACCTCCCGGATCGCGGTCAGGTCGAGATTGCCGTTGCCCGACGAGGGCGTGCCGACGCAGACCATCGAGATGTCGCTGTTGACGATCGCCTCGGTGGCATCGGTGGTCGCGGTCAACTGACCGGTCGCGACCGCGCGCGCCACCTTGTCCGAGATGCCGGGTTCGATGACCGGCGAGCGGCCTTTACGGATCAGGTCGACCTTGGCGACGCTCTTGTCGACGCCGATGATCTGGTGACCGAGTTCGGTGAAGCAGGCCGCGCAGACCGTTCCGACATAACCCAGGCCGAAGATACTGACGTTCATGCTTCGACCTTCACTGATCCGGACATGCGGGGGCGCGCGGCGGTGCCGCGCCCGATCGCTGACGGCGCAGGCGCCATCAACCGATGCTCTCGAGTTGGGTGAAGCGGCAGGGCAATCAAGGCGATGCCCGCCCGGCGGCAGCTTTGGCGTTGGAGGCCGGCGCGGACGGCCGCTCGGTGGTCGTGCGCGGTGCGCGGCCCGGCAGCGGTGCCTTCCTGGTGAACAGCGCCTCGTAAGCGGCGAGCAGCTTCGGCTCCTCGTGCGTCCAGGACAATTTGCGCTCGACGCGGCTGCGGCCGAATGCCCCCATGGTCTGCCGCTGCGCCGGATCATCGATCAGCGCAATGATCTTGTCGGCGAAATCGATCGGATCGTTCTTCGCCGCATAGAGCGAGGCGTCGAGCGCCGAGCGCCGGCCCTCGCGGACGTCGAACTGAACGATCGGCCGTCCGAGCGCCATGTACTCCATGATCTTGTTCATCGTGGAGATGTCGTTCATCGGTGTCACCCGGTCCGGATTGACGCAGACATCCGCGGTCGAGAGCATCGTAAACAATGCGTCGTCGGCGATCGCGCCGGTGAAGGTCACGTAGTCGCAGAGCCTCATCTCCGCGCAGAGCGCGACGACTGCGTTCCATTCCGGCCCGGTGCCGGCGATGTTGAACTGGACGTCGGTACGTCCGAGGTCGTGCACGATGTGGCCGATCGATTGCAGCAGCAGGTCGATGCCCTCGGATTGGCCGATCACGCCGACATAGCCGACGCTGTGGCGCCGGCCGTTGCGCCAGGCCGGATCGACCGGGCGGGAGCGCACCCGCTCGAGATTTGGGCCGGAGCGCACCACGAACACCCGGCTCGCCGGCATCCGGCCGCGCGCGATCGCGATCTCGCGATAGGATTCGTTGGTTGCGATCGAGATGCTCGCCGTCTTGAAGGTGAGATACTCGACCAGCCGCAGCAGATGCCAGAAAATGTCCCTGCGGCCGAATTTCGCTTCGTAGAGCTCGGGATTGACGTCGTGATGATCGAACACGAAGCGCTTGCCGCCGAGCCTGAACAGCAGACCGACCAGGAAGATCAGGTCCGGCGGATTGCAGCCGTGGATCACGTCGAAGCCGTGCTTCCAGGCGACCTTGGTCGCGAGCCAGGTCTCCCAGAACAGCGCGACCGGATATTCGATCAGGTAGGCGGCGATGCCGCGCGCTTCCACCGGCATCGGATGACGGTAAATGTGAATACCCTCGAGGCATTCGTAGGATTCGTCATGGCCGCGGCCTTTCGGGCAGATCACCGAGACCTCGTAGCCCGCCTTGCGCAGCGACGTCGCTTCGCACCACACCCTGCGATCGAAAGGAACCGGGAGGTTCTCGACGATGATCAGGATCCGCCGCGGTGATGGTTCAGCTCTCGACATTTGCGATGATCTATATCATTGACCTAACAACATCACAATCAGACTAACATTGGAATTAACATGCGCGGCTTCCATGATGCAATCCCTGTGCGGATGTGACGGCGACGAGACACGGACATGGCAGGCACGTTGAGGGATTGGGGCAGCGGGGCATTGATTGCACTGGTTTTGAGCACGCTGGTGCCGTTGGCTCACAAATGGCCGCTGCGATGGAATGCCTCACTGACCACCGATGCGCTCGATGCGAGCCGTGTGAATGCCGTGATCCCGCCGACGTTTTTCGGCATGACGGTCAACGCGATCGGTTCGTCGCAGCCGTGGCCCGAGATCAGGTTTGACGGCGTCCGGCTGTGGGGCGCGATCTATTGGGCGCAGGTCAATCCGGCGCCCGGCTTCTACAACTGGGCGCGGTTCGACGCGATCCTCGCAGCCGCCGAGCGCGCGCATGTCGATATCGTTCTCAATCTCGCCTTCACGCCGCGATGGGCGGCCTCGGTGAAGGATGCGCCGCCGGCGTTCACGCCGGGCGCGAGTTCGCCGCCGGCCGATCTCGCCTCATGGGATGATTGGGTGCGGGCGGCAGTCACGCGCGCCGCCGGACGCATCAAATACTTTGAAATCTGGAACGAACCCGAGGATCCCAAATATTATTCGGGCGATATCGCGACCATGGTCGAGATGCAGAAGCGGGCCTATCAGATCATCAAGGCCAGCGATCCCGGCCTGGTGGTGCTGACGCCGTCGTCCAACGGCACGCCGGACGGCTATCGTTGGCAAGAGACCTTCATGGCGCAAGGTGGCGGACAATATGCCGATGTCTTCGCCTTTCACGGCTATGTCAGCGAACCCGAAGCCGTGATCGATGTCATCGCGCGGTTCAAGCAGATGCTCGCCGCGCATGATCTGTCCGGAAAGCCGATCTGGGACACCGAGGCCGGCTGGTCGTCGAAGGAGGACAATCCGGATGGATATCTGGCCCGGGCCTATATCCTGAAATGGATCAATGGCGTGGATCGCGCCTATTGGTACGAGTATGCCGGCGGGGGCGGCGACTTCGGCAAATTGTGGGATCCGGCGCGCGGGCTGCTGCCGGCCGGAAAAGCCTACCGCACCGTGCAGTCGTGGCTGGTCGGCGCCAGCGTCGTGGCCGCCACTCGCACGTCGCCATCGACCTGGTGCGTCGAGCTTCGCATGCAGGATGGCCGCAACGGCGTGATCCTCTGGACCACCAGGGGCCGGTCGGCCTATCGCGTCGAGCCGCGCTACAGCCGCTACGAGGGGCTGGACGGCGGCGAAGGACCGGTCGTCAACGGTATGGTCGAGATCTCGCCGAAACCGGTCCTGTTGCTCGAATGATAACTATGTTAATTCGCCCGCAATGGGATAATTGTGACATCGTTCCTGTCTTCATCGCGCAAGGCAGGCGCGATACAAGGGCGCTGTTAACGCGAGGCGGTTGACCGACTGTGAAGCAGATCGCGCAGAACTATAAGAGCGGCGAACTCAGGCTGATCGATGTGCCGGCGCCGCGCTGCCGGCCCGGCGGGGTCGTGGTGCGCACGGCGTTCTCGGCGGTGTCGACCGGCACCGAGATGATGAAGTTCACCGAAGGCCGCCTGTCGCTGCTCGGCAAGGCCCGCGCGCGCCCCGACCAGGTCGCCAAGGTGGCGCGCTCGGTCCGCCAGCAAGGACTGCTCGCGACCTATCAGAAGGTGATGAACCGCCTCGATTCCTACACGCCGCTCGGCTACTCGCTGTCGGGCATCGTTGTCGAAGTGGGCGAGGGCGTCAGCGGCTTCTCGGTCGGGCAGCGGGTCTGCTGCGGCGGCAATCAATATGCGACGCATGCCGAATACAATTGGGTGCCGGTGAACCTCTGCGTCCCGGTGCCGGACGGCGCCGCGCTCGACCAGGTCGCCTTCACCACGATCGCCTCGATCGCGCTGCAAGCGATGCGGCAGTCGGAAATCCGACTTGGCGAGACCGCCTGCGTGATCGGCCTCGGCCTGATCGGGCAGATCCTGGTGCGCCTGCTGCGCAGCGCCGGCGTCGTGGTGGTCGGGCTGGACCGGCTCGACGCACGCTGCCGTCAGGCCGAGGCTGCGGGGGCCGCCATCTGCGCCATCGCATCCGATGATGCGGCGGCCGGGTTTCGTGCCCGGATCGACCAGTTGACCGCCGGCAGCGGCGTCGATTGCGTCTTCATCACGGCGGGCAGTGACGATCCAGATCTCGCATCGCGTTCGGCGGCGCTGCTGCGCGACCGCGGCCGCATCGTCGATATTGGCAAATGCACGCTGAACCTGCCGTGGAATGAATTCTACGACAAGGAGCTCGACGTCCGGTTCTCGCGCTCCTATGGCCCCGGGCGATACGACCCGCTCTACGAGGAGGGCGGCGTCGATTATCCGATCGGCCATGTGCGCTGGACCGAGCGGCGCAACATGGAAGCCATCGTCGCGCTGCTCGCCGATCGACGGCTGGATTTTTCCTCGCTGATCTCAGACGTGGTGCCGCTGGAGCAGGCGACGTCGGCGTTCGAGCGCATGAGCCGGGGCGAGGTCGGCCTCGGCATGGTGTTCGCCTATCCGGAGGCCGCTCCGCGCACCATGCGGATGACGTATCGCCCGGTCGCGGCACTGCATGGCGGACGGGTGCGGCTCGGCGTCATCGGCGCGGGCAATTATGCCTCCAGCATGCTGCTGCCGCAGCTTGCGAAGGACGATCGCGTCGATCTCGTCGAGGTCGCGACCAATACCGGCCTGAGCGGTGCCACCGCGGTGCGCAAGTTCGGCTTCGCGCGCGCCTCGACCGATGCGGCCGCGGTGCTCGCGGCCGACGACATCGATGCCGTCTTGATCGCGACCCGGCATGCCTCCCATGCCGACCTCGCGGCGCGGGCGCTGCGTAGCGGCAAGGCGGTGTTCGTCGAAAAGCCGCTCGCGATCGACACGGATTCGCTCGATCAATTGGTGCAGACCATCCACGACACCGGCAACAACAGGCTGATGGTCGGCTTCAACCGCCGCTTCTCGCCGCTGCTGCAGGACATGCGCGCGGCGTTCGCGCCGGCGGGCCCGCAGACCCTGCAATATCGTGTCATCGCCGGCCCGCTGGAGAAATCATCCTGGTATTTGCAGGCCGAGATCGAAGGCAGCCGCTTCGTCGGCGAGGGCGGCCATTTCATCGACCTGTTGTCCTGGTGGCTCGGCGTCGAGCCGGTGCGGGTCTCCGCGAGCGCAGCGGGCAAGGACGTCGACAATCTCCTTGCCACTCTCGACTTTGCCGACGGTTCGGTCGCGAGCCTCAGCTATCTCACCGGTGGCGATCCGAGGGTGCCGAAGGAAGCGCTCGAAGTGTCGGCAAGCACGGGATTTGCCCGCTTCGACAATTTCTCCAGTTTCGAGGTCTGGCAGGCGGGACAGCGCAGGGCCGGGAAAGCGCGGCTCGACAAGGGCCAGCAGCCGATGCTGGATGCCTTTATCGCGGCAGTCGCATCGGGGGGCGCGATGCCAATCGCGCTCGATGCGCTGCTTGCGACCACCCGCGCGACGCTCGCGGTCCAGGCGAGCGTGGCCGCGGGGATGCCGGTCGATGTGAGGCCTGCGGCAGCAGAGCAGGGCGTCGCGCGCGCCTCGACCGGCGCGAGATGAACTTCGCCTGGTATCTGCGCAGGCTGCGGCGCATGGAGCCGTCCGAGCTTGCCGGACGGGTGAACGATCAAGTGCTGCGCTCGCTCTGGCAGATCGCTCCGCCCGACATCGCGCAACGTGCCAAGTCTCGGCTCGCTCCCGGTCCACTGACGCCGCGCCTGAAGCCGCTGCCTTCGCCGGCAAAGGCGCCGCGGCAGGCTGCCGAACGGCTGATCCAAAGCGCCGACCAGATCCTCGCCGGACGCTGCCGGATCTTCGCGAGGGATCACGAAGCCCTGGGCGAACGGCCCGACTGGTTCGTCGATGCCCGCAGCGGCAAGCGCGCGCCAGCCGACATCTATGCGTTTGCGGTCCCCTATCGCGACGAGGCCGCGGTCGGCAACATCAAGTACATCTGGGAGCCGTCGCGGCACCACCATCTCACGATGCTGGCGTCGGCCTATTATTTGACCTCGGACGAACGCTACGCCCGCCGCGTGGCCGAGCATCTCGCCAGCTGGTGGCGCGAGAATCCGTTCATGCGCGGCCCGCACTGGATCAGCGGCATCGAGCTTGGCGTGCGGCTGATCTCGTGGGCCTGGGTGCGCCAGTTGCTGCAAGACTGGCAGGGCGCGCCGGCGCTGTTCGAAGACAATGAGCTGTTCGTGACGCAGCTCCACGCGCATCAATATTGGTTGTCACAGTTTCCGAGCCGGGGCTCGTCCGCCAACAACCATCTCATCGCGGAGGCCGCCGGGCAGTTCGTCGCCGCCTGTGTGTTTCCCTTCTTCAGCGACAGCGCGCGCTGGCGCGCGCAATCCTCCAGCACCTTGGCACACGAAGCCGTTGCGCAGACGCTGGCCTGCGGCAGCAACGGCGAGCTTGCGACCGACTACCACGGCTTCGTGCTCGAGCTGCTGCTGGCGGCGGCGGTGCAGGGCGAAGCCTCGGAGCATCCGCTCGACGATGCAGTCTGGACCACGATGTGCCGCATGAGCGATGCGCTTGCCGCGATGCTGGACGATCGCGCGCGTCCGCCGCGCCAGGGCGATGGCGACGACGGCATCGGCCTGCTGCTCGACGATCACGGCGGCAATCGCTGGCTTGGCCTGCTCGCCACCGGCGCGCGCCTGTTCGGCGAGTTGCCGTGGTGGCCCGACTTGCCGGAGCCCGATCTGCGCACGTTTGTTCTGACCGACGGCATCAGGGCGCGTATCGTGGCCGCGCGGCCCGAGCGCCGCCCGTATCAGCTCGACGGGGCGGGCCAGACCTTTCTCGTCGATTCCGACCGGGCAGTGTGGTGCCGCTGCGACCATGGCCCGCATGGCTTCGGCCGGATCGCGGCGCATGCCCATGCGGACGCACTGTCGCTCGAATGCAGGATCGGCGGCGTCGACGTCCTCGCCGACCCAGGCACCTATTGCTATCACGGCGATCCGCGATGGCGCGCTTTTTTCCGCTCCACGCTGGCGCACAACACGCTCCGCTTGTTCGCGCGCGATCAGTCGGCGTCGGGCGGGCCGTTTCTCTGGACACGGCATGCGCAGAGCCGGCTGGTCGCATCAAGCGGCCTCGATGACCGTGATGCGGATGCGAGCTGGGTCGCCGAGCATACGGGATATCACGACGATGCAGGTCGCCTGCATCGCCGTTCGGTGCAATTGCTGCGACAGGCGGCACGGCTCATCGTCACCGACATGGTGCTCGATCAAGAGGGGCTTGCGCTGCCGGCGAGCCTGAGCTGGCATCTGGGTCCCGATGTGGAATGTAGGCTCGAAGGGTGCACGGCGCAGCTGTGCTGGCCGGGCGGCCGAGGCGAGCTCGATCTGCCGGCAGGACTGAACTGGACGACATATCGCGGCGACGAAAACATCCCGGCCGGCTGGTATTCGCCGTCCTTTGATCTCAAGGTGCCCGCGACCTCGCTGATCGGCTCGGGGACGCTTGCCGCGGGCCAAAGCCTGGTGACGGAGCTGCGCTGGTTCACGGAGCCGGTGCGCCGGCCATGAGGATCCTGGTCGCTCACAACAGATATCAGGGACGCGGCGGCGAGGACGTCGTGTTCGAGGCGGAAGTCGCGCTGTTGCGTGGCGCCGGACACAGCGTCGAAACGCTCACGGTGAGCAATGAGGCGATCGATTCGCTCGCCGCGCGCGTCGCGACGACGCTGTCGATCGCCGACAATGCGACGGGCAAGCGGTTGGTCGCAGAGGCGATCGATCGCTTTCGCCCCGACGTCGTCCACGTCCACAATTTCTTCCCGCTGCTGTCGCCTTCGGTGTTCGATGTCTGTCGGCAAAAGCGCGTGACCGCGGTGGTGACGTTGCACAATTATCGCACCATCTGCACCGGCGGCATGCTGCTTCGCGAAGGTCGCGTCTGCCACAAATGCCTGGAGCATGGCCACGTCTGGGGCGTCGCGCATCGCTGCTACCGTGGATCGCTTCCGGGCTCGCTGGCCTCCGCCTACATGATTGCGCAGCACCAGCGCCGCGGCACCTGGACACGCCCCGGCCTGCGCCTGATTGCGCTGACGCAGTTTGCCCGGTCCCTGTTCATCCAGGCCGGGTTCGATGGCGGCCGGATCGACGTCAAGCCGAACTTCATGGCCGACCCGGGGGCACCTGATCCCGCGGAGCCGCGTGCCGGGCTGCTCTATGTCGGACGGCTGAGCCGCGAGAAGGGGCTCAGCGTGCTGCTCGACGCCGTTGCCGGAACCGGCATCCCCTTGCGGATCGTCGGTGAGGGACCTGAGCGCGTTGCGCTCGAGGCCCGCGCGGCGGGGCAGGTCACGTTCCTCGGGGCGCTCTCGCGCGTGGACGTGCTTCGGGAAATGGCGAAGGCCGAGGCATTGGTCGTGCCTTCGTTGTGGTACGAGGGATTTCCGATGGTCGTGGTCGAGGCCTTCGCGCAAGGCACGCCGGTGATCGCCTCCGAGATCGGTGGATTGGCCGAGGTGGTGAGCGCTGGCCGGACCGGCGTCTTGGTGCCGCCAGGTGACGCGGCTGCGCTCCGGCAACGGATCGGTGACGTGCTCGGTGCCCCCGATCGGGCCGCATGGGGGAAAGCTGCGCGCGCCACCTATCTGGAGCTCTACGCGCCCGGCGAGAATCTCCGGCTGCTCGAGGCGATCTACGCGCGCGCCGTCGGTGAATGACCGCGGCGGATCGGCGGTTCGCCCTTGCGATTGCCACCCTCGTCCTGGCAACGAGTTGCGACAAATCTGCTGTTAATTTGTTATGATGGATGGTCCGCCTGCGCCGCCAGGTTCGGGCGGCGGTGAGGCGGTCCTGATTCTGGGTCTGATTCCAGGGCTTTCGCTCGCGCGGACATCGGGACCCGCAACCGGAATGCGTCATGACGCCGGTTCGATCGCCGGCCAGTTGCGAAGTTTGACACTTTTTTGGATGCGCACTCATACGGCGCAGAAATATTTTTTCAGCGCAGAAAATCTCGCCGAACCGCGCGCAGAATCTGCAAAATTCGGCGCCATCCGCAGTCCCGGGGCCGCGTTGAAACCCCGTATAATCACTACCCTTTTTTGCGTCGCGGCTAACATTCGAGCTCGGTCCGCATCGAGCGGTTGCGTGCACGCGAATGGGCGTTAAGTCTCACATAAACCTCATGGAACCAGATGTTAACGGGCCATTGTTGATTGACTCTGTGGTATTGCGGACTTAACAATACACTTAACAAGTTCGCAGTGTGCGTCCACATTTGAGTTGCGTCGCAGCAAAGTGGTTGTGAATCAACGGCTTAGGTGTGAACGGGCGGCTTGCATCCCGATCCCAAGCAGGGGCTATCTCGATGGCGACTTACAATCTTGACCAGACAGACCTCAAGGCAGCGCTAAATGCCACAATCGATCATTCGACCCAGCAACAGATCATCAACTACCTGATCAATGCCGGGATCGGATACACCAGGCCGGACGACGGCTCGACCGTTCCGGTACAGGTGGGGGCCGCGATCTCCAACCCGGATCCGGAGACCAACGTCCTCATCGAAGTCAACCCGAACAACACGGTCAATACCGACGCCAACCTGAAGGCGATCATTGAAGCCACCGACAAGGACGTCACGCTGACGGTGAACGGCAGCACTCCGGTGCTGGTCGCGACCGGCAACGGCAACGACACCATCTACCTCAACAACAGCGGCGACACGACGGTCCTGGCCGGCAACGGCAATGACACGATCTACGGCGGTTCCGGTCACGACTCGATCAGTGCGGGTGCCGGCAACGACGTCATCATCGACAATCTTTCCGGGCACAGCACGCTGGATGGCGGCGCAGGCAACGATCTGATCGTCGGCACCGGCGCCGACACGCTGATCGGTGGCTCTGGCAACGACACGCTGATCGGTGGCGCATCCTCCGAGCTGCATGGCGGCAGCGGCAACGACGTGCTGGTGTCGGGCAGCACGGTGGGCAATTCCAGCACGCTGTATGGCGGCACTGGCGACGACCGGCTGTACGGTGGTGCGGGCGACGATCGCCTGTTCGGTGGCGACGGCAACGACACGTTGACCGCCGGCTCGGGTAACCAGGTTCTCTATGGCGGCAACGGCAACGACGTCCTGATCGGCGGCTCCGGCAACGATCAGCTCTACGGCGGGAACGGCAACGACGCGCTCTACTCGAACTCGGATGCGTCGCACGGCTCGATCCTCGACGGCGGTGCCGGCAACGACTCGCTGTATGGCGGCGCTGGTGCCGACACGCTCTATGGCGGCGCCGGCAACGACCTTCTGGTCGGCGGCACCGGAACTGTTGCGGAGTATGGCGGCAGCGGCAACGACATCCTGTATTCGGGCAGCGATGCGTCGCATGCGACCAAGCTCTACGGCGGCGACGGCAACGACTCGCTCTACGGCGGTGCCGGCAACGACACACTGTATGGCGGCTCCGGCCACGATACGCTGATCGCCGGTTCGGGCAATCAGACGCTGATCGGCGGCAATGATGGTTCGTCGTTCGTCGGCTCGGCCACCGGTACGGCCTCGATGGTCGGTGGCTCTGGTCAGGACTACTTCTATCTGTCCAACCTCCACAGCAACGACACCATTGACGGTGGCGCCGGCAGCAAGGACTCCCTGACGTTCCTTGACCACGCTTCGACCGATGTGGTCGACATCACCGCCGGCAAGGATGGGTCCCTGGACATCAACTTCAGCAACGGCCAGGTGACCCAGATCAGCAACATCGAATACCTGATCTTCAACGATGGTCACTCGACCAAGCTGTAAGATCCTAGGTCCGCACTAAGCGAAGGCGCCGCCTCAACTCGGGTTGGGGCGGCGCTTTCTGCTATTAGAAACTGTGCCAAGAAATGTCGTCCGATAACCTAGCAGTGTTGCGGTCTGCGCGAATTGTTAGTCATCGGGATAGTTGACTGTTTGCTTGGCGGCTATGTAGCGCGTCTAACCAGGGGGCTACGTTGATGGCGACTTCCAATCTGGACCAGGCCGACTTCGAAGCAGCGATCAACTCCACGATCGATCCCGCGACCCGGCAGCAGCTGATCGACTATCTGATCGCCGCGGGGATCGGCTACACCAGCCCGGATAACGGCGCGACGATCCCGGTGGAGCAGGGGGCAGCGATCAGCAACCCGGATCCGGACGCCAATGCTCTGATCGAGATCAACGCCAATAATACCGTTCACATCGCCTCCAACCTGAAGGCGATCGTCGAAGCCACCAACCGCGACGTGACGCTGTCGGTGATCGGCAGCGGCTCGGTGCTGGTCGCGACCGGCGCCGGAAACGACTATGTCTCCTTCGTCAGCAGCAGGGATGCGGATTTTATTGGCGAGACGACGGTTTTTGCCGGCGCCGGCAACGACACGCTGTATGGCTCTGCGAGTGCCGCTGCCAATACGATGGATGGCGGCGACGGCAACGACCTGCTGGTTGGCAGCTCCGGCACCGTTGCCGAATACGGTGGCAGCGGGAACGACATTCTCTATTCAAACGCGCGTGATTTGTTGGGGGTCGTGCTCGAAGGCGGTGCGGGCGACGACACGCTGGTTGGTGGTGTCATCGGTGGTTCCGAAACGCTGCATGGCGATGCCGGCAACGACCTGCTGGTTGGCGCCGACGAGACCGCTTCCGAGTACGGTGGTAGCGACAACGACGTGCTCTACTCGGGCAGCGCTGCGGGGCACGGCTCGTTCCTCTCAGGCGACGACGGCAACGATTCGCTCTATGCCGGCGCTGGTAACGACCTGCTGGTTGGCGGTGCCGGCAACGACTTGCTGGTTGGCGGCGCCGGTAGCGACAGCCTCTACGGCGGCGCCGGCGACGACGTGCTCTACTCTGGCAGCAATTCGTTCCACGGGACCCTGCTTGATGGCGGTGATGGCAACGACGTGCTCTATGGCTCGTCGCTCTCTGGCGGCCCCGGCCACTACAGCGACACCCTGCAAGGCGGCGCCGGCAACGATACGCTGATTGGTGGCACGGGAACCAATTTCGAGCACGGCGGCAGCGGCAACGACGTGCTCTACGCGGGCAGCGATGCGTTGCGGGCGACCGTGCTTTTTGGCGATGACGGCAACGACGTGCTCTATGGCAGCGCCCGCAACGACACGCTGTATGGCGGCGCCGGCAACGATACGCTGGTCGCCGGTTCGGGCCACCAGTGGCTGATTGCCGACGGCAATGACGGGTCGTCGTTCATCGGCTCCGTTACCGGTACGGCCTCGATGGTCGGCGGCTACGGTCAGGACTACTTCTACCTGTCCAATCCGCACAGCAGTGACACGATCGACGGCCGTGGCGGCGACAAGGACTCGCTGACCTTCCTGGATCACGCCTCGACCGATTTGACCGCCATCAGCGACGGCAGCAATGGTTTCATGGACGTCAGCTTCAGCAACGGCCAGGTGACCCAGATAATCAACATCGAATACCTGATCTTCAACGACGGTCATTCGGTCAAGACGTAAGATCGATCCCAAGATAGATCCCAGGTCTCCACTCAGCGACGGCGCGCCTCAATCCAGGTTGAGGTGGCACCTTCTTCTGATCGATTGCGCCGATCGGAACTTTGTCGGCCGATCGGCGTCGGCACGCCGATCTCCGTCAAAAGTTCCACTTCAGGCATGCCCACCGGGTGGACGTTAAAAGTTAGTTCGTCACATTCGGACCACGTAGCTTTTGTAAAGGCGTGATGCTTGCTTAACACAACGGAACTGTGGGCCGATCGCCTTATGCCGCCCAGGTAATCTTGGGCAAGACGAACGATCGCTGCAGAATTCAGCCGCTCAATGCGCGAACCGTGGAGCTCTCGAATTGGCCAGGAAGAAGATGCTGAATGCCGGCGCCGGATCGACGGTGACCAAGCGGATCCAGCCACTGCTGACATCGCACGAGTGGGACGAGATTCGGCTCGACGTCGACGGAGGCGTGAACCCGGACATCGTCGGGTCGATTACCGATCTCTCCCGGTTGTTTCAGCCGGCCTCGTTCGACGCGATCTGGTGCTCTCATGTCATGGAGCATCTCTATGCCCACGAGGTTCATCCGACCTTCGTTCAGTTCCGCGAAGTGCTCAAGCCGGGCGGATTCGCGCTGATTATGTCGCCTGATCTCGAGGCGGTCGCGCAGCACATGCTGATCCATGGCCTCGGTGCGGTGGCCTATGTCTCCCCGGCCGGCCCGATCCGTCCGTTGGACATGATCTACGGACATTCCGGCGCGATCGAGCAGGGACGTCATCACATGGCTCACAAGACCGGGTTTTCGTCCGAGCGGATGGGAAACCTGCTGCTCAGTGCCGGCTTTCCGACCGTCTCGGTCCGGAGCGGGAATTTCGAGATCTGTGCGTTGGCCCTGATGCCGGAAGCCGACGATGAGCGGATCAGGCCGCAACTGGAAGCCTGTGGGTTCGACTTCCGGGAGACGGTGACCGCCGGCGCATAGTCCACAACGTTAATCAATGTTATAGGGTTCCGTGGCTAAACCCGTGTACGGCGCGCGTGCGCAGCCCGCTTTCCCGGTCGCCGTCACATATATCTTTTCGGGGCGATATGCTGAAAATGCTGCGTTAGCGAACTAACAGTGATAAGTTATAGTTCGCCAGGGACCGGATCTGCGCAGTCGAAACTCCGAGGCATTCATGACCAAACACCTCTCGCTCGTCGGCGCACCTTCGGTGGAGGCACTGCCACCCTCGGGGCTTGCCTGTCTCGTCATCGTGGCAAGACAGCACGGCCTGCACCTGACCCCGTCACAACTGATCCATGACAACCTGCTGGGCGATCAGGAAGTCACGCTGCCCGAACTGCTGAAATGCGCGAATTCCTCGGGCATGACGGCAAAGGCCGTCACGCTGGATTGGAAGGGACTGAGTCATCTCAAGCGGGCGCTGCCGGCCATCGTTCGCCTGCGCGACGGCAGCCACATGGTGTTGCTGCGCCTCGAAGGCGATGAGAGCAGCTCCCGGGTCGTGTTGCAGGATCCGAATGCGAGCGAGGATGCACTGCTCGTCATCGATCAACCGCGCTTCGAGGACATCTGGTCGGGCGACGTCGTCATGGCCAAGCGCGATTACGAGATTTCCGACGAGACCCAGCCATTCAGCTTCGGATTCGTCACTGCATTGCTGTTCCGCGAGCGACGCATCCTGCGCGACGTCGCGCTGGCCGCGCTGATTCTGGGCTTCATGGGCCTGGCGCCGATCATGTTCTGGCGGCTGCTCTCGGACAAGGTGATTTTCTACAAGGCCTACAACACGTTCTACGTGCTGTGCCTCGCGATGTTCGTGGTCATCATGTTCGAGGCGGCGTTCTCGTTCCTGCGGCAATATCTCGTTCAGCGCCTGACCGCGCGCCTCGACGTCAAGCTGTCGACCTATGTGTTCGAGAAGATGCTCAATCTGCCGATCGACTACTTCGAGCAGAACCCGGTCGGCCTGGTTTCCCGCGACATCCGCGAAGTGTTCCGCATTCGCGGCTTTCTGACCGGCCAGTTGTTCGGGACCATCCTGGATTCGACCACGCTGTTCTTCTTCCTTCCCGTCATGTTCTTCTTCAGCCCGATCATGACGCTGATGGTGCTTGCCTTTGCCGGGGTGATCGTGACCTGGCTGATCTTGATGCTCCCGGCCTATCGCAAGAAGTCCTCGGCGACCCTGGCGGCCGAGGGCGCGCAGGGAGCGTTCCTGATCCAGAGCCTCAACGGCATCCGGACCATCAAATCGCTGGCGCTCGATGCACGCCAGCGCCACATGTGGGATGTGCTGGTCGCGCGTGTCGCCAAGGCGCGGCTGGCGGAAGGCATGACCGGAACCGCGATCCAGACCGTGGTGCGTCCACTGGAGCGGCTGGCGGTGAGTGCGCCCTATGCGCTCGGCGTCTACATCGCGGTGTCGAGCGGCGATCCGGTCTATGTCGGCGCGCTGTTTGCCTTTCTGATGCTGTCGCAACGGGTTGCCGGCCCGCTGATGCAGATGGCCCAGCTCATCAACCAGTATGACGAGGCGCGCACCGCGGTCACCATCGTCGGCAGGCTGGTAAACCAGCCGGCCGAGGAAGGCCGCTCCGGCCATGGCGTGCGGGCGCCGCTGAAGGGGTTGGTCGAATTCTCCGGTGTCACGTTCAAGTACAAGGGCGCCGTATCGCCGGCGCTGAACAACATCTCGTTCGAAATTCCGCTCGGCACGACGCTCGGCGTGATGGGCAAGAGCGGTTCCGGAAAGACCACGATCACGCGGCTGCTGCAGCGCCTGCACTCCGACTATGGCGGCCTGATCAAGGTCGACGGCATCGATGTCCGCGAGTACGATGTCGACCATCTCCGGCGCAATGTCGGCGTCGTGCTGCAAGAGAATTTCCTGTTCAGCGGCACCATCCGCGAAAACATCGCGGCCGCAAAGCCCGACGCGACCTTCGACGACATCGTCAGGGCGGCACGCTTGGCCGGTGCCGAGGAGTTCATCGACAAGCTCCCGCGCGGCTACGAGACCTATGTCTATGAGGGCTCCACCAACCTCTCGGGTGGCCAGCGCCAGCGCCTCGCGATCGCGCGCGCGTTGATCGTCAATCCGCCGATCCTGATCCTGGACGAAGCGACCAGCGCGCTGGATGCGGAGAGCGAAACGATCGTCAACGCGAACATTTCGCGGATCGCGCACGGCCGCACGCTGATCATCATCTCGCACCGCCTGTCGTCGCTGACCAAGGCCGATGCGATCCTCGTGCTCAATCGCGGCGTGGTCAACGATATCGGCCGCCACGAGGAGCTCCTGGAGCGCAACGACATCTACAGCTCGCTCTGGTACCAGCAGAATACGCATCTCGTGCCGACGGGGCGCACCGAGAAGAACTTCAGGAGTCCGACCCTTGTCTCCTAATCAAGCCTCGCTCGCGACCGTCCGCCAGTTCCAGTCCGAGACCGACGCCATCCGCGAGGCCGCCGAGCCGCTGCTGGCTCGCGCGACGCTGTTCGTGCTGGCAGCGTTCCTCGCATCCGTCGTGGCGATCATGTGCTTCACGCGCGTCGATCGGGTGATCACGAGTGTGGCCGGCAGGATCGTTCCGGTCGATCAGATCAACGTGCTGCAAGCCCTCGATGCCTCGATCATCAAGACGATCGATATCAGGGAAGGTCAACAGGTCGAGACGGGACAATTGCTGGCGACCCTGGATTCCACGTTCACCGCTGCCGATGTCACACAATACAAGCTTCAGATCGCGAGCCTTGACGCGCAGGTCGCCCGCGACGAGGCCGAATTGTCGGGCAAGCCGTTGTCGTACGGCCAATCCAACGATCAGGACGTCACCAGATACAACGCCTTGCAGAAGGCGCTCTATGACCAGCGCGTGGCCCAGTACAGCGCGCAGGTGACCAGCTACGATTCCAAGATCAGCCAGACCGAAGCGACCATCCAGAAGGCGAAGAAGGACGACGAGCGGTACAGTCAACGCGCCGATATCGCCGGCAAGATCGAGGACATGCGCTCGACGCTCGCCGAAAGCGGCAGCGGGTCCAAGCTGAACCTGTATCTGTCGCAGGACAATCGCCTGGAGTTGCTGCGCCAGATCGACAACACGCACAACACCCTGCTGGAAGCGCAACACCAGCTGGATTCGTTGAAGGCTGATCGCAAGGCCTTCATCGAGCAATGGAACGCACAACTGAGCCAGGACCTGGTCACGACCCGCAACAATCTGGATACCGCCCGCTCGCAGTACGACAAGGCGGTCAAGCACCAGGACCTGGTCCGGTGGACGGCGGCCGAGCCGTCGGTCGTCCTGACGCTCGCCAAGCTTTCGGTCGGATCGGTGCTGAAGCCGGGCGATCCCTTCATCACCTTGATGCCGCTCAAGACGCGGCTCGAGGCCGAGATCCAGATCCTGTCGCGCGACGTCGGCTTTGTCCGGCCGAACGATCCCTGCACGATGAAGATCGACGCCTTCAACGCCGCGGAGCACGGCACGGCGGAAGGCAAGATCCGCTGGATCAGCGAAGGCGCGTTCACGACCGATGACGACGGCAAGCCGGTCGATGCCTACTACAAGGCGCGCTGCTCGGTCGACCAGACCAACTTCAAGGATGTTCCGAAGAACTTCCGCCTCATCCCCGGCATGACGCTGCAGGGCGACGTCAATGTCGGGACCCGCTCGGTGGCGATGTATCTGCTCGGCGGCATGCTGCGCAGTGCAAAAGAAGCGATGCGTGAACCATGACGGTGTCGACGCGATCGTTGCTGGACCGGCTCCGACCCGGTTCGTCCCGTTCCGACGCCAGGCAGTTTGAACGGGGGCTGGAGGCTTACGAGAACCGGCAGTATCTCGAGGCGTTGCGCCTCTGGAAGCTTGCGTCGGAGGCGGGCAATCCGGAGGCGGACTACCGGATCGGGCTGCTGTACGCCCGGAACGAGGGCGTGATCGGCAACATTCCCGACGCGGTCGTGTGGTATGAACGCGCCGCGCTGAGCGGACATACCGAAGCGCAATTCCAGCTTGGCTTGATCTACTTCAACGGGGTCAAGCCGATGGTCGGACCGAACCGGCCCGAGATGTGGCGGCAATCCACCGCGGCGCGTCTCGGCGAGAGGGCGACCAACCTCCACGAGCTGGTGTTCCCGAATGGAATCGGCGTGGCGAAGGACGTCGACGCCGCGTTCCTCTGGATGTCGGTAGCGGCGGAGGCCGGCAAGGCGGAGGCGCAAGCCATTCTCGGCGACATGTATGCCAACGGGCTCGGCTGCACCAAGGATCATGCCGTCGCCCTGCGCTGGTACGAGGCCGCGGCCGGGCAGAAGGCGGCGTCGGGCGAATTCGCGCTCGGCGACGTGTATTATCAGGGGCGCGGCGTTCCGGTCGATTTCGCGCAGGCCGCGATCTGGTATCACAAGGCCGCGGAGCAGGGCCATGTGCGTGCGCAGGTTGCGCTGGCGTTCATGTGCCTCAGGGGCACCGGCCTGCCCGAAAACGTCGAGGAAGCGGCGCGGCTGTTCCAGAGCGCGGCCGCTCATGACGACACCATCGCGCTCTACAACATCGCGTTGTTGCGATTGGGCGGCAAGGGGATCGCCAAGGATCTCGACAAGGCCGAGACCGCGCTGCGCAAGGCCGCGCGCAAGGACTACCTGCCGGCGATCCAGGCGCTGGCCGAGTTCTATGCGCTCGGCAGCGCCGCCGAGCCGGACCTGCGCGAGGCGGCCTGTTGGTACGAGAGGGCGGCCGAACGCGGCGATGTGCAGGCGCAGTTCTTCACCGGGCGCTTCTACGCCACCGGCACCGGCGTTTCGCCCAGCATCCGGCAGGCCGCGAAATGGTTCGAACGCGCGGCCGAGAGCGGCCACGCCACGGCGGCTCACAACATCGCGGTGTTCTATCTCAACGGCAACGGTGTGACGCGCGATGTCGCGACGGCCATCAAGTGGTTCGAACGCGCCTCCGAGGGTGGCATCAGCGCCGCGGGCGTGCAGCTCGGACGGCTTTACGCGGCGGGTAACGGCGTGCCGCGCGATCAGGTGCGCGCAGCCGAGTGGTTGAGCAAGGCCGCCAAGGGCGGCGACGCCGATGCGAAGACGGCCTACGCCGTGTTTTTGATCCAGGATGAGCCGTCCGAAGAGCGCCTTGCGCAAGCGCGCGCCCTGCTGACCGACGCCGCCGAGGTCGGCCATCCCGCCGCGGCATTCCAGCTCGGCGGGCTGCACATGGGAAGGTCCGGCGGCACCGCGGATTTTCCGGCCGCGGCGCAGTGGTTCAAGCGCGCGGCGAGTGCCGGCCATGTCGAGGCCCAGCACACGCTCGCGCTGCTGTATTCCGATCCCAAGAGCGGCCTCGGGGATCCGCAGGCCGCCGCGAGCTGGATCGTCAAGGCCGCGGGCGGCGGCAACGCCGCGGCCCAGTTCAAGCTTGCGGTGATGTACTGCACCGGCCAGGGCGTCGAGCAGGACCTTGCCCAGGGCGTGACATGGTACGAGGCGGCGGCGCGTCAGGGCCACACCACGGCGCAATACAACCTTGCCGTGATGCTGGGCCGGGGACAGGGCCGCGAGGCCGATCCGGCGAAGGCGGCCGAGTGGTTCGAGGCTGCGGCGAGGCAGGGCATGGTCGAAGCCGAGCTCGCGATTGGCGATGCGCTGCGCGCCGGCAACGGCGTCGCGCAGGATCGTGACCAGGCCTTGCATTGGTATCGGCAAGCCGCACGGCAGAACAACGAAGGAGCGCTGCGTCGTCTGCAGGCGATGGGCGAAAGCGTCGGCTGAGATCGTTGGAGGCGGACGTTTCGCCGCGCGCGCGAAGATGTCGAACAGCTTTGTTTCCAGGCGTGAAGGCACGCAATCAGGCACGTCGGCGTGACAATCTAGGCAGAACCAACGATGGCTTTCATATCGAGGACAGCGCGAGTGCGTTAATGTGATAGGCGCGGAACAAAAGTTATGTCGATCTTAGATTGTGTGATAGTGAGCGATAAGCTCCGGGGATCGGGACCTGGGCGCGTCGGAAGGGCAATGTGATCATCTCGGGATCGAGCTTGTGCGGCACCGATGTCAATCGGCGTTCAAAT
>NZ_DDOP01000064.1:0-1734 GCF_002341725.1 Bradyrhizobium sp. UBA2491
GGCCTTCGCCGGGACGACGCCTGTGCTGGGGCCGACAGCGTGCCTTCACCGCCAGTGCAGCAGCCGCGTCTCCAGCAGATTGATCAGCTTGCCGACCGCGAGCCCGAACAGCGACAGGATCACGACGCCGGCAAGCAACTGATCGGTCTGCATCAGATTGCCGGCCTGCAACACGAAGGCGCCGATGCCGTATTGCGCGCCGATCATTTCAGCGCTGACCACCAGCAACAGCGCAACCGATGCGGTGATGCGGAAGCCGGAGAGGATCGAGGGCAGCGCGCCCGGCCAGATCACGCGGCGCACGATGGCATGGAACGGCACGTTGAAGCTCTGTGCCATCCGGATCAGGTTGCGCGGCACCGCGTCGACGCCGCTATAGACCGAGATCGCGGTCGAGAAGAACACGCCAAGCGCAATGGTGGCGATCTTCGGCTCCTCGCCGATCCCGAGCCACAGGATCAGGAGCGGCAGCAGCGCGATCTTCGGGATCGGGAACAGCGCCGAGATGAAGGTGATGCCGACGCCGCGCGCCATCGTCGACAGCCCGATCGCGAAGCCGACGATGACCCCGGCAACCGTGCCGATGATCCAGCCGGTGCCGATCCGCATGATCGACCACGACAAATGCTGCCACAGCGCGCCCGACGTCGCGAGCTTGGTGATCGCGACCGCGATCGCCGAGGGTGCCGGCAGGAACAGCGGATTGACCCAGCCCGCGCTGCCGGCGATCTGCCACACCGCGATGACCAGCGCGAGCGCGATCCAGCCGGCGTAGCGGCTGCCGCCTGATGTGAAGCCGGCGCCGCGAAACGCGACCGGCCGCGTCGCTTCTTTCGCTTCCTGCGGCGCGCGGTCAAGCATGCTGGACCTCGCGCTCGGCATCGATCGCCTCTTTCCGGATCAGCGACCACAATTCGCCCTGCAATGCCGCCATCCGGCCGCGCGCATCCACCGTGCCGCGCTCGGCGCGCGTCATCGGAATGCTCACGATCTCCCGGATGCGGCCGGGACGGCGCGACAGCACGACGATGCGATCGGCGAGCCGCACCGCTTCGTCGAGATTATGCGTGACATAGACCGCGCCCATCGCCCCGTCGGCCAGCAGGCGCACGAAATCCTCCATCAGCAGCTCGCGGGTCTGCGAATCCAGCGCCGACAGCGGCTCGTCCATCAGCAGGATCGCCGGACGCACCGCGAGCGCCCGCGCGATGCCGACACGCTGCCGCATGCCGCCGGACAGTTGTTTCGGATAGGCGGCGCGGAAATCCGTTAAACCCGTGCGGCGCAACGCGTCGTCGATCACGGTGCGGCGCTCGCCGGCGCTCAGGGGCGTGTGCAGCAGCGGAAACGCGACATTCTCCTCGACCGTATTCCACGGCAGCAGGGCAAAATCCTGGAATACGAAGGTCAGCGGATTGAGGCTGCCGGCCGGCGCCGCGCCGCGCAGCTCGGCGGCGCCCTTGCTCGGCCGCAGCAGGCCGCCGAGGATCGACAGCAGCGTGCTCTTGCCGCAGCCGGACGGACCGACGATCGCGACGATCTCGCCGGCGGCGACCTGGAAGGAGACATCGTCGAGCACGTCGAGCGCGCCGAAACGATGGCTGATACGGTCGGCGATCAGGTCCATGTGATCGCGCCTTCCGCTGTCGATCCGTCATCCTGAGGAGCGCGAAGCGCGTCTCGAAGAATGCACGGCCCGGATGCAGGTGGGCCGTCGACCCTTCGAGACGCCGC
>NZ_DDOP01000064.1:1862-76043 GCF_002341725.1 Bradyrhizobium sp. UBA2491
TCGACCCTTCGAGACGCCGCTGCGCGGCTCCTCAGGGTGACGGAGATAGAGTGGTGCGCGCCGTCGACCATCAATCCGCCTTCACATAGTCCTTGGCGATGATCGCGTTCGCATCAAAGCCCTTGTCGACGAAGCCCTGCTCTTGCAGCCATTTGATCTGGTTGTCGACGTTCTTCACGTCGAGCTTGCCGTCGGGATCGACATAGGCGCAATTGCCGACCACCTGCTCGACCGGCAGGTTGGTGTACTTGGCGATGATCTCGAGCAGCGGCCTCGTCTTGTCGTTGATCGGCACCACGCCGTCCTTGATCGCGCTCAGGATCACGTCGTGATAGTCGTGATCGGCGCGGGTCAGCGCGGTGAGCAACCTCGTCACCAGCTGCGCATGGGTCAGCGTCCTCGGCGACGCGAAGATCGCCCCCAACTGCCACGGCGTCTCGTCGCCGACCCAGCCGAGCAATTTCGCACCGCCCGAATCCATCAAAGTCCGCGCGGTCGAGATCGGCAGCAGCGCGGCGTCGACCGTCTCGCCCTTCAACGCCGCCGCCGCGTTCGACAGCGATTGCAGCGGCACGATCTTCACATCGGACAGTTTGAAGCCGTATTTGTCGGCGAGCAGGCCGAGCGAGTAATGGAAGCTGGAGCCGACCTGGGTCACCGCCACGCGCTTGCCGGCGAGATCCTTCGGCGTCTTCAGGCCCGCCGCATAGGCATTGTTGCTGGCGAAATAGCCGATCAAGGGATAGCCGGCCTTCTCGCGGCTCATGCCGCCGATCACCTTCAGCGTGCCCTTGCCGGCGAGATTGTAGAGCCCCGCGGTGAAGGCGGTGATGCCGACATCGACATCGCCCGAGGTGGTCGCCACCGCGATCGGCTGCGCCGCGTCGAAGAACTTCAGCTCGACATCGAGCCCGGCTTCGCGGAAATAGCCCTTGTCCTGCGCGATGAACACCGGCGCCGAGGACGACAGCCGCAGCACGCCGATCTTCGCCTTGAGGACGTCGTCGGCCCGCGCAATGCCGCTCGCGGCCCACATCAGCAAGCCCGCGAGTGCGAGCCGCGCCCAACCCTTCATCCCTGTACTCCGCTTATAGTCCATCAGGCACGGTTTGGTCGCGCCCGATGAACGCGCCCTGCGCCGCGAGCTGTTGTTGCAACTTTTCGACGGAAATGTCGCGCGGAATCGTGTTGCCCGACAGCGCCAAGGCCGCCGCGGTTCCCGCCGCCTCGCCCATCACGAAACAGGCACCGGAGACGCGCGCCGCCGATTGCCCCTCATGGGTCATCGAGGCGCAACGGCCGGCGACCAGGAGATTGTCGACGCCATCGGGTACCAGCATGCGGTACGGCAACTCATTGTAGCCGCGGCTGTCCGGGATCGGCGGAAACTCGAAGATCACGTCGCCCGCGACATGCGATTCCTTCGGCCAGCCATTGACGCCGATCGAATCCTCGAACGAGGCGCAACCCAGCACGTCCTCGCCTGTGAGCATGTAGCCGCCGATCACGCGCCGGGTCTCGCGGATACCGAGCTGCGGCGGCAGATCGACGATATAGGAGTTCTCGAAGCCCGGCACCGTGCGCAGGAATGCAAAGGCCTCCACCGCCTGGCGGCGGCCCTCGATCTCGCCGCGCGTCATGTCGTCGGGATCGATGCCGGAAATGGCGCGGCCATCGTCCCGCGTCACCTGGGTGAAGTTCACCCGCCATTCGATCTGCGACTTCTGCGGCCGCACGATCGCGGATTTGCGCGGGAATGTATGGGTACCGGCGGCCTCGGCCTCCGCCATCAGCGCCGGGATCGTGCGCCAGGCATCGCCGGCCCTGGCCGGATCGATGCCGTTGAGGCGGAACATCATCGAGGGGTAGAGCATGCCACCCGCATTGTCGCCGACCTCGTAGGGCGCGCCGGCCCACACCGCGAGATCGCCGTCACCGGAACAATCGATGAAGATGCCACCGCGCACCGCGCGCCGGCCGGCCTTGGTTTCCACCATCAGCGCGCGGATATGCGCGCCATCCATCACGACGCCGGCGCCGAGCGCGTGGAACAGGATGTCGACCTTGTGATGCGCCAGCAGGTCGTCGGCCGCGATCTTGTAGGCTGCGGTGTCGTAGGCCTGCGCAAGGATCTTGCCGAGGATCAGATGCGGCGCGTTCAGCCCGCCGAGCCGGTCGATCCGCGCCAGCAGGTCGGAGGCGATGCCCTGCACCACCCGATGCATCTCGCCGAAGATGTTGGCGTGCAGACCGCAGAAATTGGTCACGCCGGCCGCGGTGCCCATGCCACCGAGAAATCCGTAGCGCTCGATCAACAGCGTCCGCCGTCCGGCGCGCGCCGCGCCGACCGCGGCTGCAATGCCGGCCGGGCCGCCGCCAAGCACCACCACGTCATATTCGCCATAGAGGGGGACCTGCCGCGCAGGTTCTTCGATCGTGCTCGCTCGCATCATTTCCGCCCTGAACAAGTTGATTGGGCCGACTATGAATTGATGCGGATTGCAGTACAATCCACCAAATTATGTAATCAGCTTTCGCGAATCGAGAAAGGCGAGAGATGAGTTAAAGGACGGCAGATGGATACGCTGGTCAATCTCGAAGCCTTCCTCGCCACCGCCGACGCCGGCGGCTTCTCCCCCGCCGCGCGCAAGCTGAACGTCGCAACCTCGGTCGTCGCCAAGCGCGTCACCCAGCTCGAGGAGCGGATCGGCACCGCGCTGTTCCACCGCTCGACCCGCCAGTTGCGGCTGACCGAGGCCGGTCAGCAATATGTGCATCGCGCCCGCGGCGTCGTCGCCGATGTCGGCGATCTGCTGTCGCGGATGGGCGAGAAGCAGCGCGACCTCTCCGACCATCTCCGCGTCAAGGCGCCGACCTCGCTGACGGTGGCGCGGCTTGCCGATGCCTTCACCGTCTTCCAGCGACAGAACCGCAGCGTGAAGCTCGAGATCGTGATGATCGATCGCCCGGTCGATCCGGTGACCGAAGGTTTCGACAT
Organism: Bradyrhizobium sp. UBA2491; assembly: GCF_002341725.1. Classification (NCBI taxonomy): domain Bacteria; kingdom Pseudomonadati; phylum Pseudomonadota; class Alphaproteobacteria; order Hyphomicrobiales; family Nitrobacteraceae; genus Bradyrhizobium; species Bradyrhizobium sp. UBA2491. The sequence goes on from NZ_DDOP01000064.1 coordinate 4,861, forward strand.
CGCGATCGGCGCCTTCCCGCATTCCTTCGGCGGGGTTGTCGACGAGCCCTTGTGCCGGCTGCCGCGGCTCGTGTGCGCCGCGCCGGCCTATCTCAGGAAGAACGGCACGCCGAAACATCCGCGCGATCTGGTCGATCACCGCTGCCTCAGCTTCCTGCCCACGGGGCCGGAATGGCCGTTCGAGGGGCCGCGCGGCCGGATCAATGTCCAGGTCCGTCCGATCCTGTCGTCGAACGAGGGCCGCGTGCTGACGCAGAGTGCGATCGCCGGCAACGGCATCGCGCTGCTGTCGCATTACCTGGTCGCCGACGCACTGCGCGACGGCGCGTTGCAGCCGATCCTTGCCGAGTTTCCGATTCCGGAACTGTGGGTGAAAGCCGCCGTTCCCGAACGCCGCATCGACGCTGCCGCGGTGCAGGCACTGCTGAAGACTTTGAAGAAGTCGCTGTCGCAGCCGCTGTAATCCGGCACTGGTCTTGGCCTTCGCATGCGGACCTGCGAGAACAATGCGAAAGGATCGCCTGCTTGAAACTCCTGCTGTCAGTATCGCTCGGTCTCATCATCGCCGCTCAGCCCGCGGCAGCGATCGAGACGTGCCGCTTCATCGAGGCCAAGGCGGAGCGCGAGGCCTGCTACCATCGGCAAGAGGAGGAACTGGCGGCCCGGCGCAAGCCCGAACCGTCGATCACCCAATCGAGCCAATCGAAGACGTTCGACTCCTTGCAGCAGATGCGCCGTGACGACGAAGAGGTCTATCGCAGCATGCGCGGCATCTGCCGCGGCTGCTGAGCGAGGCGGAATCTGTAGGGTGGATTAGCGAAGCGTAATCCGCCAACTTATCGCGGTATGAACGGCGGGTTACGCTACGCTAACCCGCCCTACGAATTGCCGCCGCCCCACCGGCCCGCGCGCTTCTCGGCAAAGGAGGCCAGCCCTTCGGCGGCCTCGGCGGTCTGCCGCTTCGCCGAATGCAGATGGACGAGACGCTTGTAGGCCGCATCGTCCACCGCCATGCCGCCGAACGAGCTCTCCATCGCGAGCGTCTTGGTCTCGGCCATCGCCTCCGGCGCGTTGCCGAGCAACTGTTCCACGACCTTGGCGCCGGCGCTTTCGAGATCGGCCAATGGTACCACCTCATGAACGAGGCCGATGCGCCGTGCATCCTCGGCGCCGAAACGTTCGCCGGTCAGGGCGTAGCGGCGTACCTGGCGCACGCCGATGGCGTCGCAGAGCTGCGGGATGATGATCGCAGCCGTCAGGCCCCAGCGCACCTCGGTGATCGAGAACAGCGCGTTGTCGGCCGCGATCACGATATCGCAGGCCGAGATCACGCCGGTGCCGCCGCCGAAGCAGCCGCCCTGCACCAGCGCCACGGTCGGGACCGGCAGCGTGTTGAGGCGCTGCACCGCCTCGAAGGTGGCTCGCGACGCCGTCTCGTTCTCGTCAGACGATTTCGGCCGCACGCCGTTGATCCATTTCAAATCGGCGCCGGCCTGGAAATGCTTGCCGTTGCCCTTGAGCACGACGACGCGCACCGGCTTGGTCGAGAGATCGTCGATCGCGGCGAGCACGCCGGCGATCAACGCGCCATCATAGGCATTGTTGACCTCGGGCCGGTTCAGCGTGACGGTCGCGACCCCGCGCGCATCGAGGCTCCACAGGACTGGGCTGGCCGACATGACGTTTCTCCCTGGCTCGGCATTGCTCTTGGCAGGCACTATGACGAGAGCGGCCGCCTTGATCCATCACTTTCGGGCGCGCACGACCGCGCCTTGCGCATGACGGGTTGCGCGATGCCCCGCGCTTGTGGAAACTGACGCGGCACGTTGCAAGGACCAGTTCCACTCATGCGCATTTGCATTTTCGGCGCGGGCGCCGTCGGCAGCCACTTCGCGGTCCGGCTGGCCCGCGCCGGCCACGAGGTGTCCTGCGTGATGCGAGGCCCCCATCTCGATGCGGTCAGGACCAACGGCTTGACGCTGAAGGTCGGCGACAGCAGCGTCACCGCGAAAGTCAAGGCGTCGGCCGATCCCGCCGAGCTCGGCCCGCAGGACGTCGTCATCAGCACGCTGAAGGCCACCGGAGTCAGTGCGCTCGCCAGCGGGTTGTTACCGCTGCTTGAGCGGGACACCGCAATCGTGTTCGCGCAGAACGGCATTCCCTGGTGGTACGATCTCGGCCCGCCGCCGCAGCATCCCAGCATTCCTGATCTCGGCTTCCTCGATCCCGGCGGGCGCTTGCGCCGCGCCATACCGAAAGAGCGAATCATCGGCGGCGTGATCTTCTCCTCCAACGAGGTGATCGCGCCCGGCACCGTGGCCAACCTGTCGCCGGAACGAAATCGGCTCCTGATCGGTGAATGCGACGATCGCCGGAGCGAGCGCATCGCCCGGCTGCGCGCGGCGTTGAACGAGGCCGCGATCGAATCGCCCGAGGTCACGCAGATCCGCGAGACGATCTGGTCGAAGCTGTTGACCAACATGACGATGTCGGTGCTCTGCCTGTTGACCGGGCTGACCGCGCGCGGCGTCCGCGACGATCCTGACATGCAGGACGTGATCCCGCGGCTGCTCGACGAGGCCAACACGGTGGCGACGCACTATATCCCCGGGGTCAAGCGCGTCACCCGCTCGGGACCCGCGCCTGACCACAAGCCCTCGATCTTGCAGGATTGCGAGCTCGGCCGCGCCATGGAGATCGACGTGCTGGTGCGCGCACCGGCGGCGTTCGCCCGCGCGGCTGATATTGCGACCCCGATGCTCGACCTGATGGCCGCGCTCGCGATCCAGAAGGCGCGTGACAAGGGCCTGTATCAGGGCTGACAATCCAGGCATCACGACAACAAGCAGGGACATCGAACCATGCACGTCAAGGACAAGGTCTGCGTCGTCACCGGCGGCGCCAGCGGGATCGGCGAAGCGGTGGCGCGCGCCTATGCGGAGGCCGGCGCACGCGGCGTCGTGGTCGCCGACCTGAAGACCTCGCGCGACCGGCTCGCCAGCGTCGCCGGCGATATCGACGGGCTCGCGGTCACCGCCGACGTCGGGCTCGAGGAGGACATCAAGGCGCTGATCGCGGCCGCCGAGGACAAATATGGGCCGGTCGACGTGTTCTTCTCCAATGCCGGGCTGTCGCGCAAGGGACAGGAAACCGCATCCGATGCCGACTGGGATGTGAGCTGGCGCGTGCATGTGATGAGCCACGTGTTCGCGGCGCGGGCGCTGGTGCCGGGCATGCTGGCACGCGGCTCCGGCTATCTGCTCAACACCGCGTCTGCGGCAGGGCTGTTGGCCTCGCTGAACTCGATGCCCTACGGCGTCACCAAGAGCGCCGCGGTCGCGCTCGCGGAGCATCTGGCGATCCAGTATGGCGATCGCGGCATCCGCGTCTCCGTGCTCTGCCCGCAATCGGTACAGACCGGGATGACCACGCCGGGCCCGAGCGCGGCCCGCGTCGACGGCGTGCTGCAACCGGGCGAGGTGGCGCGGATGGTGATCGAGGCGATGGCTGAAGAGCGTTTCCTGATTCTCTCGCATCCGCAGGTGCAGGAATACATGCAGCGCAAGGCCACCAACCGCGAACGCTGGCTGTCCGGCATGCGCCGCCTGCGCGACCGGATCTATGGCGGCGCCGCGTCAGGCTGACGGCCCCATCGTCATTGCGAGGAGCGACAGCGACGAAGCAATCCATTCATCCGCGAACGGCGAGATGGATTGCTTCGCTTCGCTCGCAATGACGTTGTTACGGCTCTTTCAGAGGCGGCGCGAACTTGTCCAGCAGCCCGGAATAGGCTTTCGCCGCGGGCATCGCGTAGGCGCCGCGGCGCGATGTCGTGAGCTTGAGGGCTGCGAGCGCCTCCGCCTGCTTCACCGCGGCCGCCACGCCGTCGACCACCGGCACGCCGAACTGCACCGACAGCGCCTGGGCCAGGTCGGCCATCCCGGCGCAACCGAGCACGATGGCATCGGCCCCCTTCTCCAGCGCTCGCGCGATTTCCGCCTGTAGCTTCTCCCGCGCGCCGGAGCCCGGCTTTTCGAGATCGAGCACCGCGACATCGCAGGCGGTGACCGCGGCGCGATCGGCAAAGCCGTAGCGGCGGACCAGCTCCTCCAGCGGCACGATCGAGCGCGGCAGCGTGGTGACGATCCCGATCCGCCTGGCGAGCTGGCCGGCGGTGACCAGCGCCGCCTCGCAAATGCCGACCACCGGATAGCGCGCCGCCGACCGCGCCGCGTCGAGCCCGGTGTCGTCGAAACAGGCGATGATGCCGGCATCGGCATCCGGCGTCTTCAGGAGCGCTTCGATCAGCCCGGGAATGGCGAACGCCTCGTCATAGAAGCCCTCGATCGAAGCGGGGCCCATCGCCGACGTGACGGCCATGATCTCGGTGCCATCAGCGGCAACCGCCTGCGCCGCGGTGGCGATGGTCGCGGTCATCGACGCGGTGGTGTTGGGATTGACGATCAGGATCTTGGTCATGGACGAAGATTAGTAGCCCGGATGCAGCGCAGCGCAATCCGGGGCAGTGTCACAGGCGGAACGCGGTCCGTCACGAATGTGTCGCCACCCATGCCGCGAAGGCATCGAGCACCTCGGCCATCACCTCGCGGTCGGTGCGGCCGGAGCGCTTCAGCACATGGAAGGAGTGATCGGCCTCCTGCACCAGGTGCAACGTCGCCCGGCTCCCCAGCCCCTTCACCACAGGCTCGAGCAGGTCGAGCTCGGCCAGCGCGTCGCGCGTCCCTTGCAGGAACAGCATCGGGATCTTGACCTCGGCGAGGTGTGCAGCCCGTTCGCTCGACGGCTTGCCGGCGGGGTGCAGCGGAAAGCCGAGGAACACCAGCCCGCGTACGCCGGCGAGCGGCGCCTTGGCCTGCGCCTGCGAGGTCATGCGGCCGCCAAACGACTTGCCGCCGGCGAACAGCGGCAGTTCGCCGCAATGCCGCGCCGCCTCCGCCGCCGCGGCGCGCACCGTGGCCTGCGCGACGGCGGGCGGATCGGGCCGCTTGCTGCCCTTCTCCATATAGGGAAACTGATAGCGCAGCGTCGCGATGCCGCGCTCCGCCAACCCTTCCGATATCGCGGCCATCGACGGGTGCGTCATGCCGGCGCCGGCGCCATGCGCGAACACATAGGCCGCGCGCGCCTGCGCCGGTCGCAGCAGCAGCGCGGACACCGTGCTGTCGCCCGAGACCGTGATCGTGAGCGGCTGGAGACCTGACGCGTTCAAGATGACATCTCGACGACTTGTTGCTTCGCCATGTCTAGCCCTCCGATCCCGATGCGCGCAAATGCCGCCCTGGCGGTCGCGCCGCAAGTGAACTGGCTCACAGCCAATCCACATTTCCTTTGCAACATTCCGTTGGTAGACCTGACACCGCTACTGTAGGATGGCATACAGCGCACCACACGTTTAGCGCGAATCCGTTTTGACGATTGTTAATATCTCATCAATATGACGCGCGGGTACCGCGAATTGGGGGACGGGCGCATGCCTCGCAAGACGATCGTGATCATAGGCCTGCTGATTGTCGCCGGCGTCCTCTACTTCAAGGACGATCTCGAGACGCTGGCGAGCGGCTTCCGCGTCAAGGTCGTCGACTACCAGCCGCCGGCGAAGACCGTCTGGCTGGATCAGAATGTCACCGCCGAGCGGCTGCGCTGGTTCTACCACGCCGACCAGGGCACGCGGACTTTCGGTATCCCGATTGAATGGTTCAATGCGCTGGAGCAGCCGACGCTCTGGCCGCTGTTCACCGCGGCACCGAAGCTCAGCGAGACCAATTATCTCGGCCGCTTCGGCTTCATTCCCGACACCGTGATCCCGGGCAAGCCCGATCCGCTGCCGATCGGCTTCGCGCCGAGCGGCCCGATGGCGGATGCCAACGGCGCGCCGTGGCGCAATCCGCACAGCAAGGCCGACATGAACGGCGTCGGGCTGACCTGCTCCGCCTGCCACACCGGAAGCCTCAGCTATCGCGGCACCGAGATCGTGATCGACGGCGGCCCGGCCAACACCAACCTGTTCGAATTCCAGAAGAGCGTCGGCGTCTCGCTGCTGCTGACCCGGTTCTGGCCGGGCCGCTTCGCGCGCTTTGCCGAGGCGATCGTCGGCAAGGATGCCAGCGTCGACGAGCGGATGGCGCTGCGCGGCCAGCTCGATCTCGTGCTCAAGCAATACGCCAATATCAACGCGCTGGAGAACAAGGTCGCCGCCAACAGCGTCGAGGAAGGTTACACGCGGCTCGACGCGCTGAACCGGATCGGCAACCAGGTGTTCTCGATCGATCTCAACAATCCGAACAATTACGCCTCGCATTCGGCGCCGGTGCATTTCCCGCGGATCTGGAACGCACCTTGGTTCAGCTGGGTGCAGTATGACGGCTCGATCATGCAGCCGATGGTGCGCAATGCCGGCGAGGCGCTCGGCGTCAGCGCCGAGCTCAATCTGCTCGACGAGTCCAGGGGACTTTACAAGTCGAGCGCACGGATCGACGTGCTGCACGAGATGGAGCGGATGATCGCCGGCGAGCCGCCGAGCGAGGACAAGGGCTTTGGCGGGCTGGCATCGCCGAAATGGCCGGAGAACATCCTGGGCCAGATCAACATGGATCTCGCGAAGAAGGGCGGCGAGCTCTACAAGGCGCACTGCCAGGGCTGCCACGGCCCCGCGATCGACAGCAAGGCACTGCCGGCGAGCGAGGCCTTCGCGCTGTTCAAGGACAAGAAGCGCTGGATCAAGAACGACGCCGGCCAGCCGCTGCTCGACGTCGAGATGATTCCGATCAGCCATATCGGCACCGACAGCGCGCAGGCCGAGGGCCTTGCGAGCCGCACGGTCGAGACGCCGGCCAATCTGGGGATCAAGGACGGTGGCTTCGGGCCCGCGCTCGGCGAGCTGGTCGAGAAGACCGTCGACTACTGGTACGACCAGAACAAGACGCCGCCGGAGGATCGCAAGCGCATCAACGGCTACCGGCCGAACGAGATCCAGGCGCCGCTCGCCTACAAGGTCCGTCCCCTCAACGGCATCTGGGCGACCCCGCCCTATCTGCACAACGGGTCGGTCCCGACCATCTACGCGCTGCTGTCCCCGGTGCAGGAACGTCCCCCGATCGTCTATCTCGGCAGCCGCGAGTATGACCCGAAGAATCTCGGCTATGTCTCCGACGACAAGATCAAGAACGTGTTCGCGCTCGACACCAGGAAACGCGGCAACAGCAATGCCGGCCACGAATTCGCCAACGAGAAGCGCACCGGCGTGATCGGACCGGAGCTGAAGGAAGACGAGCGCCGCGCCCTGATCGAGTTCATCAAGACGCTGTAGGTCTCGCCAACGGGTTCACCGTGCTGGCCGGGCATGTCCGGGCAGCACGCGCTCATGGAGAGATCGCGCCGGTACGCGATAGCGCCGCCATTGCTGGCGAGAGGCGGCGTGCAGGACTTCGGAATACTGGAAATGTACCCCTGATTTGCCCGACGCGTCAAGTCGCCTGACCGAGCAGCGATGGCCGCCGGCTGCTTTGCATGGGGTTGTTTTCGAAATTTAGGCAGCACGCACCGCGGCGGTCCCGCAAGCGGGACGAGAAGGGCAGCATCGCCGCGGTTCAGCCTGCCTTCACCGCGCGCCTCACCCCTTTGGCACGGGTTGCCGCCGCGCCGGGCGGGTCATCGCCTCGAGCTCGAGCAGTTGGTTGAGCTGGTCCTCGGTCAGGAGCTTTTCCTCCAGCACGATGTCGGCGACCGAGCGGTTCTCCTTCAGCGCGCGGCGTGCCACGCGCGACGAGGCCTCGTAGCCGAGCGCCGGCGCCAGCGCCGTGATCAGGCCGATCGAGCCTTGCACCAGGCTGCGGCAGCGCTCGCGGTCGGCCTCGATGCCGTCGACGCAGCGCTTGGTCAGCGTATCGATCGCCGCCGTCAGCATGCGCAGCGAGCTCAGCACGCAGTAGCCGATGGTCGGCTCGAAGGCGTTGAGCTGGAGCTGGCCGCCCTCCGCGCACATCGTCACCGTCAGGTCGTGGCCGATCACCAGGAAGGCGACCTGGTTGACCACCTCCGGGATCACCGGGTTGACCTTGCCGGGCATGATCGACGAGCCGGCCTGCACCGCGGGCAGCCGGATCTCGCCGATGCCGGTGCGCGGCCCCGACGACAGCAGGCGCAGGTCGTTGCAGATCTTCGATACCTTGACCGCGACGCGCTTCAGCACGCCGGAGAACAGCACGAAGGCGCCGAGATCGGAGGTCGCCTCGATCAGGTTGGAGGCCAGCACCATCGGCTGGCCGGAGAGCCGCGACAATTCCTCGACCGCGAGCGCCGCATAGCGCGGATCGGCATTGATGCCGGTGCCGATCGCGGTGGCGCCGAGATTTACCTCGCGGAACAACGAGGAGATCTCGTTGAGCCGCGCGACGTCCTCCTTCACGGTGGCATGGAAGGCATCGAACTCCTGGCCGAGCGTCATCGGCACCGCGTCCTGAAGCTGGGTGCGGCCCATCTTCAGCACATCGGCGAATTCCACCGCCTTGCCCTTGAAGGCATAGGCGAGGTCGTCGAGCGCGCGCACCAGCGGCTGGGTGGCGAAGATCACCGCGAGCCGCAGCGCGGTCGGATAGGCGTCGTTGGTCGACTGCGCCATGTTGACGTCGTCGTTCGGATGCAGCGCGTGATAGTCGCCGGGCTTGCGGCCCATCAGCCGCAACGCGACGTTGGCGATCACCTCGTTGGCGTTCATGTTGGTGGAGGTGCCGGCGCCGCCCTGGATCGCGTCGACGACGAAGGACTCGGCATAGACCTTGTCGGTCGCGATCTCGGTGCAGGCTCTGTCGATCGCATCGGCCTTCTCCGGCGCGAGATAGCCGAGGCGCTTGTTGGCGCGGGCCGCCGCCTGCTTCACCAGCGCCAGCGCGCGGACGAATTCCGGGAAATGGCCGACCGGCACGCCGGTGATCGGAAAGTTCATCACCGCACGCTTGGTGTGGATGCCCCACAGCGCGTTGGCCGGCACATCGTCCTCGCCGAGCAGGTCGTGCTCGGTGCGGGACTGCGCCTGCTCGATCGGCACCGTCCGGACCGTCGCGATGGCAAGCTCGCTGACGCCGCCGCCGTCGCCGGACGCCGGCACGGCCCCTGCGGTGTTGGTCTCAACCTTCGATTCGGCCATCGATCCCTCCGTTGCGTGCTGCAAATGCCGTCGTCAGCGACACCGACCATGATGCGCCGGGCAAGCGGCGAAAGCCAATGCCTATCGGCAAACTCTTGCACACTGACGAACCGAATTGAGGCCTTATCTTATCCGCCATGATAACAACAACTTATGACTCCATTCCGTGGTTCGCCACGCGCCGGGGCCGGCTGCTTTCACCGTCACGTCATCGCGTGCTAGATCAGCACCGATTGGCGCAAGGGCGCTGCCGACACTGAACGAACCAAGGACCACTACCGTGTCCAACAACAATGAAACGATGACGCTCAAATTCCGCTGCCCGGCGGAGCTCGAGGGCAAGATTCCGGCGCCGGTGCCCGCATCACTGGGACTTCCCGGATGGCTCAAGGCGATGCCGACGCAGGCGTTCAATGCGATGAGCAATCGCGAAGAAGACACCGTCAAGCGCTGCCCGCCATTCGTCGATGCGATGACGTCGGGTTTCCTGTTGCCGCTGATCTGCGATCTCAAGGTCGAGAACGGCGAGATGACTTGGGACAACGACCTTCCGGCCGGGGGCATGCTCGAATTCCCGCGCTCGCCGGTCGGATTCCACGATGAAAGCCAGGTGGTCGGCTCCCCGCTGTTCGAGCCCGACCGCTTCGTGGTCAAGTTCGTCAATCTGTGGACCATCGAGGCGCCGCCGGGCTACTCGGTGATGTTCACGCATCCGGTCAATCGGTTCGACCTGCCGTTCACCACGCTGACCGGCATGGTCGATTGCGACCTGTTTCACGACGGCTGGGTGCATTTCCCGGCACGCTGGCACGACACCAATTTCAGCGGCATCCTGCCCAAGGGCACGCCGGTCGCGCAATGCTACCCGGTGAAGCGCGAAAACTGGGTCGCGCAGACAATTGCGATGACGCCGGATGAAACGTCGCGCGCACAGGACTTGTCCACCAGGATGGCCCGCGAGCCCGGACTCTATCGCCGCCAGTTCAGGTCATAGATCGGGCGAGCGCACACGGCGATAACGGGTGTGGGTGCGGACCCTTCCCGTCGTCGTCCCGGCCTTCGTCGGGACGACACGGAGTTTGTCGCACAGCCGTCCCCTATGCTCGAAACCGCGCTAGCTCAGAAATTTCTTGAACCCGCTGGGACGGAAGAAGAAGCGGCCATGCGATGACATGCTCAGCGCGGCGGTCGTACGGCCGATCATTTGCGGCCGACCGCGCAGCGCCAGGCGCAAATTCGCTTCGCCCGCCGCGCGGTCGCCCATTTCCAGCAGACTGGCGGAGAAGCTGAGACGCGCCAATGGGTCGTCGGGACGTTGCGCCACCACCTGGCGGTAGAGATCCGCGGCACCAACGTAATCGCCATCGAGCAGCAGGACGCGCGCGAGCGCGGCCAGGACGTCGGGATGCCCCGGCGCTGCCGTGCGCAGCTTCTCCAGAATCGCGCGCGCCCGGCCGCGCTCATTGCGCTGGGGCAGCAACTGCGCGAGCAGGAGTTGAAACTCGAGGCTGCCTGGCGCGAGAGCAAGCGCGCTCTCAATGACGACTACCGCCTCGTCGATGCGGCCGTCCGCGTGCAATTGCCCTGCCAGAGCCTGAAATGAGGGCAGGTACGGCGGCCGCCGCGCGGTGGTTCGCCGCAAGACATCGATTGCCTCGCTGCGGCGGCCGGCGCCGCCGAGCGCTGCGCCGAGCAGGGTTTCGAGGCCGGGATCCTCGACGCGGCGGGTCGCTCGCTCCAGCGGCGCGATCGCCTCCTCGTTGCGGTTCTGGATCATCAGCGCCCGCGCCAGGATCGAGGCTGCGCCGATATCGTTGCGGTTTGCCTTCAAGACCTCGGCCGCCAGCCGCTCGGCTTCGACGATCTGCCCCATCTGCAAGGCGACCACGGCGCGCTGCAGGAGCGGGGACGGCCCAGGACCGCGGTTGGCGGAGGGGGGCGGAGGTTTCGGCATACGATGGGTCCTGCGATGGCATCCCAGCCGTTATCACTGCCGCCGACAGAGCGTCCAGCGAAAGTCGCATCCGGCCGCAGGCCGGGACCTGACACCGAAATACCGCCCCGGTTCCAGGACGCCCGAACGGCCCGATCGTGAGGCATGTCCGCGGCAGTCAGGGGGAGGTGCCGAACCACCCTCTCCGGTACGATTTTTCGACTGTTTAACCTATTCGACCTAGCTTGCGTTGCAGAAACTGGGCCCGCCTTGATGTTCGCAACGACCCTCGAAACAATTCAATCGACCGCCTCGAAGCGATCGGCTTACGTCAGGGGAATCTTCGTCCTTCTGGCGATCGCCATTGTCCTGAAGACCGCGTGGTTCGCCCGGCTGGGTCTCGGACAGCACCGCGAGCTGGTCGACTTCGATGCCTTCTACATCGTCGCAAAGCTGGTGTGGCAAGGCACGGTCGATCAAGCCTACCAGTTCGCGAAGCTCCTCGTGATCCAGCGAGAGGCGTCGGGCGGGCACGACAGTCTGATGCCCTGGACCTATCCCCCGCAATTCAGCCTGTTGATGGCGCCATTCGCGCTGATTCCGGTCGGGATCGCCTACCTGCTGTTCGCGACCTCGACGCTAACGCTCTACCTTGCCGTGCTGCGCCGCATCGCCGGAAGCCAGTTCGTTCTGGTCCTCATCGTCTTCTTTCCGACGATCGGAATTACGCTGGCGTGCGGCCAGAACGGCTTCCTCACGGCTGCGCTGATCGGGCTGGTTTGCCTTTACTTCGAGGAGCGACCGGTTGTCGCCGGGGCCGCTCTCGGCCTCATGATCATCAAACCGCACCTCGCCATTGCGTTCGCGGTCTACGCCGTGCTGCGACGTTCCTGGGTCGTCGTCGGCACGGCCGCCGCCGTCGTGCTGGCCAGCTCGGCGCTCTGCACGGCAGTGTTCGGCACGCAGATCTGGAGCGCGCTTCTACAGAGCGTGCGCGACTCGTCGGCTTTCCTGGAGCAGGGCTATTATCCGTTGTATCGCATGATCTCCGGCTATGCGGCGTTGAGAACCGCGGGGCTGCCCGCCTTCGGATCATTTCTCGCCCAGGGCGTCGTTGCCGTCCTCGCGCTCGGCATCGTGCTCATCGCCGTGTACCGAAAGATACCGGTGCGCGAGAGCCTTGGCCTGACCGCAATCATCTCGCCGTGCATCAGCCCCTATGCCTACGACTATGACTTCCTGATCTTCGGCATTGGTCTCGCCATGCTGTTGCCGTCGCTGCTCGCCAACGCGCGTGAGTGGGAGCGTGACGTGATTTATTTCCTGCCGATTCCGATCGGCGCCCTCGGCTACGTGCGGGCGGAGCAGATGGCGACCTCCCACAAGGACATGCAGTGGCTCGACGTGCTCTCGATCGGAGCCTTCATGATCATTCCACTGATCGGGCTTATCGTCGGGATCCTGCTCGTGCGCCGCTCAAAAACCGAAGCGCCGCGGTCCGTCCCGACGCAGGGACCGCTTGCGAGGGTTTGAGCCGCCACGCTATCGGATCACGAAACGTACGGCACCACGCAGCGCTCATTGCGCGTTCATTTCAAGACGATCCCGCGCCGGCAGCGTCGGCCCAAACGCCTTCAGTGCGCTGGCAACGACCTTCGGATCCGCCGCCGGCGTGATGTAGAACACCACATCGCCCTGCTCGCCCGTGACCGGAATTGTGTGCAGGGTTGCGACCTTCTTCCAGGCGGCCGGCACGCCTTTTGGAAACCAGCTGTCGTAGATCATGGCGACGCCGACATGGTACTCGTCGGCGAGCGCGGCCATCTCGCCTGGACCGTAGCGGTCGGCGAGCTTCGCCTTGCGCACGCGCTCCGAACCGAGCCCCCAGAGATCCAGCACGAAGTCCGGATCTTTCCAGGCGACCAGCCCAAGATCATTGACGGCGACTGGCCCCCTGTAGAGCTGTTGGGCAAACCGGCTCAGCTGATAATGCTGCTCGTAGATGCCGCGTGCGGCGAACGGCGTCTCCAGCGCGGCACTGACGTAGCCCACGCTGACGAAGCCGGCCAATGCGACGCTGACGAGCGTAGCGGCGGTCCATTGCGGCGCGCTGAGGCGGGTCCTGGCATGCGCCACGGCATAGAGCAGGGCCAGCACCGCGAGCGCCATGACGTAGACTTCATATCGATAGAACCAGCCATACTGACCAAAAGCGAGATGCGCGCCGATCGCGGCGAGCACCGTCGCGCAGACGATCAGCGCGCCCCGATCCGAGCGCAGCGGCCACATTGCGCAGGCAAGCGCAAGACCGAGCAGCATCAACCGGAAGCCGGTGGGGTCATCGAAGCTGGCGGCGAGATTGTGCAGGATGGGAGCGAACGCCGCGGTTCCTTCATACGCCGTCTCGGCGACATGCGACTTGAGCAACACCGAGCTCGGCAGAAGCGGGAGACCTAGCGAGGCCATCCGCGCGAAGTATCCCGCGAACGCGCAGGCGATCGCGACGGCGGCCCCGCCTGCAAAGCGGCGCTGGCCGAGCAGCGCGAATCCCGCGATCGCCGCCAGCGCAAAGGCCGCGCCCTCGAAACGAATGAGCGGCAGCAGCACGAGCGCGATGAAATGCACGGGGGTCGGCGATCGCCCACGCGCGGCCTCGGTGAGACCCCCGAAGGTCGCGACCGTGGCCCAGACGTGAACACTGTGCTCCATGCCGGTCAACGGCAAGGCGATCGCGCTCGACGAGAGAATCGCCAGCAGTGCGACGAAGGCGCAGAGCGGCTTCCCGCGCACGGGATCGAGCAGGCCCGCCGTTTCGAGAATGCGCAAGAAGGCCACGATCGTGCCGGCCGCCGCCGCGGCGTTGATCAAAAGCGGGCCAAATGCCCCGAGATGCAGCGCCTCGGTCACGACCAGCAGATAGGGCCAGATGATCGAGGAGCTCGGCGACGAGTATTCGGACGCGTTGACGCCGTAACCGCCGGACCGGATGTGATCGGCGACGGCGAGATGGATGTAGGGATCATCCAGCGCGAAGATGAACCGGCCATCGCAGAGTATGACGCTGAATATCAGCGCCGCCGCGAACAGGCCGAGCCACAGCAATGCCGCCAGCAGCGGGACGCTTCGCCAGATCGCGGCGGATCGCGGCAACGGCGCGCGGTCAGCGGCGACGCCGGACATCAGATGCGCATCCGCTTGAAGATCGCCTCCGGCAGCGCGCAGATCACGGCCATCACCAGTTGAAAGCGTCTCGCCACGTAGATCACGTCACGCGGCTTCGTGACGTCGGCCCGGAAGATATCCTCGGCGACCCGATCCGGATCGACGGTGAGCGGCGCCGGCAGCTTCATATGCGCCGTCATCTTGGTGCGCACGAAGCCGGGCTTGACGGTGATGACGCGGACCTTGCCCGCCAGCGCCAGGCGGTTGCGCAGCCCGGACAGGAATTGCGAGAAGCCGGCCTTGGCCGCGCCGTAGTAGTAGTTCGAGGCCCGGCCGCGGTCGCCGGCGACCGAGCTGACCCCGACGATGGTTCCCGAGCCACGTTTCTCGAAGGCTTGCGCGAACCGTTCGAGCAGCAGGCTCGGCGCCTCGAAATTCGTGCGCATGATCGTCGTCGCGAGCTCCGGATCGGTCTGGGCCCGCGGCTGATCGCCGAGCTCTCCGACGACGCACACAACGGAGTCGGGAAGCACGGGAAGGGCGGCGATGAAGCCGGCGAGTTGCGCGGTCTGCAGCACGTCCAGCGCCTGGACCGACGTCTCGACGCCGCTTCGCGTCCCGATATCGTCCGCATTGCGCCGTGCCGCCTCGAAATCGCGGGCGGCGAGCATCACGCGCCAGCCTTCCTTGGCGTAGCGCAGCGCGGTCGCATGCCCGATATCCGAGCTGCCGCCAATCACCAGAATTGATCTTGTGCCGGTCATCAAATTCCAAGCCGTGCTGAAAGGTGGGATGCAAGGCGCGTATTCGCGCCGGTCTGCTGACGGATATCCCGCAGGACCGCGAGGCCGGGATACCCGGATTCGAATGTCGTGCGCGACTGGCGCGCGTCCTTGGCGAGGTAGAGCCGGCCGCCGGCCTCGACCACCAGCGCGTCGAGCTGGTCGAGAAACGCGAACAGCGTGGCGGTGACGGGGAAATCCATTGTCAGGGTGTAACCGCGGAGCGGGAACGACATCGGCCCGCCGCCCTCGCCGAGTTGCTTGAGCACGGCAAGAAACGACGCATCGCCGCGCCGGGAGACCCGATCCAGCATTTCGGCGAGAACGGGACGCGCGCGGCCTTGCGGGATCACGCACTGATACTGCACGAAACCGCGTCGCCCGTAGATCCTGTTCCAGTCGGCGATCGCATCGAGCGGAAAGAAGTAAGGGTCCCAATGCACCAGCCGCTGTTCGTCCTGATGCGCGGCGCCGCGGCGGAAGTACAGCTCGTTGAACGCCCGCATCGACGCCCGGTTGAGCAGCCATCCGGGAAACAGTTCCGGGACCGACAGCCGCTGGTAGCGTGGGCGCGGGAACGGCTCGAGGTCGGGTCCGAGCCTATCCTTGTCGCGGCGCGTGGCGTGCTCGGCCAGATAGACCAGCGACCGTCCAAGCGCTGTGCCGCGCGCGAGGCAATCGATCCAGGCCACCGAATAGGTGGTCGATGCGCTGCCTTCCAGCTGATCGATCGCCGCGTCGAGATTGCTGGCGACGCGGGTGTCCTGCCGCAGCCAGCCGGTCTCGATCGGCAGCAGCCGCAGCGTCGCATCGAGGATCATGCCGGTCAGGCCCATGCCGCCGAGCGTCGCCGCGAACAGCGCGGCGTTCTCCGAGCGTGAGCAGGTGACGATCTCGCCGCCCGGCAGCGCGAGGCGGAACGACTCGACGATAGTGCCGAAGCCGCCATCGCGATGATGGTTCTTGCCATGGACGTCGGCCGCAATCGCACCGCCGACCGTCACGAATTTGGTGCCCGGCACGACCTGGAGGAAGAAGCCCCGCGGCTCGAAGGCTGCCAGGATGTCGGCGATGGTTACGCCGGCTTCCACTGTCAGTTGGGCAGTCGCAGCGTCGAAGCTGCGCATCCGGTTCAGGCCGCGCGACGAGATCGTGGATTGCGCGCCGATCGCCGCATCGCCATAGGCGCGGCCTGCTCCACGCGCGATGACGCCGGTCCGCGCCAGCAGCTGGTCGCGCGCGCCGGCGGGCGTCTGCGGCGCCAGCAGGTCGGTCGGCACTTTGGGATAGTTGCCCCAGCCGGACAGGCCAATCCCCTCAGGGCTGGAAGCCGCCATCGCACGTCCTGGCAATACAGCCGCCGGCATCGCTAGATGGCGGCAAGCATGATGACGCCGATCGCGCCGAGGGCGACCCAGCTGGCGCGATCCTTCAGCGCAAACGTCACCGGATCGTCGTCGATCAACCCGCGCTGCGCGAACAACATCACGCGGCTGATCCAGTACATCAATATCGGACAGCCGGCCCAGAGCAGTTGCGGATAGCTGTAAAGCGCGCGAACCGTATCGGACGAGATGTAGAGCGTGAAAATCACGACGGCATTGAAACCGGATGCTGCCGCAAGGATCGCGACCATCGACTTGTCGTCGACCTGGTAACCGCGCGCAGCGAGCACCGCGCCGTCCGGCTGGCTAGCGAGCTCGATGTAGCGCTTCACGAGCGCCAGCGACATGAAGATGAACAGCGAGAATGCCAGCAGCCATTCCGATATCGGCACGTCGATGGCGACCGCGCCGCCGATCACGCGAACGGTGTAAAGCGTCGCCAGCACGACCACGTCGACGGTCGTGATGCGTTTGAGCCAGAACGAATAGGACGTGGTCAGCACCAAGTAGCCGAAAAGCACACCGCAAAACTCGACCGATATCGAGAGGGCGATCGCGAACGCCACGGCCAGCACCAGCCCCATCGCGCCCACGGCCTGCGACGCCGGGACGACGCGGCTTGCAATCGGACGGTTGCGCTTGGTCGGATGCGCACGATCGGCCTTGATGTCGAGCAGATCGTTCAGGATGTAGGCAGCCGACGCGCAGAGCGAGAACGCGACCACTGCAAGCAGCGACGTCGCGGCCGATGCGAGCGTGAATTTGTGCGCGGTCAGGAGCGGCACCATCACCAGCGCGTTCTTGGCGTATTGATGCACCCGGAACAGTTTCAGCCAGTTGCGCACGCTGGCGCGCGCAGGCCCTGCCGGCCCGGATCGCCCGGGGCGCACCACGCGCGACGCGGAGCCGGGCAACGCCACCGTCGCGCTGCCGATGTAGTCAAAACCCTGATTGAGCGAGGGCGGCAGCTGCTCGCGCGGCACCGACGACGATTGGCCGCCCGGTCCGACGCCCCATGCGGTGAACACGCCGAGATGCGCCGCGACCGCGCTGACGAACGGCTCGGGATAGGTTTCCGAGCACAGATAGACCGGGCGGCCCTCGCCCAGTACCTGCAACAGGAACGTCACGACGTCGTGGTCGAACTGTGCACCGGACGGATCGAAACCCGACGCATCAGTGCCACGCCCAGGTCCCGCTTCCGGTCCAAGCGCCGCGGCAACCGCGGCAGTGATCGCGCGAAAGCGGGTGCTCAGCCCGGCCATCCCCAGCGGAAGCGCGCTTTCCGGGACCATCACCTCGTCGAGGTCGACGACAAGCGGCCGCAGCGTTGAACGCAGCGGATCGCGAGGGGCGGCGCCGTCCCTCTGCTCAACCCGTTCTGGAACGCTCGCTCGCATGCGCGTGGTCTTCCGGTGCCCCGCCCCATAGTCCCGGGCTTTCCCTAATTTGGGATGAACTCGCTGGGTGAGCTTTGGGGGCCGGACGCCGGGGGGGGGCCGATCGCACTGCGGGCGCGCTTCCGGCGCGATTTGGCGCCGTCAGGCGGAGAATGGCGATCCCGGGAAGACTCGAACTTCCGACCTACGGTTTAGGAAACCGTCGCTCTATCCGGCTGAGCTACGGGACCGCGAGCCCGCGTCGCATCCCATATCAAACGCAACGCGTGATCGCCAGCCTGTCGCGAGGTCCCTGATGGGTGAAGTTGTGGCCCGCAGCGGTGCCGTTCGAGCGGCCGAAACGGCTCTCTCGAGGGATTTCCAAGAGCAGTTCCCGACGAAAGCCCGTCCCGACTGCACGTTCGGGACAGGCTTTCATCAGGGTTTTACAGCCGAAGCGAGGGCGAGATCACGCCAACGCAGAAGAATCGCGGCGACGATAGGCCACGAAGCCGAGCGCGGCGAAGCCGATGATCATCATCGCCCAGGTCGAGGGCTCGGGCACCGACGAAACCGCGGAGTTCACGTCGAGGACGACGGTGTCACCCGCCTTGAAGAATACGTTGGCCCAGGCCGTTCCGATATGCGTCGAGTCGAACGTCACACCGCTTGCGTCGAATGTCGACCCCGTCAGGATGGACGATGGGTCCAGCGAGACGCTCGTGAAACTGGGAACGCCGCTTCCCGCCGTCAAAAGCGCGCCATTGTCGATGAAGACGCCATTGGCGTTGTAGGACGTGCCGGAAGGACTCCAGGTCGTATCGCTCAGATACGTGAAGGTGATCTGATTTCCGGACGCGCTGACCGTGAAGTAGTTGAAGAACTGCGCGCTGCCGCCCGGCAATGTGAGGGTGCTCGGGCTCCCGGGGCCGCTATATGCGCCGCCGTATGAATAGTACTGGAAACCCAGCGTTCCACTGTCAAACGTTGCGGCGCTTGCGGTCCCGAGCGAGCCTAGTGTCAGTGCGGCAACCACACTCGCCGAGAGTAATGACTTAATTGCCATGTGCCCTCTCCTGATAATATTAAATACTTCCAATAAATCGATTTAATACCTCCAAGGTCGACTGTGTCAAGATACCGCCGACACAGGACTACCTGGAACTGAAAATCGCAGCGCCGTGCACGAACTGCACCAAACCGCAGTAGTTTCAATCCCTTGCATGGTACGCGGCGGAGCCCCCCGCCGCTACGCCGCCTGGCCGACCGATTTCGACGGTGAGCCGATCGTGGCAGTTGGCCCGCGTGCCGGCATAAACTCCAGCGCTCCGTCTTTCAGCGAACCGAAACGCAGGGTGACGAGATCCAGCGCATAGTTCTGGTAGAGCCGCCACGGCCGGCGCGAGCCCTGCTTCGGGAATCTGGCGGCCGCACGCTGGATGTAGCCTGAAGAAAAATCTACCCAGGGCAGTTCGGTGACGTCAGGATCGTTCCGCCGCGGCGTGACCTGCGCGTAGCCATTCGCCTTCATGTGGTTGAGCATGCGGCAGACATATTCGCAGGTCAGGTCGCATTTCAGCGTCCATGACGCGTTGGTGTAGCCGAAGGCGGCAGCGAGGTTCGGCACACCGCTGTACATCAGCCCCTTGTAGTTCATGGTCTTCGACAGATCGACGTCAGCGCCGTCGACCTTGATCTCGAGCCCGCCAAGCACCTCGAGATCGAGGCCGGTCGCGGTGACCACGACATCGGCGTCGAGCGCATTGCCGCTCTTGAGCTTGATGCCGCCGGGCGTGAAGGTCTCGATCTGGTCGGTGACGACGGACGACGCCCCGCTGCGCAGCGATTGAAAGAGGTCGCCGTTCGGCACCAGGCAGAGCCGCTGGTCCCACGGATTGTAGCGCGGCGTGAAATGCGTCGCGACGTCGTAGTCGGGACCAAGCGCGTGGCGCACGCCGCCGAGGATCAGCTTCTTCACGCGCTCCGGATCGCGCTTGCAGAGCCGGTAGAAATACATCCCGAACAGCACATTCTTCCAGCGGGTGAGACCATAGGCGAGCTTGGCCGGCAGCCGCGCGCGCAGCCAGTTGGCAACCTTGTCCTCGTCAGGCCGCGCCACGACATAGGTCGGCGAGCGTTGCAGCATCGTGACATGGGCGGCGGTCTTGGCCATTTCGGGGACCAGCGTCACCGCGGTCGCGCCGCTGCCGATCACCACCACCTTCTTGCCCGCGTAGTCGATGTCACCGGTCCATTTCTGCGGATGGACGACGCGGCCGGCGAAGTCGGCAATACCGGGGAAGTCGGGCGTATAGCCGTGCTCGTATTTGTAGTAGCCACTGCACATGAACAGGAAATTGCAGGTCAGGCGTTCGATGGTCTTCTCCGGCCCGCGCTCGACCTCGACCGTCCATCGTGAATCCGCGGACGACCAGTCGGCGCGCACGACGCGGTGGTTGAAGCGGATCTTCTGGTCGATGCCGTACACGCGCGCCGTCTCGCGGACATAGTTCAGGATCGAGGGTCCGTCCGCGATCGCCTTCGGCGCGGTCCACGGCCGGAACGAATAGCCGAGCGTGTACATGTCGGAGTCGGAGCGGATGCCGGGATAGCGGAACAGATCCCAGGTGCCGCCGATGCAATCGCGGCCTTCGAGAATGGCGTAGCTGCGGTCAGGACAGTTGGTCTGCAGATGATAGCCGGCGCCGATGCCCGACAGCCCGGCCCCTACGATCAACACGTCGAAATGCGCGGACATGCCCTGACCCTCCCGTGGCAGAATTGACAATCCGTATTGTCAGATAACTTGACATCTGACAATGGCTCATGTCAATACCCTTCCATGGCAAGCAGCCGGAAAGCCCGCCTCTACGGCGGCATGGACGCCGAGGAACGCCGCACCGAGCGGCGGCTCAAGCTGATCGACGCGGCGGTCGAGGTCTATGGCGAGGTCGGCTACCGCGGCGCGACGGTCAAGGCGATCTGCGAGGCGGCCGAGCTGACCGAGCGCTATTTCTACGAGTCTTTCGCCAACAGCGAGGCCCTGCTGATCGCCGCCTACGGCCATGTCGTCGGCCATTTGCACGCGGAGATGACCGCTGCCGCGGCGGCTGCCGGCGACGACGCCGAAGCAAGACTGCGCGCCGCGCTGACGCTGTATTTCACACGGCTGAAGCAGCACCCGAAGCCCGCGCGGGTCTTCCTGCTGGAAATCTCCGGCATCAGCCCGGCGGTCGATGCCGTCAAGCTCGACGCCGGACGTGTGTTCAGCGACATCCTGGTGCCGCCGAGGCGCGATTCGAAACGCGGCGACAATGCCGCGACGGCCGCGCTGCTCTCGATCGGCATGGTCGGCGCCGTGATCTCGATCGCACTGCGCTGGGTGTCGAGGCAATATCCGCAACCGATCGAGGACGTCGTTGCAATCGCCGCCAGCTTCTGCCGCGTGGCATTGAACGGGACCGATCATCGCTTCGGGTGAGGTGAACGATTCAAGTCGAATTGTTCCGATCCGCCCGCGCCGGACGATCAGAATTCTTCCAATCATTCCAATGATGCACGCCGCTGTGTTCCATCAGACACAGGGGCCGATCGCAGTTCCAAGGGTTGGCGAATTCGTCGGGTTCCTGGGTGACAAGCGTCACTAAAATGACGACAATCCGCTCACTCTGTGTCGTTCGGGTTTGGTTGCAATGTCCGTGATGCCGTCACGATCATCGACGTTGGCTGTTGCCGTTTTGGTCGCCGCTGTCACGCTGGCGCCCATCACTGCGCATGCGCAATGGTGGCGCAGCGGGCCGAAGGATTTCGAGGATTGCGCCGACCTCGCCGAAAAGGCGAAGACCAAGGAAGACAAGACCGCGCAACTCGCCGATTGCAACGCCAAGTTTGCCGGGCGCCGCAAGGTGGGCGGCGGCTACACCTATTACGACTTCATGCAGGACCGCAGCTTCGACATCGCCGGTCCCAATCCGACGCCGGACGAGCAGAAGAAGATCGACCAGGAATATACCGGCTACCTCGAGACGCAGCGTCGCTCCAGCATCGTCGCGGCGTTCAACGCCAAGCAGCTCGAGCGGCAGGAAAAGCAGCGCGAGCAGGCGCCGCGGATCCAGCAGGCGTCATTGCACAGCGAGCCGGTGCGCAGCGAGCCGGCGAAAATCCCGGTCCCGGTTGCACGACCGAGCAAGCCGCGGGTCGCGGCCGTCCCCGTTCCCGAGGCGCGACCGCGGGTGCGCAGCTGCGTGAAGGGTACCTTCTCCTGCGACTGGCCGCGGCTCTCGGACGGATTGAACGATCTGAAGAAGCTGTTCACGCCGCCCTCGCTGTCGCCGACCAAGCTCGCGAAGCGCAACTGATCTCGCAATATCAGTCGGTGATCACCATCGCCCAGAACCTGCGGTACGGCGACTTCGGATTGTCGACGAAGGCGACACCGACACGCTTGGCGCCCGGCATCAGCAGGTTCTCGCGATGACCCGGCGAATTCTCCCACTGCTTCAGCATCTCGGCGAAGGCGATGAAGCCGGCCCCGATGTTTTCAGCGGCGCGCTGCTTCTTCAGCGGCGCGATGCGCGTGAAGAAGCTGCCGCCCGCGGAATGACTGACCGAGCCGGTCGCCGACATCGCCTGCGCCTGCTTCAGCGCCATCGCATTCAGCTTCGCGTCGAGCGTCACCGCAGGCATCCGATTGGCGCGCCGGTACACACTGATCGAACCGGCATAGTCGGCGACCGCGACCGGCTTGCGCTCTGATGTCGCGGACTGGCTCGATGCCGCGGCGGCCGCGCGCTGCTCCTGCAAGCGCGCGTCATAACCCGGCGACGGCGTCACGGTCGGCGGCGCGGCGCGAACGGCGCTGCCGGCCAACGCGATGACAATGACGAGTGCGGCGCAAGCTGGTCTCATGATGTCACATCTCCGTTCGCCGCTTATCCCGCGCGAATCTGCTCCGGTGTCAGCCCCGGTGATCCCTTGCCGTCTGCCTCCGCCGCCCGAACCAGCGCGATGACGCGGCGCGACAACGACGCGTCGAGGCCGCGGCGATCTGCGATCGCGGCAATCACGCCCTGAAGGTAATCGATCTCGGTGCGCCGACCGCGCTGCAGATCCTCCCACATCGAGGAGCGCGCCTCGGGATCGATCTTCATGGTGCGGCCGAGCAGCATGCCGAACAGTGCGTCCGGCAGCCGCAGCAATGGCGGCATCCAGCTCGATGGCAGCGGCGTCGGCGATACCGGCACGATGCCTTCGGCGCGCACGGCGGCGATACCCTCGGCCATCTGGTCGGCGAGCAGCCGGCGCCAGCCGCGCTGCGCGAGTTGCTGCCGCAGCGGAATGTTGGACAGCGCATTGAGCGCATTGTTGAGATTGACGATCAGCTTGCCCCATTGCGCGCCGTCGATATTGGCGGTGCTGCTGATCGCAAGGCCGGGCACCGAAAGCCCTGCCGCGGTGCCGGCATCATCCTGCGCGATCACGATGTCGCCCGACGTCGAGCGATGGAAGCGGCCGTCGCCGAGCGCGACCACATTGAACGGCACCATGCCGCCGAGCACCTTGCGCCCCGGCAGGCCGTCGCGCAGCACCGGCAAATTGCCGACGCCATTCTGTAGGCTGACCACCACCGCGTCAGAAGGCGCGTGGCGGGCGACCAATTCGGCCATCTCGCGTGTGTCGGCGCTCTTCACCGTCACCAGCACCGTCTGAACATCGTGCAGGATCGATGGATCGTCGGATAGCGTGAGTCGGTCCGCGGATACCGTCTGCTCGGAGCCGTCGAAACTGCTGACCCGCAGGCCGCTGGCGGTGATCTCCTGGATCAGCCGTGGCCGCGCCAGCAGCGTGACGCGGCGGCCTGCGGCGGCCAACATGCCGCCGACGAAGCAGCCGATACTGCCGGCGCCCGCGATGCCGATCGACCGGTCCCGGTTCATCTGGCTAAACGTCCGTTCATCGCAACTCGATAGCAGACCGGGGACTGTCTGCCTATTTCGATGCGCCACGGCCCCGATGCCCCGCCTTGTAACCGTCATGGGCCGAAGCTATGTTTCCGGCACGGGGCACGGTTGCGGCAGGAGACGATCATGGGTTTACTCGACGTACTCAACGGCATGCAGAACGGGCCCCGCGGTCCGAGCGCGCCAAGCACATCATCCGACAGTTCGAGCGGCGGCGGCATGTCGCCAATCACGATGGCCATCATGGCGCTGCTCGCCTGGAAGGCGGTCAAGCATTTCTCCGGCGGCCAGCCGGGCGCGACCGCCCCTGACCCGCGGCCGGCGCAGGCGCCGCCGCTTCCCGGCAATGTGACCGCGAGCCTGCCCGGCGGAGCCGGCGGTGGCGGTCTCGGCGACCTGCTCAAGGGCGGACTCGGCGGCCTGCTCGCGGGCGGTGCGGCCGGCAGCGTGCTCAGCGGCGGCCTCGGCGATCTGCTCAATCAATTGCAGCAAAAGGGCCAGGGCGACGCGGCCAGTTCATGGGTCAGCAACGGTCCCAACAAGCAGATCTCGCCCGGCGACCTCGCCAACGCGCTTGGCGCGGATCAGATCAACTCGCTGGCGTCGCAGAGCGGCTTGTCGCGCGACGAACTGCTGCAGGGGCTCAGCCAGTACCTGCCCGACGCGATCAATCATCTGACACCGGACGGACGGCTGCCGAGCGGCGACGAGCTGCACGGCAGGCTTTGACGGCAGCGTTGATTCCATCTGAGGAGGACGACAGTCATGGGCGGCATCATCTGGGTCATCATCGTCGGTTTTGTCGCGGGGATCATCGCGCGGTTCCTGTCGCCGGGGCCGAACAATCCAAGCGGCTTCATTCTCACAACGGTGCTCGGCATCGCCGGCGCGTTCCTCGCGACCTTCATCGGCCAGGCGATCGGCCACTACGGTCCCGAACAGGGCGCGGGCTTCATCACCGCTACGATCGGCGCGCTGGTGGTGCTGTTCATCTGGAATCGGCTGGTCGCGGCGCGCGTGATCCCGGATATCGGAAATAGATAGAACGCGTCACAACACGGCTTCAAAATCAAAATGCCCGGGCCAAAGCCCGGGCATTTCGCTTTCGGCAAACGACACGGACGCCGAATCACTGAATCAGGTGCATGCCAGCGTCCATGCGGACGAATTCGCCGGTCATGTTGCTCGACGCCGGGCTCGCCAGGAAGCAGACCAGATTGGCAATGTCCTCGGCCGTCGAGGCGACCTTCAGCGGCACCCGCGCGACCACCGCATCGCGCACCTGCTTGGCGCCGTCTTCGCCGCGGCCCTTGGTGAACCAGGGCGTATCGATGTAACCCGGACACACCGTGTTGACGCGGATCAATGGTGCCAGCGCACGCGCCAGCGACTGCGTCATGGTGTTGAGCGCGCCCTTGCTCGCGGCATAGGCGACCGACGAGCCGCCGCCGGAAATGCCGGCGACCGAGGAAACGTTGACCACCGCCGAGGGACGGCCGGAAGCTTTCGCGCCGGCTTCGAGCAGCGCACGCGCCGCGCGGACCATCTGGAACGGGCCGATGGTGTTGACGGCATAGATGCGCTGGAAGTCTTCCGCGGTCAGGCCGTCGAGATTGTGATGCGGCACATGCTTGGTGGTGCCGGCATTGTTGACCAGCACGTCGACGCGGCCCCAACCCTGCGCGGCGGCCGCGATCTTCTTGCAGTCCTCGTCACGCGAGACGTCGCCTTGTACCACCAGCACCTCAGCGCCCTGCTTGCGGCAGAGCTCGGCCGTCGCCTCAGCCTCCGCCTTGCTGTTGGAATAGTTGATGATGATGCGCGCGCCCTGCGTGGCGAGGATTTGCGCGGTGGCGGCGCCGAGCCCCGATGCCGATCCCGTCACGATCGCGCACAAACCATCCTTGGACATCTGCATTTTCCTTGTTGTTGTGAGCCAGATGAATTCCGGCGATGGCATACCATATCGCGCGGAACAGTATCTGCAAACAGCGCCTATCCTATGTGTAGGCGTTCGGACCCTTTTGCAGGCCGGCCCATTGCGCCTCGTCATGGCCGCAGATGATCTTGACGCCGGATGCTTCGAGTCTTGCGATCTCCTCCAGCGAGTTCAGGAACTGATCGACGTCGAGGCTGTTCCGCGGCGAGACCCGCTGGTCGAGATTGGCGCGCACGCTGAGCGAGTCTGACGCGAGCAAATATTCGCCGCTCTGATCCAGCTTGACCAGCGCGCCGGTCGTGCCCTTCGAATGTCCCGGCAGCGGGATCAGCGTCAACCTGCCGTCACCGAACACATCCATCTGCTTGTCGAAGATCTCCGTCTTCAGCGGATGATCCCAATCCGCCTTGATGTATCCGCGATCGAACGCGTTATCGGCCTTCGCCGCCTCGATCTCGAGCGCGTGGACGAAGACCGTCGCCTTCTTGAAGAAGGCATTGCAGCCGCAATGATCAGTGTGCAGGTGAGAACAGATCACCACGTCGATATCGTCGGGACCGAGGCCGACGGCCTTCAGGCTGGTTAGCACGTGATCGTCCGCCGGCATGATCGGCTGCATGTATTTGGCGAGCGTGCCGAGCCGGCCTTCCGGATCGGTCGCAACGTCAGGATGACATCCGGTGTCGAACAGCACGTTGCCCTGGGTATGCCGCAACAGCACGCAGGACACCGGAAGGTCGATCATCTCGCCGCGCGCCGCATCGGGAAGATAGGTCCGCTTCGACATCCGCAAGCGCCCGCCGGACAACATATGCATCTTCATCGCATCACCCCTGATTTTGAGTTCAAACCACATATGAGTTTTATAGAAACTCATAATAGATTTGACAGCATCTTATTCGCGCCTATAGCTTCCGCGCAACGTCGCGATCGCATCACCATGCGCTCAACGAAGCAGCCGCCTCTCCGGCCCGCGTCGTTGACATCGATCAGCGGTCGCCCAAGGGAAGTTTCGCCACGATGTACACCGTGTTCAGCGTGTTCGCTGCGACGTCCGATCCGGCAGCGTTCAAACCCTTTCTCTGCATTCCCGCGCGGCCCGACCGCGCATATTTTCCCGACGGCGTCGAACTGTCCTATGGCGACATCGCGCGGCAGGTCTGCGCATTACGCGACCGGTATCGCGCATCCGGCTTCGGCCATGGGCATCGCGCCTGCCTGCTGCTGGAGAACCGGCCCGACTTCATCGTGCATTGGCTGGCGCTCAACAGCCTCGGCGTCTCGATCATTCCGATCAACCCGGCCTATCGCGCCGCGGAAATCGAATATCTCATTGCGCATGCCGAGCCCGATTTGATCGTCACGCTGCACGATCAGAAGGAATTGCAGAAGACGCTGACCGGCGCGGTGCCCGTGCTTGAGGTGTCTGGTGACGACCTCGGCGCAAGCGCGACGCAGATCCCGCCTGCCAAGCGGCCGCCACCTCGTGCCGGCGAACCGGGAAGCGAGACCGAGGCTGCGCTGCTCTACACGTCAGGCACGACGGCGCGTCCGAAGGGATGCATCCTGACCAACGAATACGTGGTCTCGACCGGCCGCTGGTACATCGGCCGCGGCGGCGAGGCGACATATCATGCCGGTACGGAGCGGCTCTACAGCCCGCTGCCGCTGTTCCACATGGCCGGCCTGACGCTGACGCCGATCGCGATGATGCTGACCGGCGGTTGCCTGATCCTGCCCGAGCGCTTCAACGCCAAATTTGCCTGGCGCGACATCGTCGCCTGCCGGGCCACCGTGCTGCACTATCTCGGCGTCATCGTCGCGGCCCTGCTCGCCCAGCCGGAGACGCCGGACGAGAAAGCCCATGCGCTGCGCTTTTCGATGGGCGTCGGCGCCAATCCCGAGCAGCGCGCACGCGCCCGCGACCGCTTCGGCATCCCGTTCGTCGAGGGCTGGGGGATGACCGAAACCGGGCGCAGTCCGTTCAACACGGTCGAGCCGCGCCACCTCGAAACCAACACCATCGGCCGCAGCGAGCCGGGCCTCGAGATGATCGTCCTCGATGGAGACGACAATCCCGTGCCACCTGGATCGATCGGCGAACTCTGCGTGCGCCACTCGGAAGCGACGCCGCGGCGCGGCTTCTTCTCCGGCTATCTCAGGGATTTCGAGGCGACCGAGCAGGCCTGGCGCGGCGGCTGGTTTCACACCGGCGACAGCGCCTGGCAGCACGCGGACGGCGCCTTCGTTTTCGTCGATCGCCTCAAGCATCTGGTCCGCCGCGCCGGCGAGAACATCTCGGCGGCGGAGGTCGAAGCCGTGCTGACCACGTCCGGGCTGGTCAAGCAGGCGGCGGTCGTCGCCGCGCGCGATCCGATCCGCGACGAGGAGGTCGCGGCGTTCATCGTGACCGATGACGGTGCCACGGCCTCACGCGAGCTTGCGCAGGACATCTTCCAGTTCTGCCGCGAACGCCTCGCGGCTTTCAAGCTGCCGGCGTGGATCGCTTTCGTCACCGAGTTGCCGCTGACCTCGACCAACAAGATCCAGAAGCACGTGTTGCTCGGCGCAGACCGGGACCCGCTATCGCATCCCGGCATGATCGACCTGCGGCAAGAGAAAGCCAACGCCATCAGGCAATCGAACTAGAGGAAACGAACGACAATGAGATCGACCTACGGATGGATCGCCGCGAGCGCCGCAATCCTGTCTGCCGCCTTCGCCACACCATCCCGCGCGCAGATCTCCGACGACATGGTGAAGATCGGCGTACTGACCGATCAGGCCGGCCTTTACGCCGACGCTGCCGGCCCCGGAGCAGTCGAAGCGGTCCGGATGGCGATCGCGGATTTCGGCGGCAAGGTGCTGGGCAAGCCGATCGCGATGGTCGATGCCGACCATCAAAACAAGGCCGACGTCGGTGCCGGCATCGCGCGACGCTGGTACGAGCAGGAGAATGTCGACGTCATCGTCGATTTCGCCAACTCCGCCGTCGCCTTCGCCGTGCTCGAACTGACCAAGCAGAAGAACAAGGCGATGCTGGTGTCGTCGGCCGGCTCGTCCGATCTGACCGGAAAGGGCTGCTCGCCGAATTCAGTGCAGTGGACCTACAACACCTACGCGCTCGCCAACAGCACGGTGCGGGCGCTGGCGAAGGAAGGCGCCAAGAGCTGGTATTTCGTCACGGTCGACTACGCTTTCGGCCACGCTTTGCGCAACGACGCGGCCAGGACCGTGGAGAAGGTCGGCGGCAGCATCGCCGGCGAGGTGCGGCATCCGCTCAACAGCATGGATTTCTCGTCCTATCTGCTACAGGCCCAGAGCTCGAAGGCCGACGTGATCGCCTTCGCCAACACCGGCGGCGACCTCGCCAATTCGATCCGGCAGGCGCAGGAATTCGGCATGGCGCAGCAGCAGAAGCTCGCGGCCTTCCTGATGCAGACCAGCGACATCCACGCGATCGGCTTGCAGGCGGCACAGGGACTGCAACTCGCGACCGCCTTCTATTGGGATCTCGACGACAAGACCCGCGATTTCGCCGCGCGCTACATGGCGAAGACCAAAAAGCGGCCGACCATGGTTCAGGCCGGTCTCTACTCCGCGGTCATGAACTATCTCAAGGCGGTCGAGAAGTCCGGCACCGACGAAGGCCCCAAGGTGATCGCGCAGATGAAGAACATGCCGATCGACGACTTCTTTGCGCGCAACGCCTATCTGCGCGAGGACGGCCAGCTCATCCACGACATGTATCTCGTGCAAGTGAAATCGCCGGCGGAATCCAAGGGCGCCTGGGACTACGAGAAGCTGCTTCAGGTCATCCCGGGCAAGGAAGCATTCGCGACACCAGAGGAAAGCGCCTGCCCGCTGCTGAAGAAATGACCGCCATCACGTCCCCACACACCACGAGCAAGGCTGGACATCGCATGACCGAACTGCCGCTGCTGTTTACCCCGCTGCAAATCCGCGATCTCGAACTGAAGAACCGGATCATGGTTTCGCCGATGGCGACCTATTCGGCGCGCGAGGGCCGGGCCACGGATTGGCATACCGCGCATATCGGCAAGCTCGCCGCCGGTGGCGCCGGCCTCGTGTTCGTCGAGCAGAGCTCGGTGAACGTCCAGGGGCGCATCACCCATGGCTGCCTCGGCATCTGGGACGATGCGCACATCGCGGACCACGCCGCCCTCGCCGCGCTGATCCATGGCTTCAACGCCAAGGCCGCGGTCCAGATCGCGCATGGCGGCCGCAAGGGCTCGTCGCAGCGGCCGTGGGAAGGTGGCAATCCCCTCGGCGAAGCCGACGTCACGGCTCGCGGCGAAGGCCCGTGGCAGATCGCGGCCTCGAGCGGCATTCCCTTCGACGACGGCTGGCCGGCTCCGCAGATGATGACGTCGGAGCAGATCGATGCCGTGGTGGACGACTACCGCCAGGCGTTCCGCCGCGCCAGGGTCGCCGGCTACGACGTCATCGAGCTGCACTGTGCGCACGGCTATTTGATGCACTCGTTCCTGTCGCCGCTGGCCAACAACCGCAACGACGAGTATGGCGGCTCGCGCGAGAACCGCATGCGCCTGCCGCTGCGCATCGCTGCGATCATGCGCGAGGAATGGCCGGATCATTTGCCGGCCTTCGTGCGGATCTCGTCGGTCGATGGCGTCGACATCGGCTGGTCGATCGAGGACTCCGTTGCGTTCGCCGCCGAGCTGAAAGCGATCGGGATCGACATGGTGGACTGCTCGTCAGGCGGCATGAAGCTGCCGCGCGGCAACTCGCTGGTGTCGCGAACCCCGGGCTTCCAGGTGCCGTTCGCCGAGCGAATCCAGCAGGAAGTCGGCATGGCGACGGTGGCGGTCGGGCTGATCCGCGAGCCGGACTACGCCGAAGCCATTTTGCGGGACGGCAAGGCGACGCTTATTGCGCTCGGCCGCGAACTGCTATGGAATCCGAACTGGCCCGCGCAGACGGCACTGGCGCTCGGATGCGATCCCGAATGGACCAGCTGGCCCGAGCAATATGGCTGGTGGCTGAAGCGGCGGGTGGCACAGCAGGGACGATAGCGATGCCGTTGGCGAAGAAGGATGCAGCGAATGCCGGCGCGGCCGCCGGCCCGCGGTCTTTCGACGGCCCCGATTTCCCCGGCGATACCTCGCGCGACCTGCCGAAGATGGACAATGCGGTCAAATCGGCGCGGCGCGTGTTCGACGTGCTCGAATTCTTCGAGGAGCACCAGCGGGCCGCGTCCGCCATCGAGGTCGCAGCCGCGCTCAAGTTCCCGCAATCCAGCACCTCAGCGCTGATGCGCACGATGACCGCGTTCGGCTATCTGCACTACGACACCAGCCGCCGCACCTATATCCCGACGCCGCGGATTTCGATGCTGGGGCATTGGCTGAGCCCGGCGCTGTTCACCCGGGGGCGCCTGATCAATCTGATGAACGAGCTCTCCGAGAAAACCGGAGAGACCATCATGCTCGCGGTGCGTAACGGGCTCAGCGCGCAATATGTCCATATCATTCAGGCCAAGCTGCCGATGCGGCTATACGTCAAGGCCGGAACGCTGCGCCCGCTGGCGCGATCCGCATCGGGTTACGCGCTGCTGTCGGCCTATCCGGACAAGGAGGTGCGCCGCCTGGTGCGCCTGATCAACGCCAACGAGCCGCGATCCGACCAGCAGATCGACATCAAGGCCGTGATGCTGGAGCTGAAGAAGGTGCGCGTCGAGGGGCATGCCTTTTCGCTCGGCCTGGTCACCCCCGGCGCGGGCGCCGTTGCCATGAACCTGCCGACGATCGCGGAATCCAACGAGCCGCTGGTGCTGTGCGTGGCCGGATTGAACGACGCGCTGGTCACCCAGGAGACCGAGTTCGCCGACCTGATGCGGAAGGCGATCCAGTTTCATCTGGCGGACTGAAGCGATGCCATCGACCAATTCTGTTGCGCGCGTGGCATACAAACCGAACCGTCCGAAAGTTCACTCTGCGGAATTCATCCATCCGATCCGGCTTCATGTCGTCCGCGCAAGTGGCCCTGCGGTCAACGCTTGTCACGGCTATGGCTTTTCCGCATCATTGAGCGCAAGACAACATCGCACGCAGGCCCTGCCGAACGGCCGGACCCAAGCCAATCAACACGAGGAACGCTGTGGCGGAGAGTGAAAACATCGTCGCCGAGACCGCGGAAAAGATTTTCGCCGATCTCGCGGATGCCCAGACCATCAATCACGACAAGAAGGGCGCGTGGAAGGCGCCGCTGTGGCAGGCGTTGACCGACGCCGGCCTGCCGCTGTCCTGGGTGCCTGACGATCTCGGCGGTTCCGGCGCCAGCCTCGCCGAAGGATTCAGCGTCCTCAACGTCGCCGGGCGGCATGCGATCGCTGTTCCGCTGGCCGAAACAATGCTGGCCGGCTGGCTATTGACGCAGGGCAAGATTACCTCGCCGGAAGGCGAGATGACGGTTGTCCCTGCGAGCCCGAAGGATCGCGTCACACTCAACGCCGATGGTTCGCTCACCGGCCGCGCCCGTCGCGTGCCGTTCGCCAAGGACGCGAAACATTTCGCGGTGCTGGCAAGCGGCAAGGACGGCATCTCGATCGCGCTGGTCGATGCCGCGAAGTGCCGGATCGAATCCAGCACCGGACTTGGCGGTGATCATAACGACACCGTCACGCTCGACAAGGTGCAGCCGGTCA
The DNA here is from genome assembly GCF_002341725.1 of Bradyrhizobium sp. UBA2491. NCBI lineage: Bacteria > Pseudomonadati > Pseudomonadota > Alphaproteobacteria > Hyphomicrobiales > Nitrobacteraceae > Bradyrhizobium > Bradyrhizobium sp. UBA2491. The sequence goes on from NZ_DDOP01000064.1 coordinate 37,252, forward strand.
CCACCAAGCCGGCCCCCAAGGACTTCGACCAGACCACACTGATGCTGATGGGCGGCGTGGTGCGCAGCCTGCAAATCGCGGGCGCGCTGGAAGCGATGCTCGACATCTCGGTGCGCTATTCCAACGAGCGTGTCGCCTTCGAGAAGAAGATCTCCAAATTCCAAGCCGTGCAGCACAACCTCGCCCGCCTCGCCGGCGAGAACGCCGCGGCACTGGCTGCCGCGACGTCGGCGGCGGACACCATCGTCAACGCCACCTCGCTGAATAGCGATGCGGTGTTCCTCGAAGCCGCGGCGGCGAAGATCCGCTGCTCGGAAGCGGCCGAGAAGGGCAGCAGCATCGCCCACCAGGTGCACGGCGCGATCGGTTTCACCATCGAGCACATCCTGCACCGTTATTCGCTGCGCGCACTGGCGTGGCGCGACGATTTCGGCTCGGAGAGCCACTGGGCGGTCGAGCTCGGCAAGCTCGTCGCCGACCGTGGCGCCGATGAATTGTGGCCGCTGGTGGCTTCGCGCTGAGATCAGGCAGAACAATCAGGACTGGACATCATGACTGCAGCCCTTCGTTTCGATCCGATCCGCCTGCCCGAGAAATGCGAGCAGCTCCGCAAGGAAGTGCGTGCCTTCCTCGCCGAGGAAATCGCCGCCGGCACCTTCGATCCCCACGCGCCGAACCGCGAGGACAATGACGCGCCGGAATTCTCCCGCCGCGTCGGCGCCAAGGGCTGGCTCGGCATGACCTGGCCCAAGAAATATGGCGGCCAGGAGCGCTCGTTCCTCGAACGCTACGTGGTGACCGAGGAGATGCGGGTGGCGAACGCGCCGACCCGGCGCTTCTTCGTCGCGGACCGCCAGAGCGGCCCGGTGCTGCTGAAATACGCCCCCGAGCACATCAAGATGGACATCCTGCCGCGGATCTGCCGCGGCGAGGTCTGCTTCGCCATCGGCATGAGCGAACCGAACTCCGGCTCCGATCTGTTCGCGGCGAAGACCCGCGCGACCAAGACCGACGGCGGTTACCTGATCAACGGCACCAAGATCTGGACCTCGTCGGCGCACATCGCCGACTACATGATCGCGATCTTCCGCACCTCGCCGCCGACCAAGGAAAACCGCCGCCACGGCCTGACCCAGTTCCTGGTCAAGATGAAGCAGCCGGGCATCCAGGTGAATCCGATCGGCCAGATCACCGGCCAGTTCGAGTTCAACGAGGTCGTGTTCACCGATTACTTCGTGCCGGAGGATCACGTGCTGGGCGAAGTCGATGGCGCCTGGAAGCAGGCCACATCAGAGCTCGCCTATGAGCGAAGCGGCCCCGAGCGCTTCCTCGAGACGTATTACGTGCTCACCGAGCTGGTGCGTGCGGTCGGCAAGAATCCGGACACTCGCAGCGCCGAGGGCATCGGCCGCCTGGTGGCGCAGGTGCACACCATGCGCCGCATGTCGGTGTCCGTCGCCGGCATGCTGCAAGCCGGCAAGGAGCCGGTGGTGGAAGCCTCCATCGTCAAGGACATCGGCACGGTGTGGGAGCAGCAGCTGCCGCATCGCGTGCGCGATCTCGCGGCCTTCGTCGAGGAGACCGCGACCAACCGCGAGACGCTGGAGAAGCAGCTCGATTTCGCCATCAAGACCGCACCCAAGCTGACGATCCAGGGCGGCACCACCGAGGTACTGCGCGGCATCATCGCCCGCGGGCTCGGTTTGCGTTAGTCGATGAGATCGATGACCCAGCCAGGCGCTCGATCGACCTCTCCCGGAAGGAGAGGTCGGCGCATAGCGCCGGGTGAGGGATTACGGTCTATCGAGAGAGCACAACCCCTCACCCGATTTGCTCGCGCAAATCGACCTCTCCCCTTGGGAGAGGTGACACCGATCGCACCGAGAGATAGCAGCCTTACCGGAGACAAGAGATGACCAAGTACACTGATATCGGCGTCGAGACCCACGGCCATGTCGGCCTGATCGAAATCCGCAAGCCGCCGCTGAACTTCTTCGACGTCGCGCTGATCAACCAGATCGCCGACGCGCTGGAGGAGTTCGACAACAACATCGAGATCCGCGCTTCGGTGCTCGCAGCCCAGGGCAAGGCGTTCTGCGCCGGCGCCAATTTCGGCGACCCGGCCCGCCAGGAGCAAGAGGAGCGCGCCAAGAGCGATCCGGCCTCGAACCTGCCGATCAACCATCTCTACGTCCAGGCGGTCCGCATCTTCCGCAACAAGAAGCCGATCGTCGCCGCGATCCATGGCGCCGCGATCGGCGGCGGTCTCGGCCTTGCGGTCTCGGCCGACTTCCGCGTCGCCTGCCCCGAGGCGCGCTTCGCCGCGAACTTCACCAAGCTCGGCTTCCATCCGGGCTTCGGCCTGACGACGACGCTGCCGGAGCTGATCGGCAAGAACAATGCCGAGCTGATGTTCTACACCAGCCGCCGCGTCACCGGCGAAGAGGCCTATCGCTGGGGCCTCGCCAATGTGCTGGTGCCGCAGGATCAGGTGCGTGCCGAGGCAATGAAGCTCGCGCAGGAGATCGCCGAATGCTCCCCGCTCGGCCTGGTCTCGACCCGCGCCACCATGCGCGCCGGCCTCGCCGACCGCGTGCTCGCCGCGACCAACCATGAGTTGGAAGAGCAGACCAAGCTCCGCGCCACCGAAGACTTCAAGGAAGGCGTCAAGGCCACCGCCGAGCGCCGCGTCGCCAACTTCAAGGGGCGGTAGCCGCGGCTCTCTCCACATGGTCGTCCCGGCGAAAGCCGGGACCCATACGCCGCGGCCCGCGGAAGGGGCACACCATTCTCTTTCCACCCGTCATTCCGGGGCGCGACGCAGTCGCGAGCCCGGAATCGATAACCATGATCGTGAGTATGGATTCCGGGCCCATCGCTTCGCGATGTCCCGGAATGACGGGGTTGATTAACTCCTCGGCACCACCAGCGCATCGACAATCGTGACGCCCTGCCCCTCCGGATGCACCAGCACCGGATTGACCTCGATCTCGGCAATCTCGCTTCGATGCTGCGCCGCCAGTACTGAAATCTGCGAGATCAACTGCGCAAGCGCTGTGACATCCGCCTTCGGCGCACCACGAAAGCCGTGCAACAGCGGCGCGGCCTTCAGCGTCGCCAGCATCGCGGTTGCCTCCGCCGCGCTGACCGGCGCCGGGCGATAGACCACGTCCTTGAACAGCTCGGTGGTGATGCCGCCGAGCCCCACCATCACCATTGGCCCGAAGGTCTTGTCCGTCATCGTGCCGACGATGATCTCGACGCCCTTCCTGGCCATCGGCCCGACCAGCACGCCCTGGATCGCGGCGTCCGGCCGCGCCTTCTGCACCGTCTCCAGCATGTCGCGATAGGCGATGAACGCCGCGCCCTTGGCTGCGATGTTGACGCGGACGCCGCCGACCTCGCTCTTGTGCGCGATCGCCGGCGACTGGATCTTCATGACCAGCGGAAATCCGGCCCGCTCGATCGCAGCGTCGAGCCCGTCGCGATCGGTCACCAGCACTTCGTCCGGCAACGCGACGCCGGCCGCGCGCAACAGCGACTTGCTGTCATGTTCGGAGAGCGTCTTCGCCTTCAGATGCGCGGAGAGATCGCGCGCCGGCGACGTTGCTGCGATCTCCGGCGCCGGCGCGAAGCCGGCATAATCCGCCAGCCGCCGCATCGCGACGCCGACATGGGTCAGTCCCGACAGCACCACCACGCCGGATTTCGCCAGCTCCTGCCGCGCGAATGACGACGGCAGCGTGTAGGAATAGAACACCACCGGCTTGCGCTGCGCCGCGATCAGCGGCTTCAGCTCGACCTCCTTGAACGGCATCCGCGTCTCGCTCGACAGCGACAGCACGACCAGCGTCGCGTCCACTTCATCTGACGCGTCGAACAACTCGATGCTCTTCTGCAAACCGCCGGAAGAGACGCCCTGCGCGGTGACGTCGACGGGATTGCCCGCCGCGCCATAGGACGGCATCCATTGCTTGATCTGGTTCTGGATTCCGGCGGAAAGCTCCGGGACCCGCAGGCCCTGCATCGAGACGGTATCGGCGCCCCAGATACCAGCGCCGCCAGACACGGTGAGCACCGCGACGCGATCGCCCTTCGGCAGCGGATTGGTGGTCAACACGGCAGCAATCGTCACGGCCTCATCGAGATCGTTGGAGACGATGAAGCCGTATTTCGCGAAGACGGCATCATAGGCCGCCGACCAGCCCGCCATGCTCGCGGTGTGCGAGGCCGCCGCACGCTCGCCGGCGCCGGAACGGCCGACCTTGGTGACGATCACGGGTTTCCTGATCTCCGCCGCGCGCTTCGCCGCGGCCAGGAACTTGTCGACGTCGCGAATGCCTTCGATGAACAGCAGGATCACGTCGGTCGAGGCATCCTGCACCATGTAGTCGAGAAACTCGCCGGCGGCGAGATCGCTCTCATTGCCGGCGCTGACGACGTAGCTCAACGCGACGCCAAGCGCTTTGGCGCGATGATAGATCGCAAAGCCGATGCCGCCGCTCTGCGCGACAATACCGATCCGCCGCTGGCTCGCGACCAGCACCGGCGCATCCGGCTTGACGTCGACGGTCGGGCTGAAGGTCGCGGCGACCTTCTGCACCTGGCTGTAAAAGCCTTCGGCATTGGGACCGGAGATCCGCATCCCCGTCCGTTTCGCCAGCGCCACGATCGCGTCCTGCATGTCGGCGCTGTCGCCGCCCTCCTCGGCAAAGCCCGAGGAGATGATGACCGCGTTCTTGACGCCGACCGCCGCGCACTGCTCCAGCGCCGTCAGCACCGCGCGGGCGGGAATGACGACGACGGCGAGATCGATCGGCGCACCGATATCGACGATCGACTTGAAGCATTTCAAGCCGTCGATCTCGTCATAGTTCGGGTTGATCGGATAGAGCGCGCCCGGATAGCCGTTCTTGCGCAGCATCGCGAGCAGCCGGCCGGGTATCTTCTCGTGATCGCGCGACGCGCCGATCAGCGCGATGCTCTTTGGGGCAAAGAAGGTATCGAGCGGATGCGGCATGGGCGCGTTCCAATTGTTATCGTTGCGTTCGACGATATTGGATCGTTGGGATGAGCTCAACCTCACCCCGTCATCCTGATGAGGCCGCAACGCGGCCATCTCGAAGGATGAATCGGCCACCAGCCGGGCCGTGCATCCTTCGAGACGCGCTACGCGCTCCTCAGGATGACGGGCCGCGTGGCCCGGATGCAGCGCAGCGCAATCCGGGGACGGCCTATCCGCTGAGAGCGCGATCCCCGATTTTGCTTCGCTGCATCCGGGTTACAACATCACGCCGTCAGCTTGAACGTCACACCGCAAAGCTGGAACTGATCGCCATCAACCACGCAGCCTTTGGCTTTCGCCGTCCCCAGCACCTTGGCCTTATCGACGACCTTGAACGTCAAGCCGCTCATGATCTCGCTATCGCCCTGGACGAAGCGGAAGGTGCTGTTCGGCAGCTTCACCGTGGCACCATCGGCAGCAATGCCGACGATCTTGCCCCAATGCGCCGCCAACGCCTCGGGCTCCGGGCTCTGCATCTCGACCTCGGTCAGCGCCAGGGTCGTGTCCTTGCGGATCGACGTCTGCCAGTCCGGGCCGGCCGGCGGGTACGGCCCCAGGATGTCGTCGCTGCCGTCGGTGTGGTTGAACTCGATGAAGGCCGCGCGGCAGTCGCGCGGATGCAGCTGCACGCCATGATAGGGCGCATGCGTGATGACGTTCGCGGTACGCACGCCCATCGCATTGGCATTCGCGCCGCGCGCGTCGGGATCTTCGCAAGCGAAGATCGCCATGTAGCCGCCGCGGCCGCCAGTCTTCTCGATGAAGCGGCCGGCCGCCGTGCCCGGTCCCGGCTGGAACGGCGCGACGACTTCCAGCAGGATCGTATCGACCGGCAGCAGCGCGTTCTCGAGCCCGTATTTGGCGACGTTGCCGTCGCGGTAGCAGACATCGAGCCCCATGATCGCGGAGATATCGGCGATCACGGGCGCAAGCTGCGGCGCCACCAGGCAGATCTGCCGCAGCCGCATATACCCGGTCATGGCTTACTGCCCCTGGAAGGTGGGCTTGCGCTTCTCGACGAAAGCCTTGGCCGCTTCCTTGTGGTCGGTGGTCTCGCCGGCGCGGGTGTGGTGGATCGCCTCGCCGTCGAAGCAGGCCTCGAGCGTCATGGTCTCGGCATTGTTGATGTTGCGCTTGATGTAGCCGAGCGCGACCGACGGGCCCTGCGCCAGCGACCGCGCCAGCTCCAGCGTCTCCGCCTCGACATCGGCATCGGGCACCACCTTGGAGACCATGCCGAGGTTGAAGGCCTCCTGCGCCGACAGCACCGGCGACATCAAGTACAGCTCGCGCGCCTTGGCGCTGCCGAGCATCTTGGTGAGAAAGTAGGTGCCGCCATAGTCACCAGAGAAACCGACCTTGGCGAAAGCCGTGGTGATCTTGCAGGACGCGCTGGCGACGCGGAGGTCGCAGGACAGTGCGATCGAGAGGCCGGCGCCTGCTGCCGCGCCGTCGAGTTGCGCCACCACCGGCTTCGGCATCTGGTGCAGGATCCGCGAGACCTCCATGCCGCGGCGCAGGTTGGCCATCTTGGCCTCGAACGGCAGCGGCGCGCGGCCGGCCGCCATCGACTTGACGTCACCGCCGACGCAGAAGGTGCCGCCGGCGCCCCGGATCAGCACCGCGCGCACCTCGGTATCGTCCTGCGCCCGCCGCGCCGCCTCGACGAGACCCTGCGTCATGTCGGGATTGAGCGCATTGCGCCGATCCGGACGGTTCATGGTGATGGTGAGCAGGCCCTTGTCGAGGGATTGAAGGACCATCTGGTTATCGCTCATGGCGTTTTGCCTTTCGTTGTTGTTTTCAATTCGTCACTTCTTCACCAGCGGACAGCGCGAGTCCGCCAGCGGCTGGAATGCTTGGTCGCCTGGCACGGTTGCGAGCAGCTTGTAGTCGTCCCAGCGGCCCTTCGATTCCGAGGGCTTCTCGACCTCGAACAAGTACATGTCGTGGACCATGCGGCCGTCCTCGCGAATCCGGCCGTTCTTGGCGAACATGTCGTTGATCGGGGTTTCCTTCATCACCTTCATGACGGCGGCCGCATCGGTGGTGCCGGCGGTCTTCACCGCGTTCAAATAGTGCAGCACGGAGGAATAGACGCCGGCCTGCGCCGAGGTCGGCACCCGCTTGGTGCGCTCCATGAAACGCTTGGAGAACGCGCGGGTGTCGTCATTGAGGTCCCAATAGAACGCTTCCGCGAGCAGCAGGCCCTGCGCGGTCTCGAGCCCGACGCTGTCGATATCGGTGACGAAGGCCAACAGCGGCGACAGCCTCTGGCCGCTCTTGGTCAGGCCGAACTCGGCGGCCTGCTTGATCGCATTGATGGTGTCGCCGCCGGCATTGGCAAGCCCGATCACCTTGGCTTTCGAAGCCTGTGCTTGCAGCAGGAAAGACGAGAAGTCCGAGGTGTTGATTGGATGCCGCACGCTGCCGAGCACCTTGCCGCCCGACTTGATCACGACATTGCTGGTGTCCTTTTCGAGATCCTGGCCGAAGGCGTAATCGGCGGTGAGGAAGAACCAGGTGTCGAGGCCGGATTTCACCGCGGCAAGGCCGGTCACATTGGCCTGCGCGAAGGTGTCGAACACATAATGTACGGTGTAGGGGCCGCAGGCCTCGTTGGAGAGCCGGATCGAGCCGGGGCCGTTGAAGATGATGATCTTGTTGCGCGCCTTGGCGATCTCGGCCGCGGCGAGCGCGGTGGCGGAGGCTGCGACGTCGAAGATCATCTCGACGCCCTGATTGTCGATCATGTCGCGGGCGATGTTGGCCGACAGGTCGGCCTTGTTGAGATGGTCGCCGACCACGATCTCGATCTTGCGGCCGAGCACCGTACCGCCAAAGTCCTCCGCCGCCATCTTGGCCGCGGTTTCGCTGCCCGAGCCGGTGATGTCAGCATAGAGGCTCGACATGTCGAGGATGCCGCCGAGCTTCAGCGGAGGCTTGTCCTGCGCCAGCGACGCATTCGCCGAGATCGCAAACACACAGGCCAACACGCCGGCCAAAACTCGTCTCATCAAATCCTCCCGTTGAAGCGCGGACCTCATTCCATCAGGTCCGTTTCGAGGGGCGGATCATGCCGCATGGCCCGCACTGCAGCAAGCCGCACAGGACAGCAATCTGTTTTCCATCAAGCGGAATGAGATGCTGCGCCGGAGCTCGCGGCGCAGCGATCAGAGATGAAAGTCGGGGACGGTCTGATACGGCGTTCCGGGCGGCAGGCCGAGGAACAGATACTGCATGCCATATTGTCCCGCGAATGCCGATGCTGCCGCATCCATGATGACGTGACCGCCCAGATCAAGATGCAGCTCCGGCCGCGTGATCGGTCCGAGCGTGTAGGCCGGCGCGATGGTCTCGTTGATGTGCAGCGCGTCGAACACGGCGGACACGGCCGACAGCGAGGCCGCATTGCCGGCCAGATCCACGACGTTGGCGCCATTCGAGGTGAAACCGGTCACGGCCAGCGCGGCGGCGCGATCCGTCGACGACACGATGTGATCGAACACCAGTTTCGAGGGATCGCTGAGCAGCGCCGTCGCGGCGGCATCATAGATTGCGCTGCCGCCATCGTTCAACGTCAGGGCTGGCGTTCCGCCATTGACGTGAACCGCCTCGTTGAAACCGACGGTCAATTGCACCAGCGCGCCGGTCGCCGCCGCGCCACCGGACGGCGTCGCGGTGATGCCGGTGAGATGGGGCGCTGTCGTGTCGAGGGTGAAGGTCAGGCTCGAAGATGCGCTGACATTGCCGGCGGCATCGACCTCCTGCACCGTCACGGTATGCACGCCGTCGGTCGTGAACACCGGCGCCACCGTGGAGAAGCTCGACGCACCATCTGCCTTGAAGCGCAGCGTATCGGCCGGGTCGGACCTCGTGTAGTCGATCAGCGCATTGCTGGTGATGTGATCGGCACCGGAGAAACCGGTGTCCTGGTGCAACGCCAGCCTTGGGGCCGATGGCGCCTTGGTATCACCGGAGAAATTGATGGTGCCGCTTGCCGCGCCGGCATTGCCGGCGACGTCGGCGTAGCTCGCACCAACGACGGACAGGTCGGCTGACAGATGATCGGTGACGTCAGGCGTGAAGAACGCGGTGTAGATATCCTGACCCAACCCGTTCAGGCCGACATGAATCAGGCTGCCCAGCGTGCCGCCATGGACGGTGACATCGCCGAGCCCGAAGCCCGCGACGGCCTCCGAGAAGATGAACGTCATGCGCGCCGTATCGCCCGCGCGCAGCAAAGTGTGATCGGCCACCACCGACACCGTCGGCGAATGCGTATCGCCGCCGATCGAAGCAGTGTTGCTCGCCGTGCCGGCATTGCCGGCATCGTCGGCATAGCTCGAGGCCGTGACCCGGATCGAGCCAGCCAGCACGTCGTTGATATCTGGCGTGAAGGTCGCGGTGTAGACATCCTGGCCCGACACGTTGAGCCCGACATGGACCAGATTGCTCAGCGCACCGCCGGCGACGACGGTGTCGGTGAGCGCAAAGCCCGTGACGTGCTCCGAGAAGGTGAAGGTGACGACCGACGTCTGGCCGGCCAGCACCGAGTTCGGGGTCGCCGCGACCGACACCGTCGGCGCCTTGGTATCGCCGGTGAAATCGATGGTACCGCTCGCCGCGCCCGCGTTGCCCGCGACGTCGGTATAGCTCGACGCCCTGACCTGCACCGAGCCGACCTCGGCGTTGCTCTCATCTGGCGTGAAGGTCGCCGTGTAGATGTCCTGGCCCGACGCATTGACGCCGACATGGACCAGATGTCCCAACGTCCCGCCATGCACGGTGACGTCACTGAGCGCGAAGCTCGCGAGCTGTTCGGAGAAGGTGAACGTCACCAGCGCGGTCTGGCCCGCCAGCAGCGCGTTGCGGTCCACCGCGATCGACACCGTCGGCGCCAGCGTATCGCCACCGATCGTGGCTGTGTTGCTCGCGGCGCCGGCATTCCCCGCCGTGTCGCTGTAACTGGACGCATTGACCTTCACCGAGCCCGCCTCGGTGTCGCTGACGTCAGGCGTGAAGGTCGCGGTGTAGATGTCGTGGCCGGAGCCGTTGAGCCCGACATGCACGAGATGGCTCAGCACGCCGCCATGCACGGTGGTGCCGGCGAGCGTGAAGCCCGAGACAGCCTCCGAGAAGGCGAAGGTCGCGACCGAGTCGTCGCCGGCCAGCACCGTGTCCGGGTTGAGCGTGACCGACACCGTCGGCGCCAGCGTATCGCCGGTGAAGTTGACCGTGTTGCTGGCTCCGCCGGCATTGCCGGCCGTGTCGCTGTAACTGGATGCGTTGACCTTTATCGAGCCCGCCTCGGCGTTGGTCGCGTCCGGCGTGAAGGTCGCGGTGTAGATGTCCTGACCGGATCCGTTGACGCCGACATGGACGAGGCTGCCCAGCGTGCCGCCATGGACGGTGACGTCATTGAGCGCGAAGCTGGCGACGGCCTCGGAGAAGGTGAAGGTCACCACCGCGGTCTGACCGGCCAGCAGCGCGCTGTGATCGGCGGCCACCGACACGGTCGGCGCCTTGGTGTCGCCAGTGAAGTTGATGGTGTTGCTCGCCACGCCGGAATTGCCGGCGACGTCGGTATAGCTCGACGCATTGACCTGCACCGAGCCCGCCTCGGTGTTGGTCACGTCGGGCGTGAAGGTCGCGGTGTAGACGTCGTGGCCGGAGCTATCGACGCCGACATGGCTGAGGTTACTCAGCGTGCCGCCTGGGACCGTGACATCGCCAAGCCCGAAGCCGGTGACGGCTTCGGAGAAGGTGAAGGTGACCACGGCGCTATCGCCGGCGGTCAGCGTGTTGTGATCGGCGGTGACCTGCACCGTCGGCGCCTTGGTGTCGCCGGTGAAACTCACCGTGCTGCTCGCCGCGCCGGCATTTCCCGCGCTGTCGGCATAGCTCGACGCATTGACCTGCACCGCGCCTGCCTCGGCGTTGGTCACGTCGGGCGTGAAGGTCGCGGTGTAGATGTCCTGGTGCGAGGCGTTGAGGCCGACATGGACGAGGTTGCTCAACGTGCCGCCGCTCACCGTCGTATCCGACAGCGCGAAGCCCGTGACCGCCTCGGAGAAGGTGAAGGTGACGGTCGAGGTCTGCCCGGCCAGCAGCGCGGTCGCGCTCGCCGCCACCGACACGGTCGGCGCCGCGGTGTCGACCACGAGATGCAGGTCCGTTGCCGCACGGCCCAGTCCTGCGTCCTGGCCGCCCGGATCCTTGATGGTGCCGGCATTGAGCGAAAGGCTCTGCACCTGAAGGTCGGAGGTGTTGTCGCCGTCCTGCACGGTGTAACTGAACACCAGCGTGTGCGAGCCGCTGCCGCTGAGATAGGTCGCAGCCTTGCCGTCGTTGAGCAGCAATTGCGGCGCGCCGGTCACGCTGATGGTGTTGCTGAAATTAACCGATATGGTGACGACCTTGCCGGCGTTCAGGACCGTGACGTGACCGGTGGTGTCAGCGGTGACCGAGGTGATGGCTGCCTGCGCACTGATCTCGAGATGCGGCGTGGCGGAGCCATCGGAGGCGAGCATCAGTGAGCTCGCCGAGCCGCCGAGCCCGAAGGTCAGATTGAGCGACGCGAGGACCGTGCCGCCGCTGCTCTTCACCAGCAGCACGCCGTTGGCATAGGACAGCGTCGCCGTCGCGTCGTAGGCGATGTTGGCAAAGTCGATGGTGTCGCCGCCGCCGAAGCCGGTGATCGACGTGCCGAACGCCGTGCCCGAGAACGCCGCGGCATCGAGCACCAGCTTGTCGACGGTGCCGTCGGTGAAAGCGATCGCGCCTGATCCCGCGGCGCCATTCGCTGCCAGTTCGAGGGTGGCGCCCTTGATGACGGTGCCGCCTGAATAGGTGTTGTACGCTGAAAGCACCAGCCGGCCGCCGCCTGTCACCTCGACATCGCCAGGTGCGGCGCCGTCGGAGATGACGCCGCTCTGGGTCACGGTTTGACCGGCGGCGACATTGAAGGTCGGATCGCCGGCGACGGTGATGTTGTGGGTCTGCGTGAAGCTTCCGGTGAAGCTGATGCCGGTGCCGTCGCCCAGCTTCAGGATGCTGGTGACCGCACCGAGATTGACGTTGGCTGAAATCGAAATCACGGTGCCGGCGCCACTGAGCGTGGTGTTGCCGGTGTAGCTGTTGGTGCCGCCGAGCACGACGGTGCCGCCACCGCTGATGGCGACGCTGCCGGTGCCGGCATTGGCGCCGGTGCCGCCATTGCCGCTCTGGTCGGCGATGTCGTTGGCGACGGTGAGCGTCTGGCCGCTGACTGGCGCGAAGCTGAGCGTGTTGTTGCCCTGGATGAAGATGCCGGAGCCCAAGCCCGAGCCGCTGCCCTGGCCACTGCCATCAGTGCCGCCGGCGACCGCGTTGAAGCCCGAATCGTTGGAGAGCGAGCCGCCCTTGACGGTCAGCGAGCCGCCTTGCTGGACGAAGACGGTGCCGCCGGCGCCAAGGCCGCCGCCACCACCCGGCGCGCCGTTGCCATTGGTGCCGCCATTGCCGCCCCCGAAGCCGCCCATCGCGCCGATGCCGCCACCGCCGCCGAAGCCACCATTGCCGCCGTAGCCACCGCCACCGCCGAAGCCGCCATTGCCACCCGCGCCGCCGCCACCGCCGTAGCCGCCATTGCCGCCGTCAAGCGAGTTGCCGCCGCCGATGCCGCCGCCGGCCCCGTTCGCGCGGGTATTGATGCCGACATCGCCCCCGGCGCCGCCACCGCCGCCATTGGCACCGCCTGCCCCGCCTGATCGGTAGTTGTGGATGTACCCGCCCATATAGGGGAAGTCGTATCCATCGCTGCCTCTGCCGCCGCCGGCTGTGCCAGGCACAATGCCACCCGCACCGTTGGAACTGACAACGGAGTCGGAGCCTTGGGCGCCAAGACCGATGCCGCCGCCGCCGCTGCTTCCGCCGCGGCCGCCCATCCCGCCGCCGCCGCCCAGGCCGTAGAAGCTGGTGATACTTCCGGTGCCGCCGCCGCCGCCATTGCCACCGATCGCGGCGCTGTTGTGGAAGATGACATTGTCGATCGTCGCGCTGCCGTTCGACGAGATGAACAGCGCGCCGCCGAGCCCGGCACCGCCACCGCCGCCACCGCGGACGACACCGCCGCCCGCCGCCACCGTGTTCTGGATGGTCAGGTTTTCCAGATTGACGTTGCCTGCATAGACGAAGAAGCCACGCTGGGCGTTGAGGCCGTCGATTGTGTAGGTACCGCCATGGCCATCGCTGCCGTTGATGGTGACGCTCGATCCGCTCAGCAGGTTGAAAGCGTACAACTCCGACGTCAGGCTGAAATTGGCCGTGATGTTGATCGTGTAATTGGCGTTCTGCGCGGCGTTCTGTCCGCCAGAGTCCATTTGCAGGATCGCCGCATTGAGATCGGCGACGCTGGCGACGTTGAACACCCGGGTCGAGATGATCTGCACGATCGTGCCGCCGGTCGCATCCTGCGTGAGCTGGAAGCGGGTGCCGCCGTCGAGCCCGTTCACAGTCAACGTATCAGTCGTGGTGCCGTTGGAGATCGAGAGCGTGTTGCCGGACAGGCTGACCGTGTTGAGCGACGGGTTCTGGGTGTTGTATTGCAGCCCGGTGAGATCGATCTTCTGGCCGGGATTGAAGTTCGAGATCGTGTTGGTGAACGCATTGCCGTTCAGCGCGGCATTGTCGATCTTCAGCGTGCCGGCAAGCCCCGTGCTGAAGGAGATGTTGCCGGTGCCGGCGGCGCCATAGGTCGTGAGCCAGGCTGTCCCCGAATAGATCGTTGTGCTGCTATAGGTGTTGGCATGGCTGAGCACGAAGGTGCCGCCGCCGTCGATGCCGAGATTGCCGCCGCCGCTGATCAGCGCGGTGTCGGTGACGGTCGCGCCGGTCCCGACCGCAACGGATGTGCTGCCGTTCACGACGATCGCGTCGTCAAAGATTCCGCCGCTGGTCAACCCGAGATGGCCGCCATTCAGGTTGAGCGTGCCGGTCAACCCGGCGAGCTGACCGAGCCCGAGTTGCAAGGTGCCCGCACCAGATAGCGTGAATGTGCCGGAGCCGCTGATCGAGCCGGTGTCGGCGATCGTGCCGGACGAGATGTTGAGGGTACCGCCATTAGCGGTGACCTGAATGTCGTGGGTGAAGGTGTAGCCGCCAGTCGTGGTCAGCGTGCCGCCGTTGAGGATCAGCGCGCCGGCCGAGCCGCCGATGTTGTTATCGGCGGTGATCGCGAGCGTGTTGCCGCTGTCGATCTGGGTGCCGCCGACGTAGCTGTTGGCGCCGGTCAGTGTCAGCGTGCCGCCGCCGGAGACGACCAGCTTCCCGCTCGTGCCGGTGCCGCTGATGCCCCTTTCATCCGCGATGGTGTCGGCGATCGTCAGCGTGGTGACGGTCTGCAATCCCTGGGTCGCCGTCGGCACGGTGTGCGTCGGCGTGACGGTCATCGTGCCCTGGATGAAGATACCACCATAGGCGGAGCCGTTGCCGGCGCCGTTGGCGCCGGTGCCGCCGATCTCGGTGCCATTCGTCAGGGTGCCGCCGATGACGGTCAGCTTGCCGCCCTGCTGAACGAAGATGTCGCCGCCGGCACCAAGCCCGCCGCCACCGCCGCCCGCGAGCGAGCCGCTGCCCGCGCCGAAGCCGCCGGTGCCGGGCGTGCCGTTCGAACCGCCGCCACCGCCGCCAAATCCGCCATTGCCGCCGGTATGCGCATATCCGCTGCCATTGCCGGATCCGCCGCCGCCGCCGGCAAAGCCGCCATTGCCGCCGGCGAAGATGCCGCCACCGCCGCCGCCGCCGATACCACCCGTTCCGCCGAAGCCAGCACCGAGACCGTTGGCAGTCGAATTGCCGCCACCGATGCCGCCGCCGCCACCGCCGACACCACCGCCGCCGCCTCCGCCATTCGCGCCACCGGCGGCATGTGCGCCGTAGCCGATGCCGCCGTAATTGTCGCCGCCCTGCCCGCCGCCGGCCGCGCCGCCGATCGTCGCCGGCGTGCCGCTCGCATTGTTCGCGCCGGTCGAGGGATGCTGGGTGTTAGAGCCCGTCTCGGTGTAGCCGTTGCCGCCGGTGCCCTGGTAACCGTAATAGTCCTGGCCGCCGAAGCCGCCGCCACCGCCGCCGCCGCCATTGCCGGCTCCGCCATCGGCACCGATGCCGCCACCACCACCGCCGCCGCCGGCTGGATCGACCGCGCCGCCATCGCCGCCCTTGGCGGTGTTGTTGCCAAAATTGACATTGTTGAGCGTGACGTCGGCGTTCGCTCCGACGAACAGGCCGCCGCCGAGTCCCGCGCCTCCACCACCGCCGCCGGTGCCGCCATTGCCGCCGCTCGCAACCGCATTGATGATGGAGAGGTTCTTGAACGTCACCGTGCCGGAGGTGACGACGAAGCCCTGATAGCCGCGCGCGTCGATGACGTCGCTGTAGTCCTGGCCACCGAGTTGATTGTTGTAGTCGGAGTTGCCGTCGAAGGTGAGTGTCGAGCCGTTCATCAGATTGATGGCCGGCAGATCGTCCAGCAATTGCAGCGTGCGCGCGCCGGACGACAGCGAGAAGTTGATCACGTAATCGGTATTGGCCGCGGCGAGGCCACCGCCGACGCTGATCGCCGTGATCGCTGCATAGAGCTGGGTGTAGTCGTGGACGGGATCGCTGGTCGTCAGCGTCAGAACAACGGGATTCGACACAAGGACCTCGGAAATATGTGCGAGCGACCGCAACGGGCCGCTGTTTCCAAAAATTTCCGACAGTTAGCTTGCAGCGCAAGTCATTGGCAATAATAACAAATTCTCATTCCGTGCACGGAGTTGCAATGGTCAATGGGTAAGGTTGACGGGCGCGACGACGCGCTACTCCGGCGTAAACGACAATCTTCGGCACGATACCGGGCACACGAGAACACGCTCGTCGCGTGGCCAACATGCGGCGGCGTGAAACACGCGCTACGATCATGCGTACGATGAGAAGCGCCGCAGGAAAATGATCGGCGGCAGAACCAGGGATGGTCGGCGTGGTCTCGCTTCGCTTGTGGCCCCGGGACGCGCTTTCCGCCAGACTGTCCTTGGTGACGACAACGCTTGCAACGGAGCGCGCCGGAGTGACGACGAGTGCAGCATGACGTCTCGCCGCGATAGAGCATGGCGTCGCCGGCCGGCGGCTCTGACGATGGCTGCCTGCGCGCTCGCGATCGTCGCATGCATCGGACCTGCCGACGCGGCAGGATGCAATTTCGAGGTGCAGGGCGAGGGCCGCGTCGCCGCCATCGTCGATGCGCGCAGCTTTCGGCTGGACGACGGCCGCGAGGTCAAGCTTGCCGGCATCGAGATTGCCGACCGGGCCAGGGCCGCAGCCGCGCTGTCGGCGCTGCTGCTCGGTCGCGACGTGACGCTGCGCGGCCAGGACGACACGCCGGACCGCTATGGACGGCAGCCGGCCTTTGCCTTCCTCGCGGCCAGCGACGTGCCGGTGCAGGGGGAGTTGCTGCGCCATGGCCTCGCGCTGGCATCATCTGATATCGCCGACAAGGACTGCGCCACCGCCCTGATGGCCGCGGAGGCCGAGGCGCGGGCCGCCCGATCGGGAACCTGGGGCGAGGCCAGCGTCATAAAAAACGCCGAAAGTCCCGGCGATATTTTGGCCGGGATCGGGCGCTTTACAGTGGTCGAGGGCAGGGTTTTGTCCGTGCGCCAGGCGGGGGCGACGACCTACCTGAATTTCGGCCGAAACTGGACACAGGACTTTGCTGTGACTATTTCAAAGCGCATAGTCCCTGCGTTCGAGGCCGCCGGGCTTGCGCCCAAGTCTCTGGAAAATCGCAGGATTCGTGTGCGAGGCTGGGTTGAGGCACGACGTGGGCCGCGAATCGAACTGCTCCGGGTGGGACAGCTTGAGCTACTCGGCGGGAACTAGGCCGCACAAGCCATGCCGCTGACCGGTTGCGGGACAATGTGTGAGTTTTGGACGTGATTGAACGCGCAGGACGGCGTGAACAAGGGACTGGCCGCCGCCTTTCGGCTGCGCCGGCGCTCGTTTGCGCGGCCCTGACGCTGTCGGCCTGCGGCAATGTCGGCCGGTTCGAGCAGGTCACCCCGACCGCAGCGGCGGCGCCGCCGGTGAAACCGAACCGCGTGGTGCAGCAGACGCCCTCGAGCGAGCGCGAGCACGAACGCATCCTGTCGTCCTATGGCGGGGCCTATGACGATCCCAGGCTCGAGGCCCTGATCAACAAGACCGTCGAGCGGCTGGTCGCCGCGTCCGAACGGCCCGACCAGGCCTACAAGGTGACGATCCTCAATTCCGGCGCGGTCAACGCCTTCGCGCTGCCGACCGGCCAGCTCTATGTGACGCGCGGCCTGATCGCGCTGGCCAGCGACACCTCCGAGCTCTCCTCGGTGCTGAGCCACGAGATGGCGCATGTGCTGGCCAAGCACGCCGCAATGCGCGAGGACCAGGCGCGCCAGGCCGCGGTGGTGACGCGGGTCGTCACCGACATGAGCAGCGACCCCGATCTCACGGCGCTGGCGCTGGCCAAGACCAAGCTGACGATGGCGAGCTTCTCGCGGCAGCAGGAGTTCGAGGCCGACGGCATCGGCGTCGGGATCGCCGCGCGCGCGCATTTCGATCCCTATGGCGCGGCGCGCTTCCTGACCGCAATGGAGCGCAACGCTGCGCTGAAGGTCGGCAAGACCGCGCTCGATCCGCGCGCGCAAGATTTCACCTCGTCGCATCCGGCGACGCCGGAGCGCATCTCCAATGCGCAGACCACCGCGCGGCAATACTCGTCGCCCGAGAACGACGAGCGCGACCGCGAGACCTATCTCGCCGCGATCGACAACATCGTCTATGGCGAGGATCCCAGCGAAGGCTTCGTGCGCGGCCGCCGATTCCTGCATCCGAAGCTCGGCTTCACCTTCACCGCGCCCGAGAATTTCACGCTCGACAACACCGCACAGGCGGTGATCGGCGTGCGCGAAGGCGGCAGCCAGGCGATGCGCTTCGACGTGGTACGGGTGCCGGCCGAGCAGACGCTCGGCGATTATCTGAATTCCGGCTGGATGGAAGGCGTCGAGAAATCCTCGACCGAGGACCTCAACATCAATGGTTTTCCGGCAGCTTCGGCCACCGCGCATGGCGACCAGTGGCAGTTCAAGGTCTACGCGCTGCGCTTCGGCAGCGACGTCTACCGCTTCATCTTCGCCGCCAAGCAGAAATCCACCGAGAGCGAGCGCAATGCGCGCGAGACCGTCAATTCATTCCGTCGTCTGACGCTCGATGAGATCCAGGCCGCGCGCCCGCTGCGCATCAAGGTCATCAACGTGCAGCCCGGCGACACCGTGGAATCGCTGTCGCACCGCATGGCCGGCGTCGATCATCCGGCCGAGCGCTTCCGCGTGCTCAACGGCCTCGACGCCCACGCCCAGGTGAAGCCGCGCGACCGCGTCAAGATCGTGGTGGATTGAGCCTGCGAAGCGTCGCGCTCGCACCTCACCACCGCTGTTGTCCCGGCGAAGGCCGGGACCCATAACCACAGGGTAGCGTTGTTCGAGCGCGCTGTGGCCCCAGCCGCTTCCAACAATCACCTTCGGTGATAAGGGTTCCGGCCTTCGCCGGGACGACGGGTGGAGAAGCTTGGCGCCCTACTTCGCCTTCTCCTTGAGGAAGGCGATGATGTCGGCGCGGTCCTTCGGATCCTGAACCTCGTAGAACATCTTGGTGCCCGGCACCATCGCGTCCGGACCGGAGAGCCATTTGTCGAGATTGGCCTCGGTCCACACGATCTTCGAGTTCTTCAGCGCCGGCGAGTAATTGTAGCCCGCGACGGTCCCGGCAACGCGGCCCACGACGCCCTTGTGCATCGGGCCGACATCGTTCTTCTCGATCGAATGGCAATCGCCGCAGCCCTGGTACAGCGTGGCGCCGCGCACCGGATCGCCCGCCGCGCGGGCGCCGTTCAACGAAAGCAGGATCGCGATGGCCGCCATCGCGGCGATTTTGGCGTGCCGCAGCGCCGGCACGCCCGCGATCGAACGAATGGTCATTGCAGTGGTCTCCTGTTTGCCACGACGACAGGAGCAGCCACACCACCATTCTATTCCTCGACATGCCGCACACCCTCGCTTGAGGGAGATTTTTGAAGCCGCCAGGAATATCCGCGCGCCACCGGCAATCTCACTCGGAAGCTGCCACCTCCGCAGCGGCGCCGCGCTATGGGAGCATCCCCAGTGTTTCGCAATCGGTTCGGCGCCGTCGCTCGACTTGCCGGATGCGCGTGCATGCTTGCTGCGTTCACCGCCGCAGCAGCCACCGCCGCGCGCGCGGACGGCTGTCCAAAGCCGGGCGACGACATTGCGACCGACCGGCCCGACGTCACCAATTCGAGCATCGTCGTGCCGGTCGGGAGCTTGCAGAACGAGAACGGCAGCAACCTGACCGGACGCGACGGCGGCCGCAGCATCGACGGCAGCAACAGCCGCTGGCGGCTCGGCATCGCGCCCTGCCTCGAGGTGCTGGTCGACTTGCCGAGCTATCTCGGAACAATGAGATCGCCCGGTCCATCCGGCTTTTCCGACGTCGCGCCCGGCATCAAATGGCAGATCAGCCCAGTGCCGGGGAAGATCGACCTCTCGCTCGCGGCCGGCGTCGCACTGCCGACCGGCGCGGTCGACGTCGCCGGGCGCGGCACGCAGCCCTATATCCAACTGCCATGGTCATGGGAGCTGCATGACGGCTGGGGCGTCAGCGGCATGTTCACGGAATTCTTTCGCCCCTCCGAGCTGACCGGCCGGCAGATGTCGGAAGCGACCTTCGTGATCGAGAAGAAACTGACCGCGCGGATCAGCGTCTTCACCGAATATGTCGGCGACTATCCCGACGGCGCGCGGCCGACCCAGCTGATCAATTCCGGCGGCATGGTTCAGATCACGCCGACCCAGCAGGTCGACCTCCATGTCGCCTTCGGGCTCAACCGCAACTCGCCGAACACTATCGTCGGCCTGGGCTATTCGTTCCGCGTCGACGGACTGTTCCGCTAGCTCAACCCTCGGCTTCGCGCAGGCCGCTCAGCCAAAGCGCCAGCAGCGTCCACACCGCGCCCGACAACAGATACGCGCCGGCCGAGATCAGGCCGAAATGCGTGGCCAGCAGCAGCGCGGCCAGCGGCGCGAAGCCGGCGCCGAACAGCCAGGCGAAATCCGAGGTCAGCGCCGAGGCCGTGTAGCGATAGGTCGATGCGAAGCTGGAGGCGATCGCGCCCGACGACTGGCCGAACGACAGGCCGAGCAGCACGAAGCCGAGCACCATGTACACGGTTTCGCCGAACGCGCCGGCATCGAGCAACTGCGGGGCAAAGCCGCTATAGACCGCGATCGCGACCGCCGAGCCCAGCAGCAGCGGCTTGCGCCCGACGCGGTCGGCGATCATGCCGGAGGCGATGATCGCGACGACGCCGACCATGGCGCCGATCATCTCGATGATCAGGAAGCGTACCGGGCTTTCCCTGGTGAACAGGAACACCCAGGACAGCGGAAACACCGTGACCATGTGGAACAGGGCGAAGCTCGCCAGCGGCGCGAAGGCGCCGAGCAGGATGTGGCGGCCTTCCTGCGCGACGGTCTCGCCGACCGGCGCCGGCTCCAGGTCGCGGCTCTCGAACAGCTCGGAATATTCGTCGGTCGCCACCATGCGCAGCCGCGCGAACAGCGCCACCACGTTGATGGCGAAGGCGACGAAGAACGGATAGCGCCAGCCCCAGTCGAAGAAATCATCGGCCGAGAGATTGCCGGCGAAGAAGGCGAACAGCGCGCTCGCCACGATCAGCCCGAGCGGCGCGCCGAGCTGCGGCACCATCGCATACCAGCCACGGCGATTTGCCGGCGCGTTCATCGCAAGCAGCGAGGCGAGCCCGTCCCATGCGCCGCCCCAGGCGATGCCTTGCAGGACGCGCGCGGCGGCCAAAAGCCAGATCGCGGCGACACCGATCGTGTCGTAGCCGGGCAGGAAGGCGATCGCCACCGTCGAGGTGCCGAGCAGGAACAGCGCGATGACGAGCTTGGCGCCCTTGCCGTGGCGGCGGTCGACCGCCATGAAGATCACGGTGCCGAGCGGCCGCGCGGCGAACGCCAGTGCGAAGATGCCGAACGAATAGAGCGTGCCGGTCAGCTCGTTGACGAACGGGAACACCAGCTTCGGGAACACGATCACCGAGGCGATGGCATAGACGAAGAAGTCGAAGAATTCCGAGGTCCGTCCGATGATGACGCCGATGGCGATCTCGCCGGGTTTCGCCTGCCCGTGACCTGATGCCGTCGGGGTGCCGTGAGCCATTGCTGGGGCCTGTGCCATCGCCGGAGAACCGTCCTTTGGAGCATAATCCGGGAACATGGAAACTGGTTTTCCGGCCGGATGTTGCTCAAGCAAGAGATGCGTCCACGGGCGCTTTGCCACGCGGTCCACCTCACTTTCTGAGCTTCTATCCCGCAGTGCAACATTGGACAAATTGTCCAATGTCAACTTTGCTGCATCGCAGCTACCCGTTGGCCGAACTCATAAAATTCCAGTGGGGTGAGCCGTGCGCGCCTTGAAATTATTGGCCTTATTGCCCTTCGCGGCGCTCCTTGGCGGGTGCGATTTCGTCGTCCTGGCGCCCGCCGGCGACGTCGCCGTCCAGCAGCGCGACCTCGTCGTGATCTCCACCGTCCTGATGCTGATCATCGTGCTCCCGGTGATGGCGCTGACCGTGTTCTTTGCCTGGCGCTACCGCCAGTCCAACACCGCGGCACCTTACGAGCCGGAGTGGGATCACTCCACCCAGCTCGAGCTGGTGATCTGGTCGGCGCCGCTGCTGATCATCATCTGCCTCGGCGCGTTGACCTGGATGGGCACGCATCTGCTCGATCCCTACCGCTCGCTCGGCCGCATCGCCGCGAACAAGCCGATCGAGAGCAAGGACGCCCCGCTCAATGTCGAGGTGGTCGCGCTCGACTGGAAGTGGCTGTTCATCTACCCGGATTACGGCGTTGCCGCCGTCAACGAGCTCGCCGCTCCCGTCGATCGCCCGATCCGCTTCCGCATCACGGCCTCGTCCGTGATGAACTCGTTCTACATCCCCGCCCTTGCCGGCCAGATCTACGCCATGCCCGGCATGGAGACCAAGCTGCACGCGGTCGCCAACAAGGAAGGCACCTTCCGCGGCTTCTCCGCCAATTACAGCGGCGCCGGCTTCTCCGGCATGCACTTCGAGTTCAAGAGCCTGTCGGCCACAGGCTTCGACAAATGGATCGCCAACACCAAGGCCAGTTCCAACATGCTCGGCCGCAGCGACTATCTCCAGCTCGAGCGCCCGAGCCAGGACGATCCGGTGCGGCTCTACGGCACCGTGGATCGCGATCTTTACAAGGCGATCCTCAACATGTGCGTCGAGCCCGGCAAGATGTGCATGAGCGAGATGATGGCGATCGACGCCAAGGGCGGCCTGGGGCGCGAGGGCCTCAACAACACGCTGCCGCTCACCTACGACAAATACGCCCGCCGCGGCGCACCGCTCGGCACCGGACCGACTTTCGTCGCCGGCATCTGCTCGATGGACGAGATCAAGGACGCGCCGTCGCGCGAGGTCACCGCGCCGCTCGACCTGACGCCGCTGCGCGGCTTCGGGCTGAAGCGCCCGCCGTTCTCGCCGGCGCAGCCGTCATCGACCTCTTTGCTGCTCGGCCAGCGTCCGAAATCAGAGTCCTGAGGAGGACCGCATGAATCCCGATCTCGTCAAGATGATCTTCGGCCGCCTCAATCTGGAAGCGCTGCCGATCCACGAGCCGATCCTGGTCGGCACCTTCGCGGTGGTCGCGACCGGCGGCCTCGCGCTGTTCGCGCTCGTCACCTACTTCCGGCTCTGGGGCTATCTGTGGCGCGAGTGGTTCACCACCGTCGACCACAAGCGCATCGGCATCATGTACATGATCCTCGGCATCGTGATGCTGCTGCGCGGCTTCGCGGACGCGCTGATGATGCGTATGCAGCAGGCGATCGCCTTCAACGGCTCCGACGGCTACCTGCCGGCCCATCACTACGACCAGGTCTTCACCGCCCACGGCGTGATCATGATCTTCTTCGTGGCGATGCCGCTGGTCACCGGCCTGATGAACTACGTGGTGCCGCTGCAAATCGGCGCCCGCGACGTCTCTTTCCCGTTCCTCAACAATTTCAGCTTCTGGATGACGGTCGGCGGCGCGGTGCTGGTGATGATGTCGCTGTTCGTCGGCGAGTTCGCCCGCACCGGCTGGCTCGCCTACCCGCCGCTGTCGAACATCGGCTACAGTCCTGACGTCGGTGTCGATTATTACATATGGGGACTACAGGTCGCCGGCGTCGGCACAACGCTATCGGGCATCAACCTGGTCTGCACCATCGTCAAGCTGCGCGCGCCGGGCATGACGATGATGAAGATGCCGGTGTTCACCTGGACCTCGCTCTGCACCAACGTCCTGATCGTCGCTTCCTTCCCGGTCCTGACCGCGGTGCTGGCGCTGCTCTCGCTCGACCGTTACGTCGGCACCAACTTCTTCACGAACGACTTCGGCGGCAACCCGATGATGTACGTGAACCTGATCTGGATCTGGGGCCATCCCGAGGTCTACATCCTGGTGCTGCCGGCGTTCGGCATCTTCTCCGAGGTGACCGCGACGTTCTCCGGCAAGCGACTGTTCGGCTATACCTCGATGGTCTACGCCACCGTCGTCATCACCATCCTGTCCTACCTGGTCTGGCTGCACCACTTCTTCACGATGGGCTCCGGCGCCAGCGTAAACTCGTTCTTCGGCATCACCACCATGATCATCTCGATCCCGACGGGCGCGAAGATGTTCAACTGGCTGTTCACGATGTATCGCGGCCGCATCCGCTTCGAGCTGCCGATGATGTGGACGGTGGCGTTCATGCTGACCTTCGTGATCGGCGGCATGACCGGCGTGCTGCTCGCGGTGCCGCCGGCCGATTTCGTGCTGCATAACAGCCTGTTCCTGATCGCGCATTTCCACAACGTGATCATCGGCGGCGTGCTGTTCGGCCTGTTCGCCGGCATCAACTACTGGTTCCCGAAGGCGTTCGGCTTCCGGCTCGATCCGTTCTGGGGCAAGCTGTCGTTCTGGTTCTGGGTCTCGGGCTTCTACTTCGCCTTCATGCCGCTCTACGTGCTCGGCCTGATGGGCGTGACGAGACGGCTCCGCGTGTTCGACGACCCCTCCTTGCAGATCTGGTTCGTGATCGCGGCCTTCGGCGCCTTCCTGATCCTGCTCGGCATCGGCGCGATGCTGGTGCAGTTCGCGGTCAGCATCCTCCGGCGCGAGCAGCTCAAGGACACCACCGGCGATCCCTGGAACGCACGGACGCTGGAATGGGCGACCTCCTCGCCGCCACCGGACTACAACTTCGCCTTCACGCCCGTAGTCTATGACAACGACGCCTGGTGGGACATGAAGCGCCGCGGCTACAAGCGCCCGCTGACCGGCTTCAAGCCGATCCACATGCCCTCCAACACCGGCACCGGCATCATCCTCGCCGGCTTCGCGACGGTGATGGGATTTGCGCTGATCTGGTACATCTGGTGGCTCGCCGCCGTCAGCTTCGTTGCGCTGCTCGCGGTCGCGATCGGCCATACCTTCAACTATCACCGCGACTTCCACATCCCTGCGGATGAGGTGGTGCGGACCGAAGACGCGCGGACGCGTGTTCTCGCCGCGGGAGCCCAGACATGAGCGTAGCAACGATAACCACTCAGGATTCCGAGCCGGTCTTCCACGTCGTCGACGAACACGATCATCCGGAAGGCGCCAGCACCATGCTGGGCTTCTGGATCTACCTGATGAGCGACTGCCTCATCTTCGCGATGCTGTTTGCGACCTATGGCGTGCTCGGCGGCAACTATGCCGCCGGTCCGGCGCCGAAGGACCTGTTCGACCTCAAGCTGGTCGCGCTCAACACCACGATGCTGCTGCTCTCCTCGATCACCTATGGCTTCGCCATGCTGACGATGGAGAAGTCGAAGATCGGGCAGACCCAACTCTGGCTCGCGATCACCGGGCTGTTCGGCCTCGCCTTCCTCGGCATCGAGCTCACCGAGTTCGCCCACATGATCCATGAGGGCGCGACGCCGCAGCGCAGCGCCTTCCTGTCGTCGTTCTTCACGCTGGTCGGCACCCACGGCCTGCACGTCACCTTCGGCCTGGTCTGGCTGGTGACGCTGATGGTGCAGACTGCGCGTTTCGGCCTGACCGAAGCCAACCGGCGCCGGCTGATGTGCCTGTCGATGTTCTGGCACTTCCTGGACGTGGTCTGGATCGGCGTCTTCACCTTCGTCTACCTGCTGGGAATGCTGCGATGACAACGGAAGCCCGTACCCTCGAAGGCCATGGTGGCGGCCACGGCCATGACGACCACGGCGGCGCCGCGCACGGCTCGCTGAAGAGCTACCTGATCGGCTTCGGTCTCTCGGTCGTCCTCACCGCCATCCCGTTCTGGCTGGTGATGACCGGCGCGATCGCCGACAAGCAGGTCACCGCGCTGATCGTGCTGGTGCTCGCCGCGGTGCAGATCGTCGTGCACATGGTGTACTTCCTGCACATGAACACGCGATCCGAGAACGGCTGGACCATGCTGGCGCTGATTTTCACCGTGATCATGGTGGTGATCGCGCTGACCGGCTCGCTGTGGGTCATGCATCACCTCAACGTCAACATGATGCCGATGCACGACATGAGCCAGATGCCGTGATGATGCGATCCGCCAGACCCTCGCTTGTGCTGCTCACGCTCGGCATGCTGGGCGTGGCACTGCTGAGCGCGCTCGGCGTCTGGCAGATCGAACGCAGGACCTGGAAGCTGGCGCTGATCGAGCGGGTCGAGCAGCGCATGCATGCCGTGCCGGTCGCGCCGCCGCCGCCATCGGCATGGCCGGCGGTCACCGCCGCGAGCGACGAGTACCGCCGCGTCACCCTGCGCGGCAGCTTCCTCGATGCCGACGGAACGCTGGTGCAAGCCGTCACGGCGGATGGTCCCGGCTTCTGGGTGCTGACCCCGCTGCAAGTCGCTGACGGAACCACGGTGCTGGTCAATCGCGGCTTTGTTCCGCCAGACAGGCGCGATCCCGCGACGCGGCGCGGCGGCGAGCCGCAGGGACCGGTCAGCGTCACCGGGCTGCTGCGGGTCTCGGAGCCGAACGGCGGCTTCCTGCGTAGCAATGACCCCGCGGCCGGACGCTGGTATTCCCGCGACGTCGCCGCGATCGCGGCAGTGCACGGATTGTCGAATGTGGCGCCGTTCTTCGTCGACGCCGATGCGACGCCAAATCCTGGCGGTTACCCGGTCGGCGGGCTCACGATCGTCCGGTTTCCGAACAACCACCTGATTTACGCGCTGACATGGTTCGCGCTGGCCCTTATGCTGGCGGGCGCGCTCCTGCGCGTAGCACGCGGCAGGGGCCGCGCCGGCGTCTCCGATCCAAGGTGGGACTCACGACGCGCCGCCGTGCGCCGCCTGATTGGCGCAGCCCGCAACCTGTCTCGCGACCCAGGCCCCGATGCTCGAGCGCACACCGGACCCGCATGACGAGAAAGCCGCGACCGGCGCCACCGTGAGCGCGGCTGTCGGCATGCCGTTCGATCTCGCGGCACCGGCCGACCTCGCGACCAATCGCAAGAACATGGCCCTGCTGGTCCAGCTGCGCTGGATCGCCGTGATCGGCCAGATCGCCACCATCGGCTTCGTGCAGTTCTGGATGGGCGTCGCGCTGCCGCTGCTGCCGATGGCGGCAGTGATCTCGGGGTTGGTGGTGCTCAACCTCGTCAGCCTGCTGTGGCTGCGCTACCGCGCCGACATCAACAACCGCGAGCTCTTGATCGCGCTGGCGCTCGACGTGGCGGCGCTGACCGCCTTGCTCTATCTCAGCGGCGGCGCCACCAATCCCTTCACGTCGCTCTATCTGCTGCAAGTGACGCTCGGCGCGGTGCTGCTCGATGCGCCCTCGACCTGGTCGCTGGTCGCACTGGTCTGCATGAACTTCGCCTGGCTGACCAGCTACTACCGGCCGCTGGAGCTACCGCAGCAGGGCTTTGCCGACGCGTTCAATCTCTATGTCGTCGGCACCTTCATCGGGCTTGCGCTCGACGCCGTACTGCTGGTGATCTTCATGACCCGGATCAACCGCAACCTGCGCGATCGCGACCTTCGTCTCGCCGCGATGCGGCAGCAAGCCGCCGAGCAGGACCACATCGTCCAGATGGGGCTGCTCGCCTCGGGCGCCGCGCATGAGCTCGGCACGCCGCTCGCCTCGCTCTCGGTCATTCTGGGCGACTGGCGGCGGATGCCCGCGCTCGCCTCCGATCCCGAACTGTCACAGGACCTCGGCGAGATGGAGATCGCGGTCCAGCGCTGCAAGTCGATCGTGACGGGCATCCTGCTGTCGGCAGGTGAGGCCCGCGGCGAAGGCTCCGCCCCGACCACGGTCGCCGAGTTCCTGACCGCGCTGGTCGAGGAATGGCGGACCACGCGACCGTCGGCCACGCTGTACTTCCGCAACGCCTTCGGCTCCGATCTGGCGATCGTCTCCGACATCGCGCTCAAGCAGGCGATCTTCAACGTGCTCGACAATGCCGCCGAGGTCTCGCGCGACTGGATCGAGCTGATGGCCGAGCGCAATGCCGACAGGCTGCTGCTGTCGGTGACCGATCGCGGCCCCGGCTTCTCGCGCGAGATGCTGGCGCATATCGGCAAGCCCTATCAGTCGACCAAGGGCAGCTCCGGCAGCGGCCTCGGCCTGTTCCTGGTGGTCAACGTCGTGCGCAAGCTCGGCGGTGTGGTGACGGCGCGCAATCGGCCGGACATCGGCGCCGCGGTCAGGCTCGAGCTGCCGCTCTCGACACTCGCGATCGGAGACGATCTTGACGGATGAACGCCAGCTCCTGATCGTCGAGGACGACGCCGGCTTCGCGCGCACGCTGAAGCGTTCGTTCGAGCGCCGCGGCTATGGCGTCGCGGTGTCGGCCTCGCTCGACGAGGTCCGCGAGCTGCTCGATCAGCAATCGCCGGGCTATGCCGTGGTCGACTTGAAGCTCGCCGGCGGCGCCTCGGGACTTGCCTGCGTCGAAGCGCTGCATGCGCATGATCCCGACATGCTGATCGTGGTGCTGACCGGGTTCGCCAGCATCGCAACCGCGGTCGAGGCGATCAAGCTCGGCGCCTGCCACTATCTGGCAAAGCCGTCGAACACCGACGACATCGAGGCCGCGTTCCAGAAAGCCGCCGGCAACGCCGCCATCGAGGTCGGCGCGCGGCCGACCTCGATCAAGACGCTGGAATGGGAGCGCATCCACCAGACCCTGATGGAGACCGACTTCAACATCTCCGAGGCCGCCCGCCGCCTCGGCATGCACCGCCGGACGCTGGCCCGCAAGCTGGAGAAGCAGCGGGTGAAATGACGACTCGTTGCCGTGCTGCCATGTCCGAGATCTCCGGTACAGCTGCCCCCCTGCGGTACGAATGACTTCGCCGTCGACGCAACGTTCGCCCCCGGTGCCGGCCGCCCGGTGGTCACGGCCTACGAGTATGGCCGCAACATCGCACGGGTATTGCTCGCGCCGTTCGGACTGACGCTGCTGTTCACGGCCGATCAACGGGACCCAATTTCGATTTCGATACTCCCGATCCGCGTTGGCGCCGGTGCCGAGGGCGGTAGTTCCTCGCCGATCGCGAGCCGCATCGCCACCACTTCTTGCTGTTGCTCGACGATGATCTCCTGGGCAATGCGCTGCAGTTGCGCATTGCTGCCGAAGCGTAGATAGACTTGGGCCATGTCGATCGCTGCTTGATGATGCGGCATCATCATCTGAACGAAGTCGTGGTCGAGCTTCCCGGTTGGCGGCGCGATCATGCCGTACATCATCTTTTCCATGGAATTATTCATGGCGATCAGGTACGCGGTCTCATCACCAAACTTGTCGGTCCCGGCATTGCAGATCGACATCAGGTTCGACACCAGAAGCTGAAGTTGCGAAGGCGACTTCAACGCTGCCGGCGGCGCCAGCCTGCTTATCGCAACAAACATCGCAGCTGCACCGAAGAGTGCGCAGATGAGATAGACCGCGGATGTCTTCAGACGTTTCATGTTGCTGAACCGACGCTCGACACGTCGATTTCTCCTCTGTTGACGCGAGACTTCGAAGCTTCCACCTGATCCGGCGGATGGTGGCCCGCCCCGAAAGGACAGGCCACGGCGGTCATTCCGACTGGACCTGAAGGACTTCGCCGGGCTTGCCGTCGATCGAGGTCGCAATCACGAGATAACGCTTCGCGGCGCTGTGTTTCGCATCGACGATCTGTCGGATCGGACCGACAGCCTGGACGACTTGCGCACCGGCAGCATTGGTCATGAAGCTCGATAGGCCCTCGAGCGCGCCGCTGCCGTCGGGTTTGTCGGACAGAGCGAGGACATAGAGCTTCTTCGGCTCGAGACCGGTGACCGCCGCCTGGACAAACTGGGTCAGACCTTGCTCGAACAGCGATACGCTTGTCGGCGCCTTGCTGCTTTCGCGGTTTCCTTTGGCAACCAGCTTCAGATGGGCGGCCTGACTTGCGACGCCGAGCGGCACGAGGTTCTGCAGACCGTCGCCTTCGGGCACGGCATTCGGCACGTAGGCGACAGCCTGTGCTCCCTGACCGATCGGAATGTTGGCGACGACCTTGTTGGCCAAGGTGTCGATCACCGCGAACTGGTCGGCATTTTCGAGACCGACATAGACACGCGTGCCGTTACCGGAAGGCCATATGCCGTGCGGCAGGCTACCGACCGGAATGGTCGCGACCTGTTCGAATGTGTCGGTGCGGAAAACCTTCACTTCGTTCAGTCCGCCGACAGTCACATAGGCGAAGCTGCCATTCTTGTTGACGACGAAATTGACGTGATTGGAGATCGGTCCGGTATCAATGGTCTTGACCAGGTCGAACGGCGGCTGGGCATTGAAAACCTGTGTCTTGCCGGTGTCCTTCAGCGTAAACCAGACCTGCTTGCCGTCGGCGGATGCAGCAATATTCGGGCAGAACGGGCTCGCCTGCTTCACGTGGCCGA
Organism: Bradyrhizobium sp. UBA2491; assembly: GCF_002341725.1. NCBI lineage: Bacteria > Pseudomonadati > Pseudomonadota > Alphaproteobacteria > Hyphomicrobiales > Nitrobacteraceae > Bradyrhizobium > Bradyrhizobium sp. UBA2491. The sequence goes on from NZ_DDOP01000064.1 coordinate 67,418, forward strand.
CGATCTTGTGGTCGGCGACAGTGATGACGGCAACTTCGGGCGTGAAGGACGAACACACATAGCCGTATTTGCCGTCCGGCGAGAAGATTTGCATCCCGGGCCCGTTGGCGACCTTGATGCGGGTTTTCTCCTCGAAACTATTGGCGTCGACGACCGAGACATAATCCTCGCCGCGTACCGTGACCCACACCTCCTTGCCGTCGGGGGTATAGAATGCCTCGTGCGGCGCACGACCAACGTAGGTCGTATGCTTGACCGCATTGGTCGCCGTGTCGATGAAGGTCAACGAGTTGGTACCGATCGATACGACAACGAGCGTCTTGTGATCGGGCGAGAAGCCGAGACCGTGAACGAGGACTTGCCCCCTGTAGAGCGGGCTCAGATTGGTCGGCTGCGGGTCGCCAAGCCTGATGACACCGAGCAGCTTGTTATCGACCGGATCGGAAACAGAGACCGTGTTGGAATACTGCTCGGCGGCGTAGAGCCGATCCTTGTGACTGATCGGAATATCGGGATCGGATGCGGCGCCTGGTGCCTGCCCGGCAAAGCTTGCGATCGGGGTGAACATGCTCGCGGCGAGAAGGGCCAGGCGCAAAAGAGAAAGTCGCACGGGTTCGGTCCTTTCAATTGGCCGGCTCGTCGTCTGCACGACCGGCGCTCCGATGAAGGCACAGGCAAGCGATCGCCAAGCGCCGTGCGCATGGCTGCGATTTCCTGTTGGTGTTCGACGATGATTTCCCTCTACGGGGCAGCCGCAGCCGAGGAAGGATTTGCTGCTCAACCGGGTTGGCGTCGCGTCTTACATCCACGTTTCATGGTGAGCGGAATTAAGGTCGGGAACGGGTGAGCGACAAGGCCAAATATCCGTCATTTTCGGTCATTGACGGGAGCGGGGGTCAGATACCGCGCGAAGCTCTGCGAAGCGATTGAGGCGACCGGCCAAAGGCGCGGATGAAAGCGCGCCGCATCCTGTCTGGATCCTGGAAACCGGTCCTGGCAGCGACGCGATCAATCAGCTCCCCCTGGGACAAAACCCGTTCACGCGCCGCTTCGAGCCGCAGCCTTTCGATGGCCTTCGACGGTGTCGATCCGGTCTCGGCGGTGAAGACTCTCGCGAAGTGGCGAGAACTGAGGCCCGCTTGCTCAGCAAGGATCTCGACCGTCAGCGGTTGATCGAGATGTTCGCGCGCCCACGACAGCAAGGCGCTGAAACGACCGGTCGGCGTCTGCAACTCCAGCAGGGACGAAAATTGCGACTGGCCGCCGCCGCGTCGATGGTAAAGCACAAGCTGGCGCGCGGTGTCCCGAGCGATCACGTCGCCGTGGTCTTCGGCAACCATGGCAAGCGCCAGATCAATTCCTGCCGTGATGCCGGCGGAGGTCCAGATGTCGCCGTCGCGGAGGAAGATGCGGTCGGGATCCAGCTTCACTTTGGGATAACGCGAAATGAAATCCCGCGCACGCCCCCAATGTGTGGTTGCTTGCCGTCCGTCCAGCAAGCCTGCTTCGGCAAGGATATAAGCGCCAGAACAAACGCTAGCCAACCTCACGCCTTGCTGGGCCAGCTGACGCACAAAGGAGATCGTCTCTCTGCATTCGATAGCCGAATGCACGCCGTGGCCGCCCGCCACGACGAGAGTCGAGAGCGAATTCGACGAAGCGAGGCTCGATGCAAGCACTTCGACGCCTGCCGAGCTCGGCACGGGCCCGGCGTTGATGGCGAGCATCCGAACCTCGGAGGTCTTTGATGCGAACCGGGCAGCAAACTCGAAAACCGCGATTGGGCCGGTCGCATCCAGCAATTGAAAGCCGGGAAAGATCAAGATGCCTATCATGGCCAGCTCCGCGATCGAGAGAGGACGTCTTGCCCGTAACATGGCAGCATGGCGGCGCCATGGCAGCGAAATCTGGTCGCTGCCGAATGGCTTTAAGCCTTGCAGAGTGCAGAGACCACGTCGCTGGTTGGGCGACACCGCCGCCCCCACGGCACGCAGCGGGTGCCACCAAGGTCTTGCGCGAGTGGATCGAACTAATGGCCGAGTGCAATAATGACAGGCTGCTGTCGGCGACCGTCGCGGCCCGATCGCGACGACGAACCGGATGAAGCTGAGTTGGCTGGCGAATGCAATGCAGCGAACCGATCCCGCCTCAGCCGGCCTTTTCGGTTGCCAGCCGCAGCCCGAGGGCAATGAAAACAACACCGCTCACGCGGTCGATCCATTTGCTTGCACGCGCAAACGCCGCGCGCACCCGTGGCGTCGTCATGAAATAGCTGACGCCGACGAACCAGAGGATCAGGCAACTCGCCATCACCAAGCCGTAGCCAAACCGGACCATGGCCGGCGTGTGGACGCTGACGACGGTGGCGAACACCGAAAGGAAGAAGAACACCGGCTTGGGATTGAGCGCGTTGGTGGCGAAGCCGAGGACAAAAGCCTTGATCAGCCCCTGTTCGGCGACGGGCTTCTGCTCAGGACCAAACGCGCGGTCCTGCGGCGGGGTCTTCTCCGTGGTGAGCGAGCCCGCGCGCAGCGCCTTGATCCCGATATAGACGAGATAGGCGACGCCGCACCATTTGACGATATTGAACAGCAGGATCGACTTCGAGATGATCATCCCGAGGCCAAGGATCGTGTAGCTGATGTGGAACAGCAGCGAGATGCCCAGCCCGAACGACGTGACGATGGCCGCTCTGCGACCGTGCACCACCGACTGACGCAGGACCATCGCAAGATCGGCACCGGGCGAGACGATCACAAAGGAAAAGATCGCCATCAGGGTCGCGAGTTCCGTCACGTAGATGCTCATCTTGAGAAGCCCACTTCCACCAGCGGTCGGAAACCGAGACCCGCTTCGCAGTTTTCCGGATCATGCTCTAGCAACGCGACAACAAAAAGCCCGGTCTCGCGACCGGGCTTTTGTTTTTCAATCCGTCGAACCCTTTCAGGCGGCTTCGTCCTCGACGGCGGTATCGTCGCCGTCGTTGTCGAGATCCTCACCGTCGGCATCGCCCTCGGCGTCGCCTTCAGCGGACTCGGCCTTGGCGCCACGGCGCGGGCTCTTGGCGAGCTGGCCTTCGATCTCCTTGATCGCCTCGGTCTCGGTCGAGTGCTGCACGACAGCGATCTCGCGCGACAAACGGTCGAGCGCCGCTTCGTACAGCTGGCGTTCGCTGTAGGACTGCTCGGGCTGCGATTCCGAACGGTAGAGATCGCGGACCACCTCGGCGATCGCGACGATGTCGCCCGAGTTGATCTTCGCTTCGTATTCCTGGGCGCGGCGCGACCACATGGTGCGCTTGACGCGGGCACGGCCCTTCAGCGTCTCCAGCGCCTTCTTGACCAGCGCCGGCTCCGACAGCTTGCGCATGCCGACATTGGCGACCTTCGCCGTCGGGACGCGCAGCGTCATCTTGTCCTTCATGAAATTGATCACGAACAGCTCGAGCTTGGCGCCCGCGATCTCCTGCTCCTCGATCGCCAGGATCTGGCCGACGCCGTGAGCGGGATAGACGACGAATTCGTTGGCCTTGAAGCCCTGGCGCTGGGTCACGACCTTCTTCGGCTCCTCGACGCGCGGGGCGGCGGTGGCCGGCTTGGCGGCAACCTTCGGGGCAGCGGCGGGCGCGGCAGCCTTCGGGGCAGCCGGCTTCGGCGCAGCAGCAGTCTTGGGGGCGACCTTCGCGGCGGCAGCGGGTTTCGCAGCCGTCGCCTTGGCGGCAGGCTTGGCAGTCTTTTCTGGCATCACGCTTCTTTTGTTCTTTGAGGACTTTGCAGCCGCCGCCTTCTTAGGCGCCTTCACGGACGCCTTGGCACGGCCTTTGGTTGCGCTGCGAGCAACGACAGCGGCTTTCTTTGTCGTCTTTGAAGCACTCTTTTTACGCGTTTTCTGTGACACAGCCTGCGCGCGGAAACTGCCACGCCCCTGTTCGATGTTGCGGGAACCTCGAAGCCACAAGGTACGCATGGCAGGGGGTTCTTGGCCTGTAATGTGCCCAATATAGCACATTTTCCGCAAAAATCAATGATTTACGCCCGATTCCGGGCATAACAGGGGATCTGCCGGTCATATGTCCGTCATTAGGGTTAAATCGACGGCCGGACGGAACGACCGTGGGCCAAAGCCCGTCCTTATCGGGGTAGTCTCAGGCTGATCTCGGTCGATCGTGACGAATCAGTCGCCACTGCCCGGATTCGGAGAAAAATATTTCTCGAACTTGCCTTCCTTGCCTTCCCACTCCTTGGCGTCTTCGGGCGAGTCCTTCTTCTGGGTGATGTTCGGCCAGCTCTTGGCGTAGTCGCGGTTGACCTCGAGCCACTTTTCCAGCCCCGGCTCGGTGTCCGGCTTGATCGCGTCGGCCGGGCATTCAGGCTCGCACACGCCGCAATCGATGCATTCGTCGGGATGGATGACCAGCATGTTCTCGCCCTCGTAGAAGCAATCGACGGGGCAGACCTCGACGCAGTCGGTATATTTGCACTTGATGCAGGCTTCAGTGACGACGTAGGTCATCCAAAACTCCGGGACGATCGATTTTTCTGGGGTTGCGTAGCGCAGGAATACCGGGGCCGCAAGGGAAGCTGGCTCTGAAAAACGCCAGTATTCTCACGCCCCTGCCACCCCAAATTCAGATAGCAAGCGCTAGATAACTACTTCTTACCGGCTTGCAAATTGCTGCCTTGCAAATCCTCATACAGCACGCGCGCCGCGGTCGCGTCGCCACGCCGTTCGGCGAAGCCGATCACCTTCAGCACGCGGACGCTGTTGTCGAGCGCTATGGTGACGACGTCGCCGGCCTTCACCGCATGGCCCGGCGATTTCTCGCGCGTGCCGTTGATGCGGACATGACCTGATGCGACGAGTTCAGCCGCGCTGGTGCGGGCCTTCACCACCCGCGCGTGCCACAACCATTTGTCGAGGCGCTGTCGATCCAAAAGTCAGACCAGGGGTTGGACTACTCCTTGCGCCCAGCGAGCTGCTCTTTCAGCGCCGCGAGCTTGGCGAATGGCGAATTCGGATCGATCGGACGGTCGCGCTCGCGCGGCGCGCTCGAGGCGTAGGGCCGATGCGAAGGACCGCCGTCGCGCTTGTCGCGACCGCCGCCCTTGCCGAAGTCGCGGCCGCCGCGATCGCGATCCCCGCGCTCGCCCTTGCGATCGCCACCACCGAACTTGTTGTCGCGGCGACGCTCATTGTTGTCGCGATCGCGGCCTTTGCCTTCAGAGCGCTGGCCCTCGAAGCGCTCGCGACGCTGGCCCTTGTCGTCACGATGATCCTGGCGGTTGTCGCGGGCCTGTGCGCCGTCGGCGGGCGCCGCAGACGGATCGGCCGGCGCGCCGGGACGCGGCGCACGGAAATCCTGGTGACGGCGCGGACGGCGATGCTGCTCGCGCTTGGCTTCCCCTTCGGCCCCGCCTTCGGCCGCTTGCGCGCCCTCACCCGGCTTGCCCTGGTGACGGCCGCGGTTGCGATCCTGGCCGCGATGGTGATGCGGACGGCGCTCGTCTGAGCGGCCGCCGGGACGCCAGACCTCGACCAGTTGCGGCTCGGCCGGCGTCTCCGCCGGCGCAGCAGCGGCCTCAGTGGTCGCCGCCTCGGTACCCGCGGTCTCAGCAGGAGCCTCAGCAGCGGCCTCGGCCGGCGTCTCCGCGACGGCCTCCACCGCAGGGGCGGGCTCTTCCACCGCAGGCGCGGCCTCGGCAGCGGACGCCTCGGCAACCGGCTGTTCGGCAACAGCAGCGGGCTCCGCGGCGGCCTCCACCTTGGTCTCAATCACGACCGGCGTCGACTGGCTGGAGACGACCTCGGCGAAGCCGACATCGGGCAGCAGCGCGGCCGACGGCGCGGGATCGCCGGACACGACCTGATCGGTCACAGCCTCCGGCGCATCGGCCGTGACCTCGGCAGCGGCCTCAGCTGGCGCATCGACAGTGGCATCGGAGCCTGCCTCGACGGACGCCTCGGCGGCCGGCGTCTCGGTGGTCACGGTCTCGGTGGCCTCAGCCGGGGCAGCCTCGACAGGCTTCGGCGGCAGCGGCGGACGGCGGTCCATGCGGTAGCCGAGCGCGCGCAGGATCGAGGCGAAATCCTCACCGGCGGAGCCGGTCAGCGAGGTCATCGCCTGGGTCACGACAAAGCCGCGGCCGTCGAACGCGCCGGCGGGCTTCTCGCCCGGCGAGGTCTCGCGCCAGGCCAGCGCCGGGCGGATCAGGTCGGCAAGCCGCTCCAGGATGTCGACGCGCACCGCGCGCTCGCCGCACTGGCGATAGCCGAGCACGCGATAGCCATCGCGCGGCAGGGCCTTGTCGACCGGGAACGAGGTGCGGCCGCTGGAGGCGAGATGCTGCACGTTGGACAGCGCCGCCATGTCGACATTGCTCTGCTTCTCGGCCCACAGCAGCGAGGCCAGCGAGCGTGCCGCTGGCTTCAAGAGCTGCGGGAAATAGATGTGGTAGGCGCCGAACCGCACGCCGTATTTGCGCAGCGCCGCGCGCGACGGCTGATCGAGATCCTTCATCTCGGCCGCGATCCTGGTGCGCTCCAGCACGCCGAGCGCCTCGACCAGCTGGAAGGCGATGCCGCGGGCGATGCCCTGGAGATCCTCGGCCTTGGACAGCTCGAACAGCGGCCCGAGCAGTTTCTCGACATGGGTCTTGAGCCAGAGATCGAGCCTGGCCTGAACCGCCTCACGCGAGGCCCCGGTCAGCCGCTCGTCGGAGATGATGCGCAGCCGCGGATGCAGCGCGTCGTCGGCCGCGACCAGCTTGGCGACCGCGTCGCCGGTCCAGCGGATGGTGCCGTCGGAGGTCAGCACGAACTGCTCGTCGGGGGCCGCACCCAGCTTCTCTGCGCGTGCATCGATCTCGCGCGCCAGCACCTGCTGGGCGGCGGCTTGCAGCGCCTTGGCGTCGCTGCCGGCCTCGGCCGCATCGGGTGCGAAGGTGAAACCATCGAGCCGGCCGATCACGTGGCCTTCCACGATCACTTCACCGGTCTTGCCAATTTCCGTATTCAAAACTGAGTTCTCCCGCAGGCGGCGCATCAATACACTGGTCCGCCTGTCAACGAAACGCTCCGTGAGCCGTTCATGCAGCGCATCGGATAATTTATTTTCGAGGTCGCGCGTGATGCCCTGCCAATGGTCCGGGTCGTAGAGCCAGTCCGGCCGGTTGGCAACAAAGGTCCAGGTCCGGATCTGCGCGATCCGGCCCGATAGCGTGTCGATATCGCCGTCGGTCCGGTTGGCCTGGTCGACCTGGGCGGCAAACCATGCGTCAGGGATACGCCCCTTTTGCATCAGGAAGCCGTACAGCGTGGTCACGAGTTCGGCATGGGCGGCCGGCGACAGCTTTCGGTAATCAGGAACCTGGCAGGCCTCCCACAGCCGCTCCACGGCCTTGGGCCCATGCGCCCATTCGCGCACCTCGGCGTCGCGTGCGACATGCTCGAGCACGCGCACATCCTCGGCGACCGGGGCCCGCGTCAGTGCCTCATGATTGGGCGACAGCGCCAGCGACACCTGCAACGCACCGAGCGAGGAGAAATCCAGCTTGGCGTTGCGCCATTGCAGCATTTTCACGCTGTCGAAAGTGTGGTTCTGCAACGCATTGACGAGCTCGGGCTCGAACGGCGCGCAGCGGCCGGTGGTACCGAAGGTGCCGTTGCGCGTGGCGCGGCCGGCGCGGCCCGCGATCTGGGCGAATTCGGCCGGGGTCAGCCGGCGGAACTGATAGCCGTCATACTTGCGATCCGAAGCAAAGGCGACGTGGTCGACGTCGAGATTGAGCCCCATGCCGACCGCGTCGGTGGCGACGAGATAGTCGACATCGCCGTTCTGGAACATCGCGACCTGCGCGTTGCGCGTGCGTGGGCTGAGCGAGCCCAGCACCACGGCCGCGCCGCCGTGCTGGCGGCGGATCAATTCGGCGATCGCGTAGACCTCATCGGCGGAGAACGCCACGATCGCGGTGCGTCGCGGCTGCCGCGTGATCTTGCGGTCGCCGGCGAATTCGAGCTGCGACAATCTGGGCCGCGTGATGATCGATGCGCCGGGCAGCAGCCGTTCGATGATCGGGCGCATCGTCGCAGCGCCCAGCAGCAGCGTCTCGTCGCGGCCGCGGCGGTTGAGGATGCGGTCGGTGAAGACATGCCCGCGTTCGAGATCGGCCGCGATCTGGATCTCATCGACGGCGAGGAACGACACGTCGAGATCGCGCGGCATCGCCTCGACAGTCGAGACCCAGAAGCGCGGCGCCTTCGGCTTGATCTTCTCCTCGCCGGTGACCAGCGCGACATTGTCGACACCGGCACGGTCCGCGATCTTGTTGTAGACCTCGCGTGCCAGGAGCCGCAGCGGCAGCCCGATCAGCCCCGACGAATGCGCCAGCATGCGCTCGATCGCCAGATGCGTCTTGCCGGTGTTGGTCGGCCCCAGCACCGCGGTGACACCAGCCCCGGGCACGCGGTCATTTCCGAACGAAGTTGAGAAAACCATATTTTGCAGGTGTTTCTTGAACTGTTGGCGAAACGCTCAATCCGTCATTGGCTTGCTCGGTGTCATCACCCGCGCATGCGGGTGATCCAGTATTCCAGAGACGGTCGTGCTTGAGCCGATAGGCCGCGGCGT
>NZ_DDOP01000096.1:0-47673 GCF_002341725.1 Bradyrhizobium sp. UBA2491
GCTCCTTTGCATGGGGTTGTTTTCGATATTTTGGCAGTGAGCCCCTGCGGAACTGCCCCTACCACTTCAGCTCGCGCATCAGCGCGCGCGGCGGATGGCCGAACAATTCCTTCACCGAGGCCGGATCGAGCTGCTCGATGCCCTCGAACTCCTCGGAATGGATGCCGCGGGTGACGAACAACAGGTCGATGCCGAAGGCATGGGCGCCGGTGAGGTCAGTGCGCACGGAATCCCCGATCGCGAGCACGCGGCCGAGCTCGGTCGGCTTTCCGCGGCGCTCGGCGGCCAGCGCCATCGCGCGCTCGTAGATCGGCCGATGTGGCTTGCCGTAGAAGATCACCTCGCCGTCGAGCTCGCGATAGAGTTCGGCGACCGCGCCGGCGCAGTAGATCAGCCGGTCGCCGCGCTCGACCACGATGTCCGGATTGGCGCAGACCAGCGTCAGCTTGCGCTGAAGCGCCTTTAGCAGGGTCTCGCGATAGTCCTCGGCGGATTCGGTCTCGTCGTCGAACAGGCCGGTGCAGATGATGTAGTCCGCCTGCTCCAGCGGCACCATCGTTGCATCGAGGCCGCGATGGATCGAGCTGTCGCGCTCCGGGCCGATCCAGAAGATCTTCTGGCCGGGATGATCGGCCACGAAGTGGCGCGTCAGATCGCCGGAGGAGACGATCGCGTCATAGGTGTCGTCCGCGACGCCGAGCTTGCGCAGCTGCCGTTGCACCGAATCGGCCGGCCGCGGCGCATTGGTGATCAGGATGACGGTGCCGCCGCGCTGGCGAAATGTGTGCAGCGCCTCGCAGGCCTCGGGAAACGATTCGAGCCCGTTGTGCACGACGCCCCAGATGTCCGACAGCACGACGTCGACATTGTCGACGAGGTCGCGCAGCCGCTCGACGAAACGCAGCGAGGTCATGATGCGGACTGCCGGTTAATTCGGACCGAGCGCGCGGCGAGCCAGCGCGGCGCTGCCGGTTGCGCGCGGCGGGGCTGCGGGGCTGGAGACAGGTGCTGACGTGCTGGCGCCATTGAGGTCCTGGGGGTTGGCCTGCGGAGCCTCGGCGGTAGCAGATGCCCCCTCCGGCCGCAACGGCCGCGGCGGCGCGAACAGGAACCCCTGGCCGAACCGGACGTCGTAGTCGAGCAGGTCGACCACCGAGCGCTCGCCCTCGATCCGTTCGGCGATCAGGTCGATGCCGTAGCGGCCGAGCAGGTCGGACAGGTCGGAGGGATGGATATCGGAAGCCGCGCTCTGCGCGGTGTCGAGCAGCAGCGCCGCCGGCACCTTGATGAAGCGGACGCCGCGATCGGCCAGCTCGCGCGGCTCGAGGCGAAGGTCGCTGACATGATCGATCGAGAACCGGTAGCCGCGCTGCGACAGCGCCGCGAGGTTCTCGCTCTCGACGGGACCGAGGTTGCGGAAGGTGGCCTGCTTGAACTCGAGCACGAAGGACGGCGCCAGCGCGCGGTTGGCTTCGAGGAAGTCGAGACACTGGGTGAAATGCGTCGGGTCCGACAGCGTCGCCGCTGACACGTTGCAGAACACGCCGACATCCTTGCTGCGGATCATCAGGCGGCGCAGCACCTGGACGCAGCGAAGCATCACCATGTGATCGATGCGCCCGATCAGGCCGCCGGCCTCGGCCGCCTCGATGAAGTCGTCGGCGGCGAGCACCTGGTCGCGCTCGTCGCGCAGCCGCGTCACCGCCTCGTAATAACGCACCTTGCGCTGCGGCAAGGTCACCATCGGCTGAAGGTAGATGTCGAGGCGGTTCTGCTCGATCGCGTTTCTGATCGCGCCGACAAGCTGGGCCTGGCCGCGCGAGATCGCCGATTGCGGCGAGGGGGGTGGTGGCGGCGCGAAGACGACGGTCGGCGCCGGCGGCATCGGTTGCAGCAGGTCGGCCCGCGGCGGCGCCATAGGAGCAGCGACAGGCTGCACCGCCGGACCCGAAGCCAGCAGATCCTCATGGTGGGCGACGGATGCCGCCAGCTGCCGCACCAGTCCGCCGAGTTCGTTGATCTCGCCGGCCATGCCCTGCATCCGGTCGGCACCGGTGGAATTGGCCGAGGCGACCCGGCCCTCGACCGCGGCCAGCCGCCGGCCGAATTCGGCGACCTGGCGGGCGAGGTCGGCGGTGCCGCGCGACAGGTCCGCGATCTGGCTGCCGACATCGCTGCGGTCGCGCAATCGCATCGAGACGGCGTTGTAGAGGATCAGGCAGGTGAGGGCGGTGAGCGCCACGATCGCCGATTCCGATCCGCTGATGCCCGCCACCGAGTACAGGACGAAGCCCAAAGAGGCTGCGACCAGCACCATGCAGATGGCGATGAAGATCGTCGAAATCCGAATCATGTCGCGCGCCCGCGCCCTCCGTCCGTGCGTCCCCGGAACGCGACCTTAGCACCATTGTTGATTCGACGCGGCAGTGATCTGGGGAACCGGCTGGAGCTGCACATGATTTTCGCTTCGCCGGGGACCGTAATGCTCCGGACCGGGCCGGGTTCGGTCAGAGGTCGGCGGCGGCGATCCAGAACACCTCGCCCTCGGAGTCCTCGGTGTCGAGCCAGAGCAGCGGCAGATTCGGATAGGCGGCTTCGAGATTGTCGCGGCCGCGGCCGATCTCGCACAGCAGGCCGCCCTGCGGGGTGAGATGCTGCTTCGCCTCGTCAAGCAGGCGGCGGACGATGTCGAGCCCGTCGGGGCCACCGTCGAATGCGATCTTCGGCTCGGCGCGGCACTCGCGCGGCAGCGCGGCCATGCCCTCGGCGTCGACATAGGGCGGGTTGGAAATGATCAGGTCGTAGCTGTTGTCGCCGAGCGGCTTGAACAGGTCGCCCCGATGCAGCGTCAGGCGGTCGTTGAGGCCGTGGTCGGCGACGTTGCGCGCGGCGACCTCGAGCGCATCCTTTGAGATATCGACCGCGTCGACCGCGGCATTGGCGAAATGCCGGGCGGCCAGGATCGCAAGGCAGCCGGAGCCGGTGCAGAGGTCGAGCACGCTCTCCACGTCAGCCGGATCGCCGATCAGCGAGCTGCCGTCCTCGTCGCCGCCGAAATGCGAATCCAGCAATTCGCCGATGAAGGAGCGCGGCACGATGGTGCGCTCGTCGACGTAGAACGGCAGGCCGCGCATGTAGACCTTGTTGACGAGATAGGCCGCCGGTTTGCGCGTCGCGACCCGGCGCTCGATCAGGTCGAGGATCTGCTTGCCTTCGCTCACCGTGACGCGGGCGTTGGCAAAATTCTCGAACTGCTCGGGATGCAGATGCAGCGTCTCGGAGATCAGGAACGCGGCCTCGGCCACCGGATCGGTGGTGCCGTGCGCGAACACCAGTTGGGCCGCGTTGAAGCGGCTCGTCGCATAGCGCAGGAAATCGAACAGGGTGTGCAGCTCGCCGGCGCCGACCTTGGGCGCCTTCACGGACGCTTTGTTGGACGTTTTCGACACGGCCGGGATGCGCCTCGCCGGCACCTTGCTGCGCTTGGCCATCAGGATTTGGTCCAGCGCGCGGCGGCGTCGTCGTCGTGGTCGCGCGCCTCGATCCAGTTCGTGCCGCGGGCACTTTCCTCGCGCTTCCAGAACGGCGCGCTGGTCTTCAGATAATCCATCAGGAACTCGGCGGCCTCGAACGCGGCCTGCCGGTGCGCCGAGGCGGTTACGACCAGCACGATGTTCTCGCCCGGCGCGATGCGGCCGAAGCGATGGATGACGGTAAGGCCCTGCAACGGCCAGCGCGCCAGCGCCTCGTCGGCGTGACGCCCAATCTCGGCTTCCGCCATTTCAGGATAATGTTCGAGCGTCAGTGCTGCGATCGGCTCGCCCTGCTCGCTGCCGCGGCAGATGCCGCTGAAGCTGACGACCGCGCCGATATCGGTGCGGCCCTGGCTGAGGCCTGCGATCTCGCGCGCGACATCGAAGTCGGCTTGCTGGATACGGATGGTTGCAGCGACGGCCATGGGGAATTTAACCGCCGGTCATCGGCGGGAAGAACGCGATCTCGCGGGCGCCGACGATCGCCGCATCCTGCTTGACATGGGCGTGGTCGATCGCGGCGCGGATCACCGTGGGCTTCTCGAAGGCATAAGCGTAGGCGTCGTCACGCGCGGTGAGCCAGCCGATCAGGTCGGCGACGGTGCGCACCTCGGCCGGCGGCTCGACGGTCTCCTCGGCCTTGCCGACGCGCTCGCGGACCCAGGCGAAGTATTTCAGCTTCATCCCTCATCCTCCTTGATGAGGTGATGGATGCCGGCGCGGAAGTAATCCCAGCCGGTGTAGATCGTGAAGATCGCCGACATCCACAGCAGCACGATGCCGATCAGGGTGGTAGCAGGAAACACCTGCTCGCCGGCTTCACCGGCGATCAAAAAGCCGATCGCCACCAGCTGGATCGTGGTCTTCCATTTCGCCAGCTTGGTGACGGGAACGCTGACCCTGAGCCCCGCGAGATATTCGCGCAGGCCCGAGACCAGAATCTCGCGGCACAGGATCACGATCGCCGCCCACAGCGTCCAGCCATGGATCGAGTTGTCGGCGGCCAGCATCAGCAGGCTGGAGGCGACCAGGAGCTTGTCGGCGATCGGATCGAGCATCCGGCCGAAGGCGGACTGCTGGTCCCACATCCGGGCATAGTAGCCGTCGAGATAGTCGGTGATCCCCGCCGCAATGAATACCGCCAGCGCCACCCAGCGTAGCCACAGCGGGCCGTCCAGGATCGACTGCCAGTAGACGCAGCCGATCACCACCGGGATCGCGGCGATCCGGGCGTAGGTCAGGATATTCGGGAGGGACATGGTCTTGGTCTGTCCCCGGGTCGTGGCGATGTTCATCCGTCCTACCAATACCGCTGAAGCAAGAAGGTCAACCGTGCGGGCGCCAAAGCGCGGCAACATTACGCGGAATCGTCATGGCGCCTCAGCTCGTTGTTCAAGCGTGATCTTTTCGGAACGTTGCCTGACACTTTTCCGCATCATGCCCTAGATGCCCTGTCGCAGGCGACGCCCTGATGAATAGCCTTTGGTTTAGCCCGGCTGGGCGTGGAAAAACTCGAAAATCTTGCGGGCGCTCTCGGCGCTGACGCCTGGAACCTTGCCAAGATCGGCGATCGAGGCCCGCTCGATCTCCTTGAGCGTTCCGAAGTGATGCAGCAAGGCACGTTTGCGCGACGGGCCGATCCCCGGGATCTCCTGCAATCCGGCCTCGCGGATGTCCTTCTTGCGCAGCTTGCGATGCGAGCCGATCACGAAGCGGTGGGCCTCGTCGCGCAGCCGCTGGATGAAATACAGCACCGGGTCGCGCGGCTCCAGCTTGATGGCTTCGCGGTCCGGCATGAACAGGGTTTCGCGCCCGGCGTCGCGCTCCGGCCCCTTGGCCACCGCCATCAGCGAGACCTGGGTCAGTCCGAGGTTCTGGAAGATCTCTCTCACCGCGTTGAGCTGGCCGCGGCCGCCGTCGATGATGACGAGGTCAGGCCATTGCGGGAACGAATCGTCGTCCGCCTTGTCGTTTGCGCCGTCCTTGGCGGCCTCATCCTCCGGCGGTTTCAGGCGCCGCTTGAAGCGACGTTCCAGCACCTCGCGCATCATCCCGTAGTCGTCGCCGGGCGTCAGCCCCTGCGACTTGATGTTGAACTTGCGGTACTGGTTCTTCATGAACCCGTCGGGCCCGGCCACGATCATCGCGCCGACCGCGTTGGTGCCCTGGATGTGGCTGTTGTCGTAGACCTCGATGCGCTTTGGCGTATGCGGCAGGCCGAGCGTGGTGACCATGCCCTCCAGCAGCCGGCTCTGGGTTGCGGTGTCGGCGAGCTTGCGGCCGAGCGCTTCACGCGCGTTGGTGAGCGCGTGGCCGATCAGCTCTTTCTTCTCGCCGCGCTTCGGCACCGAGACCTCGACCTTGGATCCGGCCTTGACCGAGAGCGCGTCGGCGAGCAGCGCGCTTTCCTCGATCTCGTGCGACAGCAGGATCAGCTTTGGCGGCGGCTTGTCGTCATAGAATTGCGCGAGGAACGAGGACAGCACCTCCTCGGGAGTGAAGCTCTTCTCGGCTTTCGGGAAATAGGCGCGGTTGCCCCAGTTCTGGCCGGTGCGGAAGAAGAACACCTCGACGCAGGAATAGCCGCCCTCCTGGTGGATCGCGAACACATCGGCTTCTTCCACCGTGCGCGGATTGATGCCCTGCTGCGACTGGATCGCCGACAGCGCCGCGAGGCGGTCCCGATACAGTGCCGCGGTCTCGAACTCGAGCTCGCCGGAGGCCTTCTCCATCTCGGCGGCGAGCAATTCCTTCACCGCGTGGCTGCGGCCGGAGAGGAATTCGGTCGCCTCGCGCACCAACTCGCTGTAGCCGGGGAAATCGATCTCGCGGGTGCAGGGGCCGGCGCAGCGCTTGATCTGATAGAGCAGGCAGGGCCGGGTGCGGCTTTCGAAGAAGCCGTCGGTGCAGGAGCGGATCAGGAAGGCGCGCTGCAGCGCCGTGATGGTGCGGTTGACCGCGCCGGCATTGGCGAACGGGCCGAAATAGCGGCCGGGCCGCGACTGCGCGCCGCGATGCTTGAGGATCTGCGGCGCCCAGTGGTCGCCCGAGATCAGAATGTACGGAAATGATTTGTCATCGCGCAGTTGCACATTGAAACGTGGACGAAGCTGCTTGATCAGATTGGCTTCGAGCAGCAGCGCCTCGGTCTCGGTCATGGTCGAGACGATCTCGACATGCGTGGTCGCCGCGATCATCCGCAGGATGCGTGCCGGCAGCGGCGCGTTGGCCCGCGCGTAGGACGACAGCCGCTTTTTGACGTTCTTCGCCTTGCCGACATAGAGCACGTCGTTGGCGGCGTTGAGCATGCGGTAGACGCCGGGCGAGGTCGGGGCCAGCCGCACCGCGTTCTCGATCGCGGCATGACCGACCGAGAGCGTTCCCTCGGCAACCGCCTCGTTGCCGTCCTCCGCGGCGTCGGGCAGGCGTGCGTCATCCTCGTCCTCGGCGGCGGAGGTTTCGGGATCGACGTCGCTGGTGTCGAGCGTCAGGTCGGCCCTTGTCAGGTCATCCTGCGGCAGATCGGACTTTGAACCGCGTCGCCCCTTGATCTTGGGGGCCGGCGCCGGACTCTCGGGAGAATCGTGAACCATGGGCCGTAAACTAAGCGCTCGGGCGACCGGTCGCCAGCGTTGGCGGTGTTCAAAAACAACCCCGATTGCAGCAGGTTACTGCCGCTGCACGACCGCCGGAGCGGGCCGGTAACATCTTGTTAAGACTGATGAGCGGGACGGTAACCGGGCTTAACAGCCCTTTAACTTAAAACTCTCGATAAACCTTAGCGAAAAAAGTGGAATTCCGTAACCACGCCGGCCCTGGGCCCGCGGGCTGCGGCAGTTGCGTGGTGGAGAGTACCAATGACCCGGTTTGTTGCGCGTGCGCTCGCATTGATCGTCGCAGGCTGGATGAGCTCGGCCGCGGCGGCCGACCTCAACTACGGATCGCCCTACACCGTCTATCAGCCGCTCAATGCCTATAGCTGGGCCGGCCCCTATCTCGGCGGCAACATCGGTTACGGCTGGGGTTCGGTCGAGAACAATCCGACCAAGCCGTCGGGCTTCGCCGGCGGCGTGCAGGCCGGCTACAATTTCCAGAACGGCTCACCCTGGGTGTTCGGTTTCGAGGCCGATATCCAGGGCACCACCGCGGATGACCGGTTCGCACCCTGGAAATTCTCCAACCCGTGGTTCGGCACGGTGCGTGGCCGCGCCGGCTATGCGGTCAACAACGTGCTGTTCTATGCGACTGGCGGTCTCGCCTTCGGCGAGCTTCGCGGCGAGACCTTCGGTGTATCAGAGAGCCACACCAACGCCGGCTTCACCGTCGGCGCCGGCGCCGAAATGGGCTTTGCCCCGAACTGGAGCGCCAAGATCGAGTATCTCTACGTCGATCTCGCCAACAGCAACTTCACGATCACCGGCGGTGCGTCGAACGGCTACAGCTTCAGCCTGGTTCGCGCCGGCATCAACTATCACTTCTGAGAACAAGAAAACGTCTGATCTCAACTCCCGGCCGCGCCTCGCGCGGCCGGGTTTTTCTTTGTGCTGACGATCTCGACGTTGCGTGCGGCAGCATGCGCCGCGGCATCCGCCGATCAAATCGGTGGGCCGCACGCTTCGAATATGCGGGCGGCGCAAGTCGCGTCCGCATCATGCAGGTTGGTCGTGCAGCGAGCGCGAGTACGCTCGGCAGTCAACTCACACGCAACGTTTCAATCGGCTTTCATCACGGGCAGCGCAACGCGAGCGCTCATCATGAAACCACCAGGTTGACCGCCTTCGGGCCCTTGCCCTTCTTGTCGGGTTCAACCTCGAAACTAATGCGCTGTCCTTCAGTCAGGTCCTTCAATCCTGCACGCTCGACAGCAGTGATGTGAACGAACACATCGCGGCCGCCATCGTCAGGTTTGATGAAGCCGTAGCCCCGCTCTCCGTTGAAGAACTTGACTGTCCCAGTCATGGCCATCGGGAAACTCCTCCCCCGTATTGCTCCACCGCTACGCGCACGCCGCGTAGCGTTGACCGACATTCGCTTGTCGGAAGCCTGGCCACCTGAACAGGCCGGCGTCACGCCGCCGGTCTGCCTGGATTTTATTTCGGCCTTGTCACTCCGCCGCAACCATTCGCGGAAGCGGAACGTAAAGCCAGTCGTAACAGGATGAGCATAATACGGTTCCGCGCAGATTGCCTATGCTCAAAATCGAACTTTTCAGTGGGTGCTGTCGATCAAGGTTTAGGCGTCTCGAGTCTGAAGCGCGCTGCGCCGCCCTGACCAAGCGGCTTCTCGAGTTCGGGCAGGATGATCTTCAGTTCGCCCGCCAGCGTCCATGGCGGATTCACGATCAAAAGACCGGTGGAAACGAGGCCGGCGTCGGCTTCTTGCGGCGCCACACTGAATTCCAAACGCAAGCACTTGCCGGCGGGCCGGCTGCTTGCTGCTGCGGCAGCCACGCTGCGCGCGAGCTCGTCGGTGGCTCTCCGGGATTTTACGGGGTACCACAAGAGATAGGCACCGGTCGGCCACTTCGCGTACGCTTCGGCGAACGCACGGGCCAGCCGCTCGAACTCGTCCTTTGCCTCGAACGGCGGATCGATCAGCACCAGGCCACGCCGCTCGTTCGGCGGCACGAATGCGGGCAGCGCCGTCCAGCCGTCGAGATAGACGACGCGTGCCTGCGCATCGCGCCGCAATGCGTCGATCAATTGCTTGCGCGCGGTCGGTTCGATCTCGCAGGCGGTGAGGCGGTCTTGCGGACGCAGCAGCGCGCGCGCGATCAGCGGTGAGCCGGGATAAGCTTTCAGTTCGCCGCGCGGATTGAATGCCCTGACGATGTCGAGATAGGGCGCGATCAATGGCAGCGCCTGGTCGGAGAGCCGCGCCTGCATCAGCCGCGCGATGCCGGTGAGCCATTCGCCGCCGCGCTGCGCTTCGCTCGACGTCAGGTCATAGAGCCCGGCGCCGGCATGGGTGTCGATGACGCGGAACGCGGCCTGCTTGTCCTGTAGATAGGTGAGCATGCGGACCAGCACGATGTGCTTGATGACGTCGGCAAAGTTGCCGGCATGAAAGGCGTGACGGTAGTTCATGCTGTGATCGCGCTGCGCTCCAAAGGGAGTGCATGTTGTACTGCGTGATGCCCGCGCTTGTCCCGGCCATCTACGCGACATCAGCTTGTTTCGTGACGACGTCGATAGCCGGACGGTGCGCACGAAGGCGCGCACCCTTCCGCCCGGCAGCGATGGGGAGGGCTTCAGCCGCCGCGAACCGGCGGCATCACCACCTGATCGCGGCGGCAGGCGCGGCGATCGACTTCCTCGCAGGCGCGGAATTGCAGGTCCTTGCTCATGCAGATCCGCACCTCACTGAGCCGGCCGCTGTTGCAGGTCACCGAGATCGCCGAGTTGCTGAGCCCCGGATTGGCCTTGATGAACGCGGTTTCCAGCTCGTCGGGCGCGATCGTCTTCGGCTCCGACAATTGCAGGAATTCCTCGGGGATCTTCACCGCGGCGCGCGCCTTGCGGATCGCTTCGAAATAGGCGCGTTCGCCGAGGCCGGAGCAGGTGCCGTGCTTGTCCCACTCATTGTAGATCAGCCCGGGCGCGGGCATCAGGTCGAGCATCGAGGTCATGATGTTGCGCGCGAGCCGCGGCGAGGGCCGCTGGCAGTATTCCGGAAAGCCCCGCTCATATTGCGGCCACAGCCCGTGCACCACGAAGGAGTAGGGCCGTCCGCCGCATTGCGCCTGCGTGCCGCGGCCATTGTTGCCACGCTCGCTCGCCGCCTCGCAGAACGAAGGCGACCATGACAGCGACAGCACATAGAAATCGAACTCACCCGGCGCGTTCTGGCGGCGATCCTGGGCCGAGGCACCAGCCGCACCGCACAGCATCAAGGCAGCGGAAATCAGAAATCGGGAAATGGTGACCAACCGAGGCATCAAACGCTCCCCTCACGCGACTGTTCCAAGCCTAGCAGGCATTTGGAACATTACAAGAACAAAAGCCGCCGTCTGGATGGCGGCGGCTTCCGTTTGACCAAGCTGGCCGGAGATCAGGGGCGCGCGGCCCTGCAAGACGGGTTGTACGCCCAGTTGCGGTCGAGCCCGGTCACGCACCATTCGACGCCGTCGGCAAATCCGCTGAAGCCGCCGTCCTCGATGATCGAGTAGTGCACGGTGCGGACCTTGCCGTCGCTCAGCATCACGTCGCCCGCGCAGTAGCGGCGCGGAATGTTGTCGGACTGCCAGGGCCGAAACGCGGTTTCGTGGATCCGGCTGAAGCCGGTGATCACCAGCGGCGAATTCCAGAAGGTGGCTTCCTTCTCATTGAATTGATAGCTGATCGACGGCAGGGCCCGCTCGCACGGTGCCACATTGCCGTCGTAACGCGGTCCCGACAGCCCGAAATTCAATTCGAACGGATTGGCCGCCTGGGCCGTACCGCCGAACGCCAAAAGGCCGAACACAAGTGCGGCACCGACACCGAGGCTTTGGCCGAGTTTATTGCGGGAGTTGAACAGGTTGCGCATGGGAATCCACCCGATTATCCGATGCGGCGGACGGTGCCGTGAAGCCCAGGCAAGGTCAAGTGCAGCGCGGCAACACCTGCGGAGAAGTCCGCCTCTGGCGGCCGGCTCGTTCTTTTCACGGTGGCCGGCGCACTCTATGTTGGGCCTCAGCGAAATGGAGTCTGCGATGCGAAGGAAGTTGGCCGCGTGCCTTGTTGCCGTTTGCGGGATGCTGGCCGTTGGTTCGGCGCGGGCCGATTGGTTGCAGCCGGTGCCGGCGTTCAAGGGCAATGATACCGGCGGTATCATCGCCTACTCACTGGCGACCCAGACCGACGCACGGCAGCTCGCCGTCGATCACTGCGCCTCCTACGGCAAGGTCGCCAAGTTCCTCGCGGTGCAGCGCTATCCGGGCGGCTATGTTTCGTTCGCCTGCCGCTGGGTGCCCTATGGAGCGGCTGAGAGACCGCTGCGCACGCGGTACTGAGGCCGCTCTCAATTCCTCGATCGTCCAGCCGGGAGCTCACCGCATGACCCGACAGCTTGCCTTGTTTGGTTCGGCCATTTGCCTCGTCCTGTCCACCGGCGCCGCAAGCGCCGTCGACCTGCCGATCCGCAAGCCGGGCCTGTGGGAAATGAAAATGCTGCGCACCGGCGGCCCGATGCCGGAAATCACCATGCAGCACTGCACCGACGAGACCACCGACAAGGAAATGAGCGCGGCGGCCTCGCCGATGGCCAAGGAAGTCTGTTCCAAGCACGACGTCCAGAAGACCGCCACCGGCTATGTCAGCGATAGCGTGTGCAGCGTCGCGGGCATGACGGTGCAGGGGCACTCCGAGATCGTCGGCGATTTCAATTCCGCCTATACGGTCAAGAGCACCTCGCACTCCGAGGGCGGCGCGGCCGGGACCCGCGACACCACGATGACCATCGAGGCGAAGTGGCTCGGCGCCTGCAAGAGCGACCAGAAGCCGGGCGACATCATCATGCCCGGCGGCATGAAGATGAACGTCAAGGACATGGAAAAGCTGAAGGGCCTGCTGCCCAAGCAGAAATAGCCGCAGCCCATTCGTCTGCCGCCCGATAGTTGAACACGGCCTCTCCGATGCGGAGAGGCCGTTTTGCTTTTGACCCATCACTGCACGCAGACTGCGATGCGTCACGTCGCAATGACGCGGATTGTCGATGTCGAAGACATCGCGCGCGACCACGTCATGTACGCGAGCGCCGCAAGATGAAATCAACATCATTGCGAGGGCGCATGACACCTGGTGCGAGAGATATGTGAGAGCGAAGACGCGCATCGGCTCATCGCGTTGAAGAGCTTGCTGCGACAACATGTCGGTTTTGAATCGCTCCAATGTCGTGCGTCGCGCGTGCTTCTATCGATTCTATTTTGCGCGTGTGGAGTTTCACTCATCGCGCCGATAGAAGTCCGCCTCGATCGTCGCTCGCTTCATCACGCGCGAGCGGCTCGATCGAAGATCAATCGGGGCATCTGGGGATTTGTTCGGTGGGAATGGGGTCGCGACGCAAGCATGGCTTGCTTGCATCAACGGCTGCGATCAATGCAGCGTTTCTCGGTTCGGTCTTGCTTGTGCCAATGAGCACGAACGTCGCCAGCGCTCAGGCACAGAGCAGCGCCCCGCAAAATAACACGACCGCGCTTCCCGCAGTCACGGTCGAAGATCCCGGCGCCGCCAGGAAGCGCAGTGCCGTCGCTTCAACTCGCCGCGCCAGCGCCTCGCGCGCGGCCGCGGCGAGCCGCCGCGTTGGCGCTGCAACGCCCGCTCAGAGTCAGGCTCCGCGGTCGCAGGGCGCCGGCGGCGCGATCGGCACGACGACCGGCTATGTCGCGACCGGCAGCACGGCGGGCACCAAGACCAACACGGCGCTGATCGAGACGCCGCAGTCGCTTTCCGTGGTCACGCAAAAGGAGCTCAGGGATCGCAACGTTCAGACGCTCAAGGATGCCGTCAATTACACGCCCGGCGTGACGACGACGGCGTTCGGCTATGATCCGCGGTTCGACAGCTTCTACATCCGCGGCTTCGATGCGACCTATACCGGGATCTATCGCGACGGGCTGCGCCAGGGCGGCGGCAACTTCGCCATTCCCAAGATCGAGCCTTGGGGTCTCGACAGCGTGTCGATCCTGCGCGGCCCGGCTTCCGGCCTCTACGGCCTTGGCTCTCCGGGAGGCATCGTCGACGTCACCACCAAGCGGCCGACCATGACGCCGTTCGGCGAGGTGCAGCTTCAGGCCGGCAACTATGATCGTTACCAGGGCAGCTTCGATATCGGTGGGCCGGTGCCCGGCAGCGACCAATTGTACTACCGCCTGACCGGTCTGCTGCGTGACGCAAAGACCTGGTATCCCGGCAATGACGACGATCGCGCCTATATCGCGCCGGCCCTGACCTGGCGGCCGGACGCCGATACGTCCTTCACCATCCTGAGCGAATATCAAACCAGCCGGACCGCCGCGAGCATCGGCAATTTCAACTCGCCCGACGGACAATTGACCAACATCTATTCGAACGACCCGGCGTTCAGCGCGATGGACCAGAAGCAGTATCGGATCGGCTACGCGTTCGAGCACAATGTCGACGACGTGTGGACGGTGCGGCAGAACTTCCGCTTCTACCAGGTCGACGTCGACGCGAAATACACCCAGATCGATTCCATCGACAGCGGCACCAATCTGGCCTCGCGCTCCGCCTGGCGGATCCTCGACAGCTTCAACACCGTCACGCTCGACAATCAGGCCGAGGCCAAGTTCATGCTCGGCGCGATCCGGAACACGGCGCTGTTCGGCGTCGACTACGGTCATTCCTACTACAACGACAAGATCGGTTACGGAGCGGCGCCCGACCTCAATCTGCTGACGATGAACTACGGCGCCCAGGCCATTGCCACGCCGTCATTCTCGATCTTCAACAAGCAGTCCACCGACGAGGTCGGTGTCTATGTGCAGGAGCAGGCCAAGCTCGGCGGCTTCGTCCTGACGCTCAATGGTCGCCAGAGCTGGGTCTCCCAGACCACGACGGCGGGTCTCGACGGCGTGCCGTCGACGCAGAAGGCCAACGCCTTCACCGGCCGCGCGGGCCTCTCCTACGTGTTCGACAACGGCATTGCGCCCTATGTGAGCTACGCGACGGCCTTCGCCCCGCAGGTCGGCCTCGACGTATCGGGATCGCCGTTCAGGCCGACCACCGGCGAGCAGAAGGAGATCGGCATCAAGTACCAGATGCCGCAGGTTCCACTGCTGTTGACCGCCGCGGTGTTCGACATCACCCAGGACAACGTGCTGCGCACCGATCCCAGCAACATGGCCTTCCAGGCGGCAACCGGGCAGGTCGAATCCAAGGGCGTCGAGCTCGAGGCGAAGCTGGCGCTCAAGCAGGGATTCGATCTCACCGCGGCCTACACCCATCTCAACGTCGTCATCAACCAGGGCAATCCCGACACGACCGGCAATGAGCTCTCCGGCATCCCGCGCAATTCCTTCGCCGCGTTCGGCAAATACACCTTCCAGTCCGGCGTCCCGGTCGAAGGGCTCGGGCTCGGCCTCGGTGTCCGCTACATCGGCACCAACTTCGGCAACGACCAGAACACGTTCCAGAACGCGGCGACGACGCTGTTCGATGCCGTGATCGATTACGATCTGGGCAAGCTCGACCGGCGGATGCTCGGGGCCACCATGCGCCTGAACGCGACCAACCTGTTCGACACGCAGTACCAGACCTGTCAGTCCGGCTATTGTTACTCGGGCGCACGGCGTCAGGTCATCGGCACCTTGTCGTATCGTTGGTAAGCTAGACCGGCACCCGCACCACGGCGCGCAGGCCGCCCATCGGGCTTTCGCCGAGCATGATGTCGCCGCCATGCGAGCGGGCGATGTCGCGGGCGATCGCAAGGCCGAGCCCGCTGCCGCCTTCGTCCTGGTTGCGGGCATCGTCGAGCCGCAGGAACGGCTTGAACACTTCCTCGCGCATCGCGGCGGGGATGCCGGGGCCGTCGTCGTCGACCGTGATGTTGAGATAGCGGTGGTCGCGCTGGCCGGTGATCGAGATCGTGTTGGCGTGGCGGGCGGCATTGGAGACGAGGTTGGCGAGGCAGCGCTTGAACGAGGCCGGCTTCACCGTGACGACCGGCAGGCCGTGGAACGCGACGGTCGCGATGTGGCCGTGACGCTCGGCGTCGCTGCGCAATTCCTCCAGCGCCAGCGCCATGTCGGTCGGCTGCGCGACCTCGCCGGAATCGCCGCGCGCGAAGGCGAGATAGTCCTCCAGCATCATCGACATCTCGTCGACGTCCTTGCGCATCGCGTCGATCTCGGGGCCTTCGCCGATCAGGGCCAGCTCGAGCTTGAAGCGGGTCAGGATGGTGCGCAAATCATGCGACACGCCGGCGAGCATCGCGGTGCGCTGCTCGATCGAGCGCTCGACGCGCGCCTTCATCTCGATGAAGGCCTGCGCCGCGCGCCGCACCTCGCGCGCACCGCGCGGCCGGAAGTTCGGCGCCTCGCGGCCTTTGCCGAAACTTTCCGCGGCATCAGCGAGCCGCAGGATCGGCTTGATCTGGTTGCGCAGGAACAGCACCGCGACGATCAGCAGGATGGTCGAGGTGCCGAGCATCCAGAAGATGAAGATCTCCGAATTGGAGGCGTAGGCCGCGCTGCGCTGCGCGAAGATCCGCATCACCGAATCGTCGAGCTGGACGCGGATCTCGACCAAATTGGACTTGCCGACGGTGTCGATCCAGAACGGGCGGCTGATCTGGCGGCCGAGCTGCACCGAGAGCGTCTGGTCGAGCAGCGAGAAGAACGGCTTCGGTCCCGGCGGCGGCATGTCGCCGGTGGGGAGGAAGTCGACCACCAGTTGCAGCTTCTGGGCGATGCTGCGCAGCTGGGCGCGGTCCTTGTCCTGCGGATAGGTCTTGTAGACGTCGATCAGCGCGGCGATGTCGGAGACAACAGCGGCCGACAGCCGCCGCGTCACCGTGTTCCAGTGCCGCTCCATGAACACGAAGGCGACCACGGTTTGCAGGATCACCATCGGCACGATCATGATCAGCAGCGCGCGGGCATAGAGGCCGGTCGGCATCCAGCTCTTGAACGCGTTGCCCATCCAGCCGTTCGCCTTCGAGACGCGCTGCGAGGCGTTCTTGATCAGGGTCAGGCCGGTATCGAGCGTGCTCATGACGGGTGCTCTAACGCATGATCCGGAAAAGTGTGTAGCGGTTTTCCGACAAGATCATGCCCAAGTCAGGGGGCGGCCACCAGGCGATAGCCGATGCCGCGCACCGCCTGTAGGAACAGCGGATTGGCGGGATCGTGCTCGATCTTGCGGCGCAGCCGGTTGATCTGCACGTCGACCGCGCGCTCGTTGACGGTGCCGCCAGAGGTCAGCTCGGCGCGCGGCACGGTCTCGCCGGGCGCGCTCGCGAGGATGCGCAGCATCTCGCGCTCGCGGTCGGTGAGATGGATGATCTCCTCGCCCTGGCGCAGCTCGCTGCGCTCGATGTGGAAGATGTAGGGGCCGAAGGCGATCTGCTCGACAGTCACGGTCTGCGGCGGCGCGGTGCGCTTGAGGATATTGCCGATGCGCAGCACCAGCTCGCGCGGCTCGAACGGCTTGGCGACGTAATCATCGGCGCCGATCTGCAAGCCCTCGATGCGGGCCTCCGCCTCGTGGCGGGCGGTCAGCATGATGATCGGCACCGTCGAGGAGCTGCGGATGAAGCGGGCGAGGTCGAAGCCGTTCTCGCCGGGCATCATCACGTCGAGGATCAACAGGTCGAAATGCAGTCCGAGCAGCTTGGCGCGGGCGTCGGTGGCGCTCATCGCCGTGGTGACGCGATAGCCTTCGCCGGACAGAAAGCGCGACAGCAGGTCGCGAATCCGGCGGTCGTCGTCGACCAGCAGAAGGTGCGGCGCGTCGTCGGCCGGTTCGATCGGCGCGCGCATCATGGTTGCAGCCTGCACCAGGTTCACTCCCTTGTTTTTCTGCCGCCGCCGAAGATCGCCTCGAGCACCTTGTCGGGATCGTCGCGGTCGATCATCGCGCGGAGGAACTGGCGAACCGTCTCGACGCCGGCCGGATCGATACCGGCCACCGCGCGGTTGATGCGGTCGGTCTGCAACCCCGCGAGCTTGGCGACCAGCGCCTCGCCCTTCGGCGTGGCATAGAGCAGGCGTTGCCGGCGGTCATTGTTGCCGGTCTTCTGCACGATGTAACCCTCGTCCAGCAGCTGCTTGAGCACCCGCCCGAGCGACTGCTTGGTGATGCGCAGCACGTCGAGCAGGTCGGCGACCTTCAGCCCGGGGTAACGGGTGACGAAGTGGATGACGCGGTGGTGGGCGCGGCCGAAGCCGAACGCCTCCAGCTCCTGGTCGGCGTCGCCGACGAAGTCGCGGTAGGCGAAGAACAGGAGCTCGATGATGTCCCAGCGCAGGTCGCGCGCGCCGGCCGAGGGAGAGTGGTCATCTCCCTGCGAATCGGGCTTGGCAGCCATGCCTGAGAAATTTATGTCAGTCATATTGACGTATCTTGGTCTCAATGTTACAAAACTGCCTGTCACGACGAAACATTAAGTCGTTTCGTCCCGGACAGCGTTTGAAGCGGCCTGAAAGAGCCTGTGAGGCGGTTTGGGCCGCAAATTGGACTACCGTGCGATTGTCGAGCGGCATCTCGGCAAACATACTGGACTTCAGCACTCCGCAAAAGCATGTCTAACCGGCATGTTGGCGATGGAAACCGGCCTTGCGGCCGGCGGTGACGTCCGTACCAGGCCGAGCCGGCAGGCCCGGGGGAAACACACCGGCGCCGGATATCGCGCCGGCAGCGACAGCGGAAAGCAAGAAAATGACTTTGAAATTCGACATCCAGCCTTCGCCGAACGTCACCTCCGACAAGGATCGCGCGGCGAAGCTCGTGGACCCGGGCTTCGGCCGCGTCTTCACCGACCATATGGCGATCGTCCGCTACAGCCAGGGCAAGGGCTGGCACAGCGCCCGCGTCGAGGCCCGCGCGAATTTTCCGCTCGATCCGGCCGGCGCGGTGCTGCACTACGCCCAGGAAATTTTCGAGGGCCTCAAGGCCTACAAGCGCGACGATGGCGGCGTGAACCTGTTCCGTCCGGATGCCAATGCCCGCCGCTTCCACGATTCGGCCGAGCGCATGGCGATGGCGCCGCTGCCCGAGGACGTGTTCATCGAGGCGGTCGAGCAACTGGTGCGGATCGATCGCGCCTGGATTCCGGGCGGCGAGGGCAGTCTCTATCTGCGGCCGTTCATGATCGCGAGCGAGATCTTTCTCGGCGTGAAGCCGTCGGCCGAATACATCTTCTCGGTGATCGCATCTCCGGTCGGCTCCTATTTCAAGGGCGGCCCCGCGCCGGTGTCGATCTGGGTGTCGGAGAACTACACGCGCGCCGCGATCGGCGGCACTGGCGCGGTCAAGTGCGGCGGCAATTACGCGGCCAGCCTGCGCGCGCAGGCCGAGGCGATCGATCGCGGCTGCGACCAGGTCGTGTTCCTCGATGCGGTCGAGCGCCGCTACATCGAGGAGCTCGGCGGCATGAACATCTTCTTCGCGTTCGACGACGGCTCGATCTCGACGCCGCCGCTCGGCACCATCCTGCCCGGCATCACCCGCGACTCGATCATCGCGCTCGCCAAGGATTCCGGCACCCGCGTGCGCGAGGAGCCCTATACGATCCAGCAGTGGCGCGCCGATGCCGCCAGCGGCAAGCTGAAAGAGGCGTTCGCCTGCGGCACCGCCGCCGTGATCTCGCCGATCGGCAAGGTGTGCTCGGCGAGCGGCGACTTCCAGATCAGCGGCGGCGTCGCCGGCCCGGTCGCCATGGGGCTGCGCAAGAAGCTGGTCGACATCCAGTACGGCCGCACCAACGACCCGCACAACTGGATCCGCAGCGTCGCGTAAGGTGAGTGCGCTCTCTCACTCCCTCGCCCCGGCCTTGCGGGGAGAGGGGGGGTGAGGGGCCTTCTCTCCGCGGCATCGGATTTGAAACGGGCATCGTGCCATGCCCCTCACCCGAAATTCGCTCACGCGAATTTCGACCTCTCCCCGCAGATGAGCGGGGCGAGGTTAAGATAGGCCGACGCTTGCTGTAGAGTGCGTCCGCTGCTAACTCGGGCTCATATGTGTAAGTCAGTTTTGACTTGCAGGCCCGACAAAGAACCCCAATGGCCGAAAAACCCAAAAAGCCCCAGAAACTGAAGGCGCGCCTGCCGCGCGGACTGGAAGATCGCGGCCCGGCCGCGATCAACGCCACGCGCCGCATGGTCGAGAAGATCCGCGCCGTCTACGAGCTCTACGGCTTCGAGCCGGTGGAGACGCCGGCGATGGAATACACCGACGCGCTCGGCAAGTTCCTGCCCGACCAGGACCGGCCCAACGAGGGCGTGTTCTCGTTCCAGGACGACGACGAGCAGTGGATCTCGCTGCGCTACGACCTGACCGCGCCGCTGGCGCGCTATGTCGCCGAGAATTTCGACGCGCTGCCGAAGCCATACCGGTCCTATCGGTTCGGCTATGTGTTCCGCAACGAGAAGCCCGGTCCCGGCCGCTTCCGCCAGTTCATGCAGTTCGACGCCGACACGGTCGGCTCGGCGACGCCTGCGGCCGACGCCGAGATCTGCATGATGGCGGCCGACACGATGGAAGCGCTCGGCATTCCGCGCGGCTCCTATGTCGTGAAGGTGAACAACCGCAAGGTGCTCGACGGCGTGCTCGAGGCGATCGGCCTCGGCGGTGAAGCGAATGCAGGTCGCCGTCTCACCGTGCTGCGCGCGATCGACAAGCTCGACAAGTTTTCCGCCGACGAGGTCCGCAAGCTGCTTGGTCCTGGACGCTGGGATGGTGGCGAAGAGGGCAAGGGCGACTTCACCAAGGGCGCCGAGCTGAGCCCGGCGGATGCCGATATCGTGCTCGCCGTCACGCAGCAGCGCGACGACTGGAAACAGGCGATCGCCGCGGCGGAGACCCATCTGGCGAAGAGCGAGATTGGCCAGGCCGGCGTCAGCGAGCTCGAAGAGATCGCCAAGCTGGTCGCGGCGTCCGGCTATGGCGCGGATCGCATCCGGATCGATCCCACGATCGTCCGCGGCCTCGAATACTACACCGGTCCGGTCTACGAGGTTGAGCTGCTGCTCGACACCAAGGACGAGAAGGGCCGACCGGTGCGGTTCGGCTCGGTCGGCGGCGGTGGCCGTTATGATGGCCTGGTTTCGCGCTTCCGCGGCGAGCCGGTGCCGGCGACCGGGTTCTCGATCGGCGTGTCGCGCTTGCAGGCCGCGCTGACGATGCTCGGTCAGCTCGACTCGCAAGCCGAGCTCGGTCCCGTCGTCGTCACCGTGTTCGATCGCGACCGCGTCGCCGACTATCAGAAGATGGTCGTAGTGCTGCGCCAGGCCGGCATCCGCGCCGAGCTCTATCTCGGCAATCCGAAGAACATGGGCAACCAGCTCAAATATGCCGACCGTCGCAACTCGCCCTGCGTCATCATCCAGGGCTCGGACGAGAAGGCGCGCGGCGAGGTGCAGATCAAGGATCTGATCGAGGGCGCCAAGGCTGCGGCCGCGATCGCCTCCAATCAGGAATGGCGTGAAACGCGTCCGGCGCAGTTTTCCTGTGCCGAGGCCGATCTGGTCGCCAAGGTCCGCGAGGTCCTGGCGCGGCACGGCGTGAACTGGGGATAGCTGGTGTGTCATGCGCGGGCTTGACCCGCGCGGTCATCTTCAAAAAGATGGCGCGCCTGCCGAACCGGCGGATCGCCGGTTTGCGCGTCAACGACAACCAGGGAGATATTGCAATGCCTGAGATCACCGTGAGCATGGCCGCCGGCCGCACCGAGGAGCAGAAGCTCGGCATGATGCGCGACATCACCCAGGCGCTGGTGAAGAACCTCGGCGTCGATGCCGATGCCGTCGTGATCCAGATCAACGAGGCGCCGCTGCATCACAAGATGAAGGGCGGTAAGTCGTTCGTCGAGCGCGCGGCGGCGGCGAAGAAATAATTCAGCATCGTCGTCCCGGCCTTCGCCGGGACGACACCTTTCTTGAGGCACCAATGGACGCACGTGACTTCATCAAGATCGGCATGAGCGCCGAGCGCATGCTGGTGGTGCCGCCGGAGCGCACGGTCGGGCATTTCGTGCCGGGCATGCCGATGGTCTATGCGACGCCGATGATGATCCTCGAGATGGAGATGGCGTCGGGCGATGCCATCCGCGCGGCGTTGCAGCCTGGCTGGGTCACGGTCGGGACCGAGGTCGATATCCGCCATCTGGCGGCAGCGCTTGTCGGTGCCACCGTGCGCACCACCGCGAAAGTGATCGCGGTCGAGCGCCGCGTGATCCGCTTCGAGGTCGAGGCTTTCGAGGGCACGCGCAAGCTCGGCGAAGGCCGCCATGCGCGCGGCCTGATCAATGTCGAGAGTTTCAACAAGCGGCTGGCCGGGACTTCGGCGCAGTAGACGACTACTTCGCCAATTCCTTCGAGCGCTTCGTTGCCGCGGCGATGGCGCGGGTCATCAGCGGCTGGAGGCCGTCATTGGCCATCAACACCTCCAGCGCCGCGGCCGTGGTGCCGCCGGGTGAGGTGACGTTTTGCCGCAACGTCGCCGACGGCAGATCGGAGCGGTGCAGCAGCTCGCCGGAGCCGGCGACGGTCGCGCGCGCCAGCGTGGTCGCGAGCCCTTCGGGCAGGCCGGCCGCGACGCCGGCGCGGGCCAGTTCTTCGGCGAGCAGGAAGACATAGGCCGGCCCGGAGCCGGAGACCGCGGTCACCGCGTCCATCAGGCTCTCATCGTCGACCCATTCGACGAGACCGGTTGCCTTCAGCAGTGCATCCGTCATGGCGCGCTGCGCGGCGGTGACGCGCTTTGCCGGCACCGCGACCGTGATGCCGCGGCCGATCGCCGCCGGCGTGTTCGGCATCGCGCGCACGACAGCGCCGCCGACCACCTCTTCAAGAACTGACATGGTCGTGCCGGCCATGATCGAGACCACCAGCGTCGAGGGACCGACGAGGGCCTTCAGCGCGGCGCCGGCGTCGCGGAACGATTGCGGCTTCACGGCGACGACGAGCGTGTCGACCGTGCCGATCTCCTTCGCCTGCGGATTGAGCCGCACGCCCCTTGCGCCGAGCGCGGAGATATCAGGTGAAAGGTGCGGATCGATCACCACGACCTGCTGCGGCGAAAGGCCCTGCGCGAGCCAACCGGTCAGCATCGCGCCGCCCATCTTGCCCGCGCCCGCGAGCGCGATGGTGCCGGATGAACCTTTCAACGAGCTGCTGGATGTGTTCACGGCTGTCACCACCATTCGTCGTCCCGGCGAAGGCCGGGACCCATGACCACAGGCGGTTCTAGTGAAGCGAGGCGGGAGCCACAAGCAGTTTGCTTAAGCCCAGGGACCACGGAGTATAGGTCCCGGCCTTCGCCGGGACGCCCTCGAATGTGTGGATGCGCCGGAACGAAACCCTTATGCTTCGCCCTCGGTGTCGAACATCGCCGCCGCCATCGCCTCGGCGGTCGACTTGCCTGCCCACACCACGAACTGGAACGCCGGGTAGTAGCGCTCGCAGGCGTGGATCGCATTGACCACCATGGCCTCGCACTGCGCGGTGGAAGCGGTGAGGCCGCCGGGCAGCACCAGCGCCTGGCGGTGCATCACCATGCCGGTGTGGGTCCACAGGTCGAAATGGCCGACCCATAATTGTTCGTTGATCGCGGCGACCAGACGCTGCACCTCGGCGCGTCGCGCCTGCGGCATCTTCATGTCGAAGGCGCAGGCGAGATGCAGCGCATCGATCTCACCCATCCAGGTGAACGAGAGCTGATAGTCGATCCAGTCTCCCTTGGAGACGATCGTCACCTCGTCTTCGCCGGAACGCTCGAACGCCCAGTTGTTGTCGGTGGCGATATCTTCGACCACCGCAAGCGGGTTGTTCCGGGAATCGATAATGCTTTCGAGGAGGGACATGCCGTCTCGGACCTTGTTCTTATGATCGCTTGATACGCACACGGAAGCCGGCACTTGCGACATACTGCGTCGTGGCCGAGTGCAGCTCCTTGATTGGGCTTCCGGATGCCCCTGGACCTGACGTCGATGAAGTGATGTGATTTGCGGAATCCGCGCAACCGCACGCCGAGTCCGTCCACAGCCAAAGCGCGCATCGTCCACAGCTGATCTCCGCCACACTTGTGATTTTGCGAACAAATCGGAATCTTCGTGGTCGGTAAACGATTTGTTAACCATTTGCCGGCGCTGCGCCGGGTGCGTGAATCAGCCTCCCGGCGCGCTCACGTCGTCGTGCAAGAGCCGCAGCGTGCTCATGGGGACATGCCGTTTCCCCATGCCAAAGGACCTTGCCCGGCCGTCGCGGTTTGGTCATATTTCCGGTCAGGCACGTCCATTCCGGGCGTGCCGATGTTCTCAGGGCGGGGTGAAAGTCCCCACCGGCGGTAAGGGCGATGAGCCCAAGCCCGCGAGCGCCTTCGTTCCGCGAAGCGGGAGGAAGGGTCAGCAGATTCGGTGCAATTCCGAAGCCGACGGTCACAGTCCGGATGAAAGAGAACGGTTGCGGCAGCCAACGCGAGTTTCGCGTGGGCTCTTGTCGTTGTCCGTATGCCCTGATTCTGGTCCTGAAAGAGGAAAGCCATGAATCAGATGTTGCAAGACGCTGAAATCCAAGAAGCTGAAATCCAAGAAGCTGAAGCCCAAACCCCGCAGTCGGAGCATGCTCCCGACACGCCGGCTCATCCGCCGGTGCCGGAGCATCCGCACTTCGCCAAGCCGCAGCGCGTTGCCTTCGTGCAGTCGTCCTGGCACCGCGACGTGGTGGAGGAGTGTCGCATCTCGTTCCTGAAGGAGATCGAGGCGCGTCACATCACCAATGTCGACGTGTTCGAGGTGCCGGGCTCGTTCGAGATCCCGCTGCACGCGCAGCTACTGGCGAAGACGCGCCGCTACACCGCGATCGTGGCGGCCGGGCTGGTCGTCGATGGCGGCATCTACCGCCACGAATTCGTCGCCGACACCGTGATCAAGGCGCTGATGGATGTGCAATTGCGCACCGAGGTGCCGGTGTTCTCGGCGGTGCTGACGCCGCAGCAATTCCACGAGACCGAGGTGCATTACGACTTCTTCCGCAAGCACTTCGTGATCAAGGGGATCGAGGTCGCGGAAGCCTGCGCCAACACGCTGCACAGCCTGGAACGTCTGCGCGGCCAGGTCGCCGCGGGGATTCCCGGCTAAGGCGCCAGCGACGTCAAAGGCCTGACACAAAAGCGATCCCGGCATGCATGCCGGGGTCGCTCTCGCTTGTCGCGTGTTCGGTTATGCTGCCGGCATAATCAGAACGCGCGGGAGGCGCCCATGACCGAACAACATTCCTCCGACTGGCTCGGCCTGTCGGGTCGCGTTGCCGTCGTCACCGGCGGGGGCGGTGGCATCGGCCGCGCCACCGCCATCAGCTTCGCGCGCGCCGGCGCCAAGGTCGCCGCGCTCGATCGCGACGAGCGTGGGCTGGCGGAGACCAAGGCCCAGCTTCGCGCGTTCGGCGACGGTCATCTCGTCGCAAGCTGCGACACGACGAGCGAAGATAATGTCGCTGATGCCGCTGACGCCGTCGTGCGCACGCTCGGTGCTTGCGACATCCTCGTCAACACCGCCGCAGTGCTGCGGCCCGGCGGGCTCGATACGCTGCCGCTCGCGGAGTGGAACGCGGTGCTGGCGGTGAACCTCACCGGCTACTTCATCTGCGCGCAGGCGTTCGGCCGCCAGATGCGCAAGGCTGGACGCGGCAGCCTGATCCACGTCGCCTCGATCGCCGCCAGCAACGCGCAGGGGCAGAGCGGCGCCTACAGCGTCAGCAAGGCCGCGGTCGTGATGCTGTCGCAGCAGCTCGCCGCCGAGTGGGGACCGCACGGCATCCGCAGCAATGTGGTCAGCCCCGGCCTCGTCGTCACGCCGATGAGCCAGGCATTCTACGATACGCCCGGGGTCACCGAGCGGCGCACCGCCGTGGTGCCGATGCGCCGGATCGGCGCGCCGCAGGACATGGCGGACGCCACCCTGTTCCTGGCGAGCGACAGGTCGTCCTACGTCAATGGCGAGGAGATCATCGTCGATGGCGGCTACGCGCGAACACTGATGAGCCACGTGCCGCGGCCGGGGTTTTAGCGACGCCGCATCCACAAGCTCGGTGTCGTCCCGGCCTCGAGCCGGGACCCATAACCACGACTGCCAATTGTTGCGCAACGCTGGGGCCACAGCTCGCTTCAGCAACGCGATCCTGTGGTTATGGGTCCCGGCTTTCGCCGGGACGACAGCAATGTCTCAATCGAACAGGCTGGAGACCGACTCTTCCGCCGCGGTACGGCCGATCGCTTCGGCGATCAGGCCGGCGATCGAGATGGTGCGGATGTTCGGGGCCTTGTTGACGGCTTCCGTCGGCAGGATCGAGTCGGTGATGACCAGCTCCTTCAGCCGCGACGAGGCGATGCGCGCGGCGGCGCCGCCGGACAGCACGCCGTGGGTGATGTAGGCCGAGACCTCCTTGGCGCCGTGCGCGATCAGCGCCTCGGCGGCGTTCACCAGCGTGCCGCCGGAGTCGACGATGTCGTCGACCAGGATGCAATTGTAACCGGCGACGTCGCCGATCACGTTCATCACCTCGGACTCACCCGGACGCTCGCGGCGCTTGTCGACGATCGCGAGCGGGGTGTTGATGCGCTTGGCAAGTCCGCGCGCACGGGCCACGCCGCCGACGTCGGGCGACACCACCATCACCTTGGCGAGGTCGAACCGTTCACGGATGTCGCGCACCATCAGGGGAGCCGCGAACAGATTGTCGGTCGGGATATCGAAGAAGCCCTGGATCTGGCCGGCATGCAGGTCGAGCGTCATGACGCGGTCGACGCCGGCATGGGCGATCAGGTTGGCGACCAGCTTGGCCGAGATCGGCGTGCGCGAGCCGGAGCGGCGATCCTGCCTGGCGTAGCCGAAATAGGGGATCACCGCCGTGATGCGGCGCGCCGAGGAGCGGCGCAGCGCGTCGGTGATGATCAGCAATTCCATCAAATTGTCGTTGGCCGGAAACGACGTCGATTGCAGGATGAACATGTCCGAGCCGCGGACGTTCTCCTGGATCTCGACGAAGATCTCCATGTCGGCGAAACGCCGGACCACGGCCTTGGTCAGTTCGATGCCAAGGCCCTTGGCGATGTCCTGCGCCAGCGCAGGATTGGAGTTGCCGGCGACGAGCTTGATTGATCCGTTCTTTGCCGACATCGATGCTTCCCCCCGCGCCTTGCTGGATACGACGTTCAGCATCTCAAGTCCTTACAGAACCGGCGGGTTTTCGGTGCGCGAGGGAATATCAGGCAGGCGCATCCGCTGGCAACCCATTAGCCCGGTTTCGCCGCCGTTTTCCTGGGCAAAAAGCACGCTTCCCCGGGAGATAACGGGGCTCAGAGCCCCGTTCCGGTGGAAACGGATCGGGGCCCCAGGTTCTTGTCGTGACGCGTTTTCCTCACGCGAACCGGTATCCAATTCGCTCGAAAACGCTTCAATTGGCGGAATAGCCGAGCGCCACGGTCTCGGGCGCGGCGGGGGCCGGGGCGCTGGCCACCGTCGGCCCACGGAGCTCCGGTGCCGGGGCCGGGCCGTCTGCCGGGCCGCCATTGATCATGCTGGAGAGGCCGCTGAGGCCGGCCTGGGCGATCCTGCGCAGCACCAGATCGTCGGCGGCGCCCCAGGCGTCGCGGCCGGCCTTGCCGGCGGGCTCTTCGCCCGAGAGGCGGAGCGCGCGTTGCTGGTTGCTGTCGTAGACGTCCCAGACCCACGCGATCATGGTGCGGCCGCGTACCACCTGTGCCGACAAATAGCTGCGCACGCGATAGGCGGCAGTGCCCTCGCGCGACACGATCGACAGGCTGCGCAGCTTGGATTCGCTGTCGAGCACGCCGACCATGCGGTCGAACACTTGCGGCGGCGGGCCGTCGATCGATTCGAACGCAACGGTCGCGCCGCTGCTCGCCGGGGTGGCCATGGCATAGGAGTCAGCCACATTGCCGCCGGCCGCACAGCCGCCGAGCGCGCTCGCGATCGCCAGCCACGTGACTGCGAGCGTGGCACGCACGACTGTCCCAGTTTGAAACTGGTGGTTTGACGCTTCCCTCATTGCGTCCTGCGATATCGTTAAAACGGCTTAACGTCTAGGGCAGGACGGCCACAGCCCTTAACCGATCCGGCGGGGCTGTGGCGCTGGGGAGGACCGAATTCCTCGCCGATGCACCCGGCTCAGTCGGCCAGATGATGCTGCATGGCCTCGGTGATCCAGGTCCATTCCCGGTTGGGACTGCCGCAGGGCGGCTGGCCGCGCATGATGGCGACCAACTCCCAATAACGGGCCGCGCGTGCGTCATGCAGCGCATATTTGCTGCGAAGCCAGTTGCGGAACGCGAGGTCCGGCTGTCGCCCCAGCAACCGGGCCGACGTCTCCATCCACTCATGGGCCAGCGCCTTGCCGGTGTCCGAACCCGGTTCGAGGCCATCGGCGATCGCCTGTTTCGCCCGCGTCAGCATCGGCTCGCTGGCCTTTTGCCAGGCGGAGGGATCGAGCACGTCGCGATCCCAGACGTCGCTGGCATTGGCGCGCATGTTGGCGACAAAGGACGGATCGTTGAGGATCGCGGACAGTTCGATCCATGCATCGCATTGCTCGGGCGTCGGCTCATCGGGCAATTCGGGCACCGTCGTCTCGATCATCTGCCGCACCCAGTCGCGGTCGATATTGATGCCGTCGGACACTTTCTCGAAAAAGCGTTCGACGACGTTGCGGCGCTCAGCGCGGGACAGCTGCGTCATGGTCAGGAATCTCCTCAAATCTGCTTCGGTGAGTTGCGGTGAACGCAACGCAGCCCGCAGGGCCGAGGCGACGCGGCGCTGCGCCGCGATCTCCGCTTCCAGCGTCTCGAGGCGGAGCTTCAGTGCTTCGACGAGCGAGAGTTCCTTGGTCAGGACCTCACGGATGGCGTCGAGACCGAGCCCCGCGTCGCGCAGGCATCGGATCAGGTCGAGGCGAACCAGTTCGTCGTCGGTGAAGACGCGATAGCCGCTCGCGGTGCGGCCGGCCGGCGGCAGCAAGCCCTGATCCGAATAGAAGCGGAGCTTGCGGACACTCATTCCGCTGAGCCGTGCCGCCTCGCCGATGCTGTAGGTGCGTTGTGTCATGCGCCGCTTGTCCGGTCTCCAGCAGGTGGAGAGTCAAGCCGCTTGTCGCACAAAAATGGCGAGACTGCCCGGCGTCAGCCTTCCAGCGCGATGGCGTGGACGTGGCGGCCGTAATCGGCTTCCTTGCGGTGCACGGAGCGGCGATAGCTGAAGCAGCGTTCGTCGGAATAGGTGTCGATGCCGAGGTCGTCGATCATCAGCACGCCGGCGTTCTCCAGCCGCATGCGGATGAAACCGGCGAGATCGAACATCGCATGACCGTCGCGCTCGGCGGGCATGAAGAACATGCCGTTCTCGGCATCGGCCTCGATGAAGCGCGTCACGAATTCGTTGCCGACCTCGTAGGATTCCTTGCGGATCAACGGCCCGATCGCGGCGACGATGCCGCCGCGCTCGGCACCGAGCTTCTCCATCGCATCGATGGTCGATTCCAGCACGCCGGTCAGCGCGCCCTTCCAGCCGGCATGCGCGGCGCCGATCACCCGCGCATGGGGATCGACGAACAGGATCGGGCCGCAATCGGCCGTCGTGACCGAGATCGCAAGGCCCTCGGTGCGCGTGACGAGGGCATCGGCCTTCGGGCGCGCAGCGCCGTTCCACGGGCCGCTCACGGCCACGACATCGGGCGAATGAACCTGATGCACGCTGATCAGATGGTCGGACGGCACGCCGAGTTGCGCCGCCATCCGCCGCCGGTTCTCCGCGACCTTGGCCGGATCGTCGTGCGAGCCGAGCCCGCCATTGAGGCCGGCATAGATGCCTTCGGAGACGCCGCCCTCGCGCGAGAAGAAGGCGTGGCGCAGGCCCGGAATGGCCGACAGCAGCGGTGATCCCAATGTCATTGTTCGGCCTCGTCAGGCTGATCGCTGAGACCTGCGATCGAGGTGAGGCGCGGGTCGGAGATGGCCATGACCTTGAACATCGAGCCCATCCCGCCGCGCCCGGAATCGGTGAGGCGCTTCAGCGCGCTGGCGACGTCGGCGGAGACCTCCGGCGTCGCCTTGGCCATCAGTCCGGCGGCCCGCGCCTCGACGCCGAGACGCTTGAGGAAATCGCCCTGGGTTGCCGGCCCGTGCACATGTGCGCCGACATCCTCGGCAGCCTGCGCCAACGCCTGGAAATCGACATGCGCAGTCACGTCGGCCTGCCCCGGGTTCTTCAAGGGGTCGGCGAAGCTGTGGCGCGCGATCGCCTGGAAGGTGTCGCCGGCGTCGCTGCGCAGATGGCCGTAATCGATGATCAGCGCGGCGCCGTCCTGGTCGCGCACCCGCGTCGCCAGCTTCATGATCTCGTTGTCGGGCCGCCACTCGAACACCGCGCCGAGCGGGGCGGCGCGCACCAGCGGCGGCAGCAGCACCTCGAAATGCGGCGTCGGCTCGGCAGCAGGCGCGAAATACAGGCTGCCATTGACATCCATTCCGACCGTGCGCTCGTGCCAGCCGGTCTCGCGCCGGACCATCTGGTGCACCGGCAGCACGTCGAAATATTCGTTGGCGAGGATCACCGCCGGTCCCTCGGGCACATCGTCGATGCTGTCGTGCCAGGTGACGTTGCGCACCCCCGTCAGCGTCGCGCGCTGCTTCTCGCGCAGCACCGGATTGACCTCGACCATGTGAATGCTGAGCGACTGGTAGAGCGGCGGCAGCACGCGCAGCGCACGCAGCGCGTCCGACATCATGGTGCCGCGGCCGGGGCCGAGCTCGATCAAGCGGAGCGTCTCCGGCGAGCCGATCGCGCGCCAGATCGAGGCGCTCCACAGGCCGAGCAACTCGCCGAACATCTGGCTGACCTCGGGCGAGGTGGTGAAATCGCCCTCGCGGCCCAGCGGATCGCGCGACAGGTAATAGCCGTAGCGCGGATGCATCAGGCATAATTCCATGTAGCGCCAGACCGGCATCGGCCCGGACAGCTTGATCAGCTTCCTGATCTCATCCAGCAGCGGGGAGGGGTCGCTCACGGCGTTCCTTGGATTGTACGTGCGCTACGTTGAACTTGTTGTATTCGAGCCCGGCGCCGGCCCGCTCGCCTTGCGGCGGAGAGCGGCGGTGATGATGATAGCGCCGACAATAATCATTGGCACGGACAGCAGCATCCCCATGGTTAATCCGCCCCACAGGAAGCCGAGCTGCGGATCGGGCTCCCTGAAGTGCTCGCCGATGATCCGGGCGATGCCATAGATCGTGATGAAGCTGCCGAGGATCAGGCCGGGCCGCTTCAGTGCCCCGAGCCGGATCATGATCGCCAGCGCGGTAAACAGTACGATGCCCTCGAGGCCGGCCTCATAGAGCTGGCTCGGATGGCGCGGCAGCGGGCCGCCATTGGGGAAGATCATGGCCCAGGGCAGGCTCGGATCAGCGTGGCGGCCCCACAATTCGCTGTTGATGAAATTGGCGATGCGGCCGAGGAACAGGCCGATCGGCGCGACCGCGGTGGTGATGTCGCCGAGCGACAGGATCGGGATGTTGTTGCGGCGGGCAAACAGCATCACCGCGGCGACGCAGCCGAGGAAGCCGCCGTGGAACGACATGCCGCCCTTCCACAATTCGAGGATCTCGGAGGGGTGCGCGATGAAGAACGGCAGATTGTAGAACAGCACATAGCCGGTGCGGCCACCGACGATGATGCCGATCGTGACCCAGAGGATGAAATCGTCGAGCTGCGGCAGCGTGATCGGTGCTGGGCCGCCCCACAGCCGTTCCTTCTTGATCAGCGAGCGGGCATAGAGCCAGCCCAGCACGATGCCGACGATATAGGCCAGCGCATACCAGCGGATCACGATCGGGCCGAGCGACAGCGCGACGGGGTTGAACACCGGAAAATCGATCAGCAGGAACGGCATCTTGATCAGAGCGCTTTCGTGTAGATGGCGTAGGGCACGCCATGAATTGGCGGAGCGTCATGGACCTTGCTGAAGCCCATCTTCAGATACATCGGCAAGGCGACCGTCATGATGGGGCTCGTGTGAAGCGCGATGGCCTGGCACCGGTCGCGCCGCGCTCTGGCGAGGCATTCCGACGTCAACGCATGCCCGAGTCCCTTGCCCCTGTCGATGGGATCAACAACCAGCATGCGAATGACCGGCCATGACTGGTCGAAGAATGCGGCCTTTTTGACGCCGGGCCCGAAATAGCCGACCGCGCCGGCAAGCCGGTGGCCGAGATCGGCGACGATGATCTCGCCGCCGGAACTCAGCTCGGAGGTTCGCGACAGGCCGGCGCGCATCGCCGGCCAGTCGTCGAAGACATCGCGGAATTGGTCGAAGGCGGCGACCGCGAGCCGGTTCACCTCGTCAGCATCGGAGCTTCGATAATCTCGAATTCGCGGGCTGTCGGCCATCCCGGCTTTTGCGGCCTCAGACCAGGTTGCGGCGGTAGAGCGCGAGCAGCCGCTCCCAGTGCCGTTCGGCGGCGTCGCGGTCGTAGACCGGGCGCTTGGGGAAGGCGAAGCCGTGATGCGTGCCGGGATAGATCTCGACCTCGTTGTTCGAGCCCTTCATGCCCGCCTTGACCTGCTCGATGATCTCGGCCGGCGCGTAGATGTCGGTCTCGGCGCAGGCGAAATACAGCTCGGCCTTGGCCTTCTGCGCGGCGAGATGCGGGCTGTCGGGCTGGTCGGTTGCCAGATGCGTGCCGTAGATCGAGGCGGCAGCCTTGACCCGATCGCCGAAATGCGTGGCGGCGTTCACCGCGTAGCGGCCGCTCATGCAATAGCCGACGGTGCCGATGATCCTGGTATTGGCGGCCTTCTGCGTCTCGGCGTAGGCGAGCAGGCCCTTGGTGTCTTCCATGACCAGCGGAATGTTGAGCGAGTGCATCAGCTCGAACATGCGCTTGCGCTCCGGCGATTCCGGATCCGGATTGATCGGGCCGAGCTCCATCACGCCGGCGCGGTAATACATATTGGGCAGCATCACGTAATAGCCCGAGGTGCCGAGCCGCCGCGCCATGTCGCGCAGCTCCTCGCGGATCGCCGGCGCATCCATGTAGAAGATGACGACCGGGAAGGGGCCGCCGCGCTCGGGATGGGTGATGAAGGTGGTGGTCTTGCCGTCCTTGGTCGGGATCTCGACGGTGTGCTCGATCATGACGTTTCTGCTCGCGTTGTGATGTGCGATTTCTGTTGTGAGTTCATACGATTGCAAGGAAACCGGAGCATGACAAGGCAAGCTCCCGCGAGATCTGCCATTCGCGGCGGACTTGAACCCGATGGCGGGGATCGCCATTGTCTTATCGCGATTCAGTGAACGCGGAGAGTTTTGCCAGATGACCCAGACCAGCAACCGGTTTTTCGATGAGATCGGCCGTCTGATGAACGATGCCGCCGGCGCCGCCCAGGGCGTCAAGCGCGAGGTCGACACGGTCATGCGCAACCAGGCCGAACGCATCCTGCGCGACCTCGACGTGGTCAAGCGCGAGGAGTTCGACGCGGTCAAGGACATGGCCCGCCTGGCGCGCGAGGAGAACGAGGCGCTGAAGGCCCGGATCGCGGCGCTGGAAGCCAAGCTCGGTGGTGCCGGCTAGGCAAATCGCTCTATCCGGCCACGGCCTCGCGTCTCGCGGCGCGCAAGAAAAATCCCTTCATTTCCTTGTCATTTCGGCCCTTTGGGGCTAAAAGCCCGCCACGTCCGCGGCCCCCGCACCCCTGGAGGCTTGCTGTGGACTTGAGCATGGGCCGCGCTGCGGCCTTTAACTTTTTAAATACAAGGACTTAACGCTATGGCGACCGTCAAGGAATTGAAGGCGACCGCGCGTCCGAAGAGCGGCAAGGGGGCCGCCCGGGCAGAGCGTCGCGCCGGGAGAGTTCCCGGAGTGATCTACGGAGACAACCAGCCCCCCGTCACCATCTCGGTCGACGATCGTGAACTGCGCCAGCGAATCCTGGCGGGCCGGTTCCTGACCACGCTGTTCGATATCGATATCGAGGGCAAGAAGCACCGCGTGATTCCGCGCGACTACCACCTCGACCCGGTCAAGGACTTCCCGCTCCATGTCGACTTCATGCGGCTCGGCGAAGGCGCGACCATCCGCGTCAGCGTGCCGCTGCACGTCGTGAACGCGGAAGCCGCCCCGGGCATCAAGCGCGGTGGCACCGTGAACATCGTCACCCACGCGCTCGAACTGGAGTGCGCGGTCGACAACATTCCGCAATACATCGAAGCCGATGTCGGCAGCCTCGAGATCAGCCACTCGCTGCATCTCACCGACGTCAAGCTGCCCAAGGGCGTGAAGTCGCTGACCCGCGAGGACGCAACCCTGGTCACCATCGTGCCGCCGTCCGGCTACGCCGAAGAGCAGAAGGCCGCGGCTGCGGCGGCTGCTGGTGGCGCTGCTCCGGCCGCGGGTGCTGCGGCTCCGGCCGCTGCCGCTCCGGCTGCGGGTGCTGCGGCTCCGGCCGCGGGTGCCAAGGCTCCCGCCGGCGGTGGCGACAAGAAGAAGTAACCGATCAGGTCGGCGCGCGGTCATCCGACGGCGCGCCGATGCGGGATGCCGTGCCATGCGCCTTTTTGTTGGTCTTGGTAATCCCGGTGCGAAATACGCCAGCAACCGGCACAATATCGGTTTCCTGGCAGTCGATGAGATTGCACGGCGTCATGGTTTCGCACCATGGCGCCGTCGCTTTCAGGGCGAGACCTCCGAGGGCGTGGTCGATCGTGAGAAGGTCGTGCTGCTGAAGCCGACCACCTACATGAACGAGTCCGGGCGCGCGGTGCAGGAAGCGGCGAACTTCTTCAAGCTCGCCCCCGCCGACATCACCGTATTCCAGGACGAGCTCGAACTGCCGCCGGCCAAGGTGCGGGTCAAGATCGGCGGCGGGATCGCCGGCCATAACGGGCTGCGCTCGATCTCCGCGCATATCGGCAACGAGTACCGGCGGGTGCGGCTCGGGATCGGTCATCCCGGCGTCAAGGAACTCGTGCACAGCCACGTGCTGTCGGACTTCGCCAAGAGCGACCGGGCGTGGGTGGAGGCCTTGTGCCAAGCCGTCGCCGACAATGCCGGATTGCTGGCCGCGGGGCAGGACGCCTCGTTCGCCAACAAGGTGCATCTGACGATGCAGGCCAAGGGATTTTTCGACAAGGGTGAGAACGGCGGCGACAAGCCGGCCTGATCCCCGTGTGGTCGTGCCCGGCGCGAGCCGGACGCGACCAAGCTGGACAGAGGAAGACATGGGATTCAAATGCGGGATCGTCGGGCTACCTAACGTCGGCAAGTCGACGTTGTTCAATGCGCTGACCGAGACGGCGGCCGCCCAGGCGGCGAACTATCCGTTCTGCACCATCGAG
The DNA here is from genome assembly GCF_002341725.1 of Bradyrhizobium sp. UBA2491. Lineage (NCBI taxonomy): Bacteria > Pseudomonadati > Pseudomonadota > Alphaproteobacteria > Hyphomicrobiales > Nitrobacteraceae > Bradyrhizobium > Bradyrhizobium sp. UBA2491. The sequence continues at coordinate 34,594 of NZ_DDOP01000096.1, forward strand.
CCGAATGTCGGCGAGGTGGCGGTGCCCGATCCGCGGCTGGAGAAGCTGTCGGCGATCGCGAAATCCGCGCAGATCATCCCGACCCGGCTGACCTTCGTCGATATCGCCGGCCTGGTGCGCGGCGCCTCGCAGGGCGAAGGCCTCGGCAACCAGTTCCTCGCCAACATCCGCGAAGTCGACGCCATCGCCCACGTGGTGCGCTGCTTCGAGGATTCCGACATCACCCATGTCGAAGGCAAGATCGCGCCGCTCGCCGACATCGAGACCATCGAGACCGAGCTGATGCTCTCCGACCTCGACAGCCTGGAGAAGCGCGTCGACAATCTGTCGAAAAAGGCCAAGGGCAACGACAAGGAGGCCAAGGAGCAGCTCGAGCTGGTCAATCGCGCGCTGGTGCTGCTGCGCGACGGCAAGCCGGCCCGCGGTATGGAACGCAAGCCGGAGGAGGAGCGGGCGTTCCGCATGCTCGGCCTCCTGACCTCGAAGCCCGTGCTCTATGTCTGCAACGTCGAGGAAGGTTCGGCCAAGGACGGCAACAATTTCTCCAAGGCGGTGTTCGAGCGTGCGAAGGCGGAGGGCGCGGTCGCGGTCGTGATCTCGGCCAAGATCGAATCCGAGATCGCGACGCTGTCGCGCGAAGAGCGTGTCGACTTCCTGGAGACGCTGGGCCTCGAAGAGGCCGGGCTCGATCGCCTGATCCGCGCCGGCTACCAGCTGCTCGACCTCATCACCTATTTCACCGTCGGCCCGAAGGAAGCCCGCGCCTGGACCATCGACCGCGGCACCAAGGCACCCGCCGCCGCCGGCGTGATCCATACCGATTTCGAGAAGGGCTTCATCCGCGCCGAGACCATCGCCTATGCCGACTACATCGCCGGCAACGGCGAAGCCGGTGCGCGCGACGCCGGCAAGCTGCGGCTCGAAGGCAAGGACTACGTCGTCGCCGACGGCGACGTGATGCATTTCCGGTTCAATACCTGATCGGTGATTCTTAGCGGCGCTCAAGGCGGCAGTGAATTAAGCGCCGCTCTCTCCCACGTCGTCCCGGGCAAGCGAAGCGTGACCCATAACCACAGGGAGTGGTTATCAAGCATGCTGGGGCCCTAGCTCACGCAAACGACCACGTCCTGTGGTTATGGGTCCCGGCCTTCGCCGGGACGTCATCGAGTATGCGGACAAGGCACGGCCAAACCGCGCTCAGCGATCCGCGCGCCCGATCACGTCCATCAGCTCGGTGATCTTGCGCCGCTGGTCGGCCTTGTCGCCGGACGAGATCGCATGCTCCACGCAATGCGCCACATGATCGCGCAGCACCTCTTCCTCGACGCGGCGTAGCGCTGCGCGCGCGGCCGCGATCTGCGTCACCACGTCGATGCAGTAACGATCTTCCTCGACCATGGTAGCCAACCCGCGGATCTGACCCTCGATCCGTTTGAGCCGTTTTAAACAGGATGTCTTGACCTCGTCTCTCATACGACGCATATACCCCCCTAGGGTATGTAAATCAAGAGGCCGGGATACGGCCGGGAAGAGTTTCGTGGCACAGGCAACGCACGACCATTCGCACGAAGATCAACACCATCATGGCGCGGCCGCGCATTCCTGCTGCGGCGGCAAGCATGATCACGACACGACGCCCGCCGAGGCGGCGTTCGCAATCGATCCGGTCTGCGGCATGAAGGTCAATCGTGCCACCGCCAAGCATCGCTTCACGTACAAGGACGAAGAGTACCTGTTTTGCAGCGGCCGCTGCCGCGAACGCTTCGAGGCCGAGCCGGAGAAATTCCTCAAGCCGCGCGAGGCGGAGCCGCCGGCGCCTGCCGGCACGATCTACACCTGCCCGATGCACCCCGAGGTGCGCCAGGTCGGTCCCGGCTCTTGCCCGATCTGCGGCATGGCGCTGGAGCCCGAGCAGGTCTCGCTCGACGACGGTCCCGATCCCGAACTGATCGACATGACCAGACGGTTCTGGATCGCGCTGGTGCTCACCTTGCCGGTGTTCGTGCTCGAGATGGGCAGCCATCTCGGGCTGATGCACCTGGTGCCGCAATCCACCTCGAACTGGATCTCGTTCGTGCTGGCGACGCCGGTGGTGCTGTGGGCCGGCGCGCCGTTCTTCGTGCGTGGCTGGCAATCGCTGGTCACGCGCAATCTCAACATGTTCACGCTGATCGCGATCGGCACCGGCGTCGCCTATCTCTACAGCGTGATCGCGACGCTGGCACCGCAGCTGTTCCCGCCGGCGTTCCGCGACATGCATGGCGCGGTCGCGGTGTATTTCGAGGCGGCGGCCGTGATTACGGTGCTGGTGCTGCTCGGCCAGGTGCTGGAGCTGCGCGCCCGCGCGCAGACCTCGGGTGCGATCCGGGCGCTGCTCGGCCTCGCGCCCAAGACCGCGCGCCGCGTCACCGACCAGGGCGACGAGGACATCGACATCGACGCGATCAAGGTCGGCGATCGCCTGCGCGTGCGCCCTGGTGAGAAGGTGCCGGTCGACGGCGTCGTCATCGAGGGTAGCGCCGTCATCGACGAATCCATGGTGACGGGTGAATCGATGCCGGTCACGAAGGCGGAAGGCCAGAATGTGATCGGCGGCACCGTCAACCAGAGCGGCGGTCTCGTGATGCGCGCCGAGAAGATCGGCCGCGACACCATGCTGTCGCGCATCGTCGACATGGTGGCGAAGGCTCAGCGGTCGCGCGCGCCGATCCAGCGGCTCGCCGACCGCGTTGCCGGCTGGTTCGTGCCGGCGGTGATCGCAGCCGCCGTGCTGGCCTTCATCGCGTGGACGGTGTTCGGCCCCGAGCCGCGGCTGAGCTTTGCGCTGGTTGCAGCCGTCACGGTGCTGATCATCGCCTGCCCCTGCGCGCTGGGACTGGCGACGCCGATGTCGATCATGGTCGGCGTCGGCCGTGGCGCACATTCCGGCATCCTGATCCGCGACGCGCAGGCGCTGGAGCGGATGGAAGCGATCGACACGCTTGTCATCGACAAGACCGGCACACTCACGGAGGGCAAGCCGAAGGTCGTACGCATCATCTCCGCCGAAGGCATCGAGGACAACGACCTGCTGCGTCTCGCCGCCAGCGTCGAGCAGGGCAGCGAGCATCCGCTGGCGCGGGCGATCATCGCGGCCGCTGCGGAGCGCGGGGTCGCGGCTTTCGCCGTCAGCAATTTTACCTCGCCCTCCGGCAAGGGGGCGACCGGCACGGTCGAGGGCAGGCAAATTGCGCTCGGCAATGCGGTGCTGATGGCCGAACTGAAGATCGCGACGGCCGCGCTGGACCAGGCGGCCGAAGCTGCACGCCGCGACGGCGCAACCGCGATCTATGTCGCGGTCGATGGCCGTGTCGCGGGCGTGATCGCGATCGCCGATCCGGTCAAGCCGTCGGCGGCGAATGCGTTGCAGGCGTTGCGTGCCGAAGGCCTGCGCATCGTGATGCTGACCGGCGACAACGAGACCACCGCGCGCGCGGTGGCGAAGACGCTTCGTATCGACGAGGTTGAGGCCGGCGTGCTGCCGGAGCGCAAGAGCGAGGTCGTGCAGCGGCTGCGCGGCGAGGGCCGCACCGTCGCGATGGCCGGCGACGGCGTCAACGATGCGCCGGCGCTCGCCGCCGCCGATGTCGGCATCGCGATGGGCGGCGGCACCGACGTCGCGATCGAGAGCGCAGGCATCACGCTGCTCACCGGTGACCTGATGGGCCTGGTCCGCGCGCGGCGCCTGTCGGTCGCGACCATGCGCAACATCCGCCAGAACCTGGCGTTCGCCTTCGTCTACAACGCCGCCGGCGTGCCGATCGCGGCGGGCGTGCTGTATCCGCTGTTCGGCATCCTGCTGTCGCCGATGGTCGGCGCCGCCGCGATGGCGCTGTCCTCGGTTAGCGTGATCGGCAACGCGCTACGGCTCACCAGGGTGAAGCTGGATTGACTTTCTTACCTCGCCCCGCGTGCGGGGAGAGGTCCGAACGCATCGTCAGATGCGTTCCGGCTGAGGGGGAGTCTCCACGAGTTCAACTGTCACTCAGCGCGCGGAGGCAGCCCCTCACCCCAACCTTCTCCCCGCATCCGCCTTCGCCCGAAGGCGGGCTTCGGCGGACAGGAGAACGGGGAGAGGGAGAAGACCCATCACGCCGGCTGCAACGCGACTTGCGCGCGGCGCTCCCTCTCGGCGTCGAGCCAGCTCGCGAGATCCTCGCTCACCTCGACCATCGGCAGCCGCACCTCGGGGCTGTCGATCAGGCCCTGTCGCCACAGCCAGTGCTTGGCCGGCGCGGGGCTCGGTTCGGCGAACAGCAGCCGGGTCAGTCCGACCACGCTCTGCCAGGCGGCCAGCGCGGCGTCGCGCTGGCCCTGTCTCAGTAGCGTGCGGATCGCGGCGAAGGTCTCGGTTTGCAGATGCGCGGACAGCAGGATCGCGCCGTCGGCGCCGTCGGACAGCGCGTCGAATGTCTGCGCGTCCTCGCCGGTCAGCACGCGGAAGCCTTCCGGCCGCCGGTTGAGCAAGTCGATCGACTGCGCCCGATCGGCGCAGCAGTCCTTCATGCCGGCGATGTTCGGATGATCCGCGAGCGCCAGCAGCGTCTCATTGGTGAGGTTCACGGCGGTGCGATAGGGAATGTTGTAGAGCACGATCGGCCACGCCGCGTGATCGGCAAGTGCGTTGAAGTGCCGCACGAGGCCGCGCTGCGAGGGTCTCGTATAGTAGGGGCTTGCGATCAGATAGCCGTTGATCGGCCAGTCGGCGGTGTCGTCCAGCGCCTCCTTCATCCCCGCGGTCGAGGCGCCGGAGAGCCCCAGGCACACCGGCAGATGGCGGGAGCTGGCACTGAGCTCGGCGAGCACGACGCTCACCAGCCCCTCCAGCTCATCCCTGCTCAGCGCCATGCCCTCACCGGAGGTTGCGCCGAGGATGAACCCGTCGACGGGGCCGCCGGCATAGTGCCGAACGAGGCGGCGCAGCGAGCTGACGTCGAGCTCGCCGTCGCGGAACGGCGTGATCAGCGGCAGCCAGAGGCCCTGCAATTGGTGGTGTAGGTCAGTCATGTTCCATCTCCTTGGGAAGACAGCCGGAGACGGGACCAACAAAAAACCCCGTCCAGGCGGCGGGGTTTCGGGATCGGTCTGAATGCGAAGGTGATCTTATCGCGCGCGATCTCGTGTCCCCGGGAGGGGAGCTTTTTTCGACGACAGGGCGGCGCACGAAGACGTGATCATCCGACAATCATGCTGCGCTGCGAGGTTGTTGTCAATGCGCATGCTGACCGGGGCGTGCGGCACGTTCGAGCATGACATGCGGATGAAAAAAAGCCGGGCCCAAGAGAGCCCGGCTTAAGGTATTGGCCACGTGAGGCCGACACAATCACCTTCCAAGAGGGATTACTGAACTTCCGCGCCACTGGAGGAGGGGGACATATGCGCGACGCGAACGCTCAGCGTGTAAGCACTATGATCCCCATCGACGCCATGCAGCAACACTCCACGTCGCATGTCAGACATGCGGAGATTCAGGGGCCTGTTGGGGCAGCGCGGGACGCCTATAACCCGGCCCCATAAGGGCCGCTTAATCAGGACGGCCAACGCTGCGCCTTGCTGACCACGAAGTCGCGGAACACCTGCACCCGGGCCACTGTCTTCAGCTCCTCCGGATAGACGAAATAGGTGTCGAGCGCGATCGAGTCGGACTCGCCGAACAACTGCACGAGGTTGTTCTGTTCGACCAGATAGTCCGGCAGCGCGGCGATGCCGAGGCCTTGCTGGCAGGCGCGCACCAGGCCCAGGATGTTGTTGACCTTGAAGTAAGGCTCGCGCGGACCGGAGCCGTTGCGGCCGGCATCGATCAACCAGCTACGGTTCTGCAGATGCGGTGGCACCTGGGCGTCGCCGAGCATGATGATGCGATGCGAGTCGAGATCATCCAGCGTGCGCGGCGTGCCGAAGCGCTTGATGTATTCCGGTGAGCAATAGGCGTGGAAGCCGATCGAGAACAGCTTGCGCTGGATCAGATCGGGCTGGGTCGGCTTGCGGGTGCGGATCGCCACGTCGGCCTCGCGCATCGACAGGTCGAGATCCTCGTCGGTGACGATCAGCGAGATCCGGATGTCGGGATAGAGCGCAACGAACTCGTCGAGCCGCGGGATCAGCCAGTTGATGCCGAGCGCCGGCGGCGTCGTGATCTTGAGGTCGCCGCTTGGCCGCTCGCGGCTGTCGGTGAGCTTGGCGCGCGCCGCCTGCAACTGCATGAAGACGTCATGCGCGGTGCGGAACAAGAGGTCACCCTGTTCGGTCAGGATCAGGCCGCGGGCGTGGCGGTGAAACAGCGACACCGAGAGCTCCTGCTCCAGCGCGCTGACCTGGCGGGAGACCGCAGATTGCGACAGGCCAAGCTGCTCGCCGGCATGCGTGAAGCTGCCTGCTTCCGCCGCCGCGTGAAAGACCTTCAGCTTGTCCCAATCCATGTCCGTAAATCCGTCGCGAGATCGTGCCATGATTATTCCGCCGCTGCGCGATCGCTCGCGCGAAGAGCCAGGAAGCGTTCCGCCTCGAGCGCTGCCATGCAGCCGAGGCCGGCGGCGGTGACCGCCTGCCGGAAAGTTTCGTCCGCCACGTCGCCGGCGGCGAACAGGCCGGGCACCGAGGTCGCGGTGGAGTTCGGCGCGACCTCGACATAGCCCGACGGTTTCAGCTTGATCTGGCCTTTGACGAGCTCCGTCGCCGGCGCATGGCCGATCGCGATGAAGACACCGTCGGTCTTGAGGTCGGTCAGTGCGCCGGTCTTGACGTTCTTCAGCCGCACATGGGTGACCTTGTTCGGGCTCTCCGAGCCGCAGATCTCGTCGATCGCGGAATCCCACACCACCTTGATCTTGGGATGCTTGAACAGCCGCTCCTGCAGGATGCGCTCGGCGCGGAAATGATCGCGGCGATGCACGATGGTGACCTGGGAGGCGTGATTGGTGAGGTACAGCGCTTCCTCGACCGCAGTGTTGCCGCCGCCGACCACCACGACTTCCTTGCCGCGGTAGAAGAAGCCGTCGCAGGTCGCGCAGGCCGACACGCCGCCGCCCTGGAATTTCTCTTCCGAAGGCAGCCCGAGCCAGCGCGCCTGGGCGCCGGTGGCGAGAATGACGGTCTCGGCGAGATAGACGTCGCCGGAATCGCAGGTCAGGCGGAACGGCCGCTGGCCGAGCTCGAGCCTGGTGACGAGATCAGTGACGATCTTGGTGCCGACATGCGCCGCCTGCTTCTCCATCTGCTCCATCAGCCAGGGGCCCTGGATCACATCGGCGAAGCCCGGATAGTTCTCGACGTCGGTGGTGATGGTGAGCTGCCCGCCCGGCTGAATGCCCTGGATCAGGATCGGTTCGAGCATCGCGCGCGCCGCGTAGATCGCTGCGGTGTAGCCGGCGGGGCCGGAACCGATGATGACGACCTTGGCATGGGTAGGCGCGGGCATTTTCAGATCCCTCTCTTTTGGGGATTTTGATCAAGGACTTGTGCGGGAAGCGCCCCGGAAGCAGGTCACGGCGGCGCCAAAAGTGTCAAATCCAAGTCTAGGATATCTGGGTAGCTATGCAAGAATTGCAATCCATGGCAGCGATTTTTCCCCGGAACTGAAGTCACATTCGCGAAATCATGCGCTGCACGCGCAATAAAATTGCGCATTGCCGGCTGGCTGCGCTATGAGAGTTACCGGCTGTCCAGCCGAGACTTTTCAAACGCCTAGGGAACTGTAGTCGCGTGTCGAAGAACCTTGACGAGATCGACCTCAAAATCCTCGCCGAGATCCAGGCCGATGGCCGAATCACCAATGTGGAACTCGCCAAACGGGTCGGTATCTCGCCGCCGCCCTGCCTGCGCCGGGTCCGGGCGCTGGAAGAGGAAGGCTACATCCAGGGATACCGCGGCCTGCTCGATCCGCGCCGCCTCGGCTACGACGTCACGGTGTTCGCCTCGGTGCATCTGTCGAGCCAGGCCGATGCCGATCTCCGCGCCTTCGAGAATTTCGTGCGCGGCGAACCGCTGGTGCGCGAATGCTGGATGCTGTCGGGCGAAGTCGATTTCATCCTCAAATGCGTCGCCCCCGACATGGCGACGTTCCAGGATTTCGTCACCCACCTGACCGCGGCGCCGCATGTGCGAAACGTCAGGACCTCGCTGGTGCTGCACAATTCCAAATATGAAGCCGCGGTGCCGCTCGGCGTGAAGGCGGCGGGCTGAGGCGCGTCGTGCAACGCACCGTCATTGCGAGGAGCGAAGCGACGGCTTGTCCGCCGTAGCCTTGGCGAAGGCGAAAGCAATCCATCGCTCCGCATATTCGGACAGATGGATTGCTTCGCGGAGCCTGTCATCGGGCGCGCATTCACGCGACCCGTTGGCTTGCAATGACGATGTTCGCCACTTCTTGGTTCGTTACTTCTTGCCCATCGCAGCGTCGACGCTGATCGGGCCCGGTCCCGAGGTCGCGAGGTAGAGGCAGGCGAAGCAGAACAGGATCGCCGCGGTGCCGTTGTTGAGCAGCGGCAGCAACACCGGCTCGGCCGGGTTCTTGAACATGTGGCCGAGGAAATACGCGAACGCCATCTCGCCCGACAGGATGAACGCGACCAGCCGCGAGAACAGGCCGATCATCAACAGCGCGCCGAGCACGAGCTCGAGCCAGCCCGCAGCCTGGATCAATGGCGGGATGTTGGCGAAGTAGGCGACCACGGGAAACTTGAAGATCTTGGCGACGCCGTACTGAAACAGCAGCAGTCCGGTGATGAACCGGAACAGGCTCAGCACGGTCGGCTGCCATTTGGAGAACATCTGGTCCATTGTCATTTACCCCCTGTTTGACACGCTGGAACATTGCACGATGCAGAACCCACACGGTGTTCGCCACCAGAGTGTGATGTCAACACCTTGCATCTGGAATCATTCCTCGCTCGATTGCAGTTGCGAGAGGGAGCTCAGTGAAACGGTGACGCGCCGCAATGCGTGTTGCGACGCAATCATCACCCGAGCCGCAGTCCCCCGACATGATTATACTGCATAAACATGTCACGGCCTCACTAGTATGGCGCGCAGCGGCTCTCTACTCACATGTCTGTCAAACAAGGGGTAAAACGCGGACATGAAAAAAGCCGCGTGCTGAGCGCGGCTTTTCTGCACCAGTCACATCGAAGTAACTATCGCCACTCGACCTTGGTGATCTCGTAGGCCTTGGCGCCGCCCGGCGCCATCACTTCCACGGTGGCGCCCTTCTTCTTGCCGATCAGCGCGCGCGCGAGCGGCGAGGTGATGGAGATGCGGCCTTTCTTGGCGTCGGCCTCGACCTCGCCGACGAGCTGCCACACCGCCTTCTTCTCGGTGTCCTCGTCGACCAGCGTCACCGTCGCGCCGAACTTGATGGTGTCGCCGGACAGTTTCGAGATGTCGATGATGTCGGCGCGCGCGAGCTTGTCCTCGAGCTCCGCGATGCGGCCCTCGTTGTGCGACTGCTCTTCCTTGGCGGCGTGATACTCGGCGTTCTCCGAGAGATCGCCGTGCGAGCGCGCCTCCGCGATATGTTCGATGATGCGCGGACGATCCTCCGACTGGCGCCTCTTGAGCTCGTCCGTCAGCGCAGCGTAGCCGCCCGCAGTCATCGGAACCTTATCCATCATCTTCGTCCTTCATCGTGCACACCCGGCGGTGCCCACGAACATCCAGTTCAGCTAACGCAGGAATCAGGACGCAAGCGCGCCCGGAAGCCCAGTGATATTCGGCCCCGCTAAGGGCCGTGACAACATCCAATCGCGCGGTGAGTTCCAGCCATTCGGCTAATTGACCGTCTCGGGCCTTCAGCCCGGGCAGCGGTCAGCTTTCGGAAAAGTAACTCTGAAGCGTGCGGACCTCAAGGTCCCCGTCCCGATAGGCCCGGATCCCCCGCGCGGCCGCCACCGCACCTGAAAGAGTGGTGTAATACGGCACTTTATGCAAGAGGGCAGCCCGCCGCAGCGAACGGCTGTCGGCCAGCGCCTGCGGACCTTCGGTGGTATTGAACACCAGCTGGACGTCGCCATTGGTGATGGCGTCGACGATGTGCGGGCGCCCTTCGAGCACCTTGTTCACCTTTTCCGTCGGCACGCCGTTGTCGCTGAGATAGCGCTGGGTGCCCGAGGTCGCCATCACCTTGAAGCCGAGCGAATGCAGCAGACGCACCGCATCGGCGATGCGCATCTTGTCGTCGCCACGCACCGAGACGAACACGGTGCCCTGGCGCGGCACGCGCGTGCCGCCGCCGAGCTGGCTCTTCGCGAACGCGACCTCGAAGGAGCGGTCGAGGCCCATCACTTCGCCGGTCGAACGCATCTCCGGGCCGAGCACGGTGTCGACGCCGGGGAAGCGCGCGAACGGGAACACGGATTCCTTCACGCCGACATGGTCGAGCTTCTTCTTCTTCAGCTTGAAGTCGGCGAGCTTCTCGCCGGCCATGATCCGTGCCGCGATCTTGGCGACCGGGGTGCCGATCACCTTGGCGACGAACGGCACCGTGCGGGACGCGCGCGGGTTGACCTCGAGCACGTAGATCTCGCCGTCCTTGATGGCGTATTGCACGTTCATCAGGCCGACCACGTCGAGACCGAGCGCGAGCTCGCGGGTCTGCCGCTCCAGCTCCTCGATGGTCTTGGCGTCGAGCGAATGCGGCGGCAGCGAGCAGGCGGAATCGCCGGAGTGGATGCCGGCTTCCTCGATGTGCTCCATGATGCCGACGACGAAGGTGTCCTTGCCGTCGGAGAGGCAGTCGACGTCGACCTCGGTGGCATCGGACAGATAGCGGTCGAACAGCAGCGGGTTCTTGCCGAGCACGGTGTTGATCTGCCCGGTCTTGTCGTTCGGGTAGCGCGCCTTGACGTCGGCGGGCACGAGCTCGGGCAGCGTGCCCAGCAGATAATCGTTGAGCTGGTTCTCCTCGCGGATGATCTGCATCGCGCGGCCGCCGAGCACGTAGGACGGACGCACCACCAGCGGCAAATCGAGATCGGCGGCGACCAGGCGGGCCTGCTCGACCGAATAGGCGATGCCGTTCTTCGGCTGCTTGAGGCGCAGCTTGTCGAGCACGCGCTTGAAGCGGTCGCGGTCCTCGGCGAGGTCGATCGCGTCGGGCGAGGTGCCGAGGATCGGCACTTCGGCGGCTTCCAGCGCGCGGGCAAGCTTCAGCGGGGTCTGGCCGCCGAACTGCACGATCACGCCGTGCAGCGTGCCGTTCTTGCGCTCGGTCGCGACGATCTCGAGCACGTCCTCGGCGGTGAGCGGCTCGAAATACAGCCGGTTGGCGGTGTCGTAGTCGGTCGACACCGTCTCCGGGTTGCAGTTGACCATGATGGTCTCGTAGCCGGCGTCCTCGAGCGCGAAGCAGGCGTGGCAGCAGCAATAGTCGAACTCGATGCCCTGGCCGATGCGGTTCGGTCCGCCGCCGAGGATGATCACCTTCTTGCGGTCGGACGGCGCGCTCTCGTCGGCGGGCTCGCCGGCGAACGGCCGCTCATAGGTCGAATACATGTAGGCGGTCGGCGAAGCGAACTCGGCCGCGCAGGTGTCGATGCGCTTGAACACCGGGCGCACCCCGAGCGCGTGGCGCTTGGCGGTGACGTCGGCCTCGGTGGTTTCGGTCAGCACGGCAAGCCGCGCGTCGGAGAAGCCCATCGCCTTCAGCGTCCGCATGCCGAACGCGTTCGGCGGCAGGCCGTTGCTGCGGACCTTGTCCTCCATCTCGACGATGGCGCGCATCTCGGCGAGGAACCAGGGATCGATCTTGCAGGAGTTGAAGATCTCCTCGTCGGTCCAGCCGAGCCGCATCGCCTGGGCGACCTGTAGGATGCGGTTCGGCGTCGGTGTGCCGAGGGCGGCGCGGATCGCGTTCTTGTCGTCGCCGCGGCCAAGCCCTTCGATGTCGATCTCGTCGAGCCCGGTCAGCCCGGTCTCGAGCCCGCGCAGCGCCTTCTGCAAGCTCTCCTGGAAGGTGCGGCCGATCGCCATCACTTCGCCGACCGACTTCATCGACGTCGTCAGGGTGGAGGAGGCGCCGGGGAATTTCTCGAACGCAAAGCGCGGAATCTTGGTGACGACGTAATCGATCGTCGGCTCGAACGAGGCCGGCGTGGCGCCGCCGGTGATGTCGTTGGCGATCTCATCGAGCGTGTAGCCGACCGCGAGCTTGGCTGCGACCTTGGCGATCGGGAAGCCGGTGGCCTTCGACGCCAGCGCCGACGAGCGCGACACGCGCGGGTTCATCTCGATCACGACCATGCGGCCGTCGACCGGGTTGATGCCGAACTGGACGTTGGAGCCGCCGGTCTCGACGCCGATCTCGCGCAGCACCGCCAGCGAGGCGTCGCGCATCACCTGGTATTCCTTGTCGGTCAAGGTCAGCGCCGGCGCGATGGTGATGGAATCGCCGGTATGCACGCCCATCGGATCGAGGTTCTCGATCGAGCAGATGATGATGCAATTGTCCTTCTTGTCGCGCACCACCTCCATCTCGTACTCTTTCCAGCCGAGCACACTTTCCTCGATCAGCACCTCGTTGGTCGGCGAGGCGTCGAGCCCGCGCTCGATGATGTCGAGGAATTCTTCCTTGTTGTAGGCGATGCCGCCGCCGGTGCCGCCCATCGTGAAAGAGGGGCGGATGATCGCGGGCAGGCCGATCTCGGACAGCGCCATCAGCGCCTCGCCGAAGGCATGCTCCTGATAGCGCTTGCGGCGGTCATTCTCGCCGAGCGTCCACTGCCGTTCGAGTTCTTCCAGCGCGGCGCCGGAAAGCTTCTCCCGCTCGGCGAGGTATTTGTCGCGGTAGGTCTTCTTCAGCGCCGAGGCGTTGGCGAGCCGCGATTTCGGCGTCTCCAGCCCGATCTTGGTCATCGCCTCGCGGAACAGTTGGCGGTCCTCGGCCTTGTCGATCGCATCGGCGGTCGCGCCGATCATCTCGACGTCGAACTTGTCGAGGGTGCCCTGGCGGCGCAGCGACAGCGCGCAGTTCAGTGCGGTCTGGCCACCCATGGTCGGCAACAGCGCAAAGCCGCCCGGTATGACGTTGCGCTCCTTCTCGATGATCTT
>NZ_DDOP01000102.1:0-39144 GCF_002341725.1 Bradyrhizobium sp. UBA2491
TCTCCCCAACCCTCCCCCGCAAGGGGGGAGGGAGCCCCAGCGGCGTGCCCACCTGACCTGAGGGCGACGTCGCTAGTCCCGGCATGGGGCCTGACGCCGCACGTGCTCGCGTTTTTAGTTGCCATAGCAACTAAGCTGTGCGAGTTTCCGCATCCAGAGAGACAGGGCCGGTCAACGGCCTCGCATTTGGGAGGATCATGTTGCGCAGCAGCGCGCGAGCGACACGCATGGAAGACCGGACGAATACCGCGGGGACGCAGGGCGCCCCTATGCGGTCAGGTCGTGCTTTGCCCGGTCACGGCGCCGAGATTCTCGTGCAGCCGGCGCAGCAGGTCGATCAGCACCTCGCGCTCATCCTTCTTCAGGCACGACAGCAGCCGCCGCTCGCGCTCAAGCGCCGCGACGATCACCTTGTCGTGGATGGCGCGGCCGCGCGCGGTCAGCGTGATCGAATGGGTGCGGCCATCGTCCGGCGCGGTGCGGATCGTCAAGAGGCCGCGCTTTTGCAGCGCCGAGAGATTGCGGCTGACCGGGCCCTTGTCGAAGCCGATCACCTGGCAGATCCGCGAGGCCGGAATTCCCGGCTCGATCGCCAATTGCGAGATGATCCGCCACTCGGTGACGTTGACCCCAAAATTCTTCTGGTAAAATGCGGTGGCGCTGTTCGACAGCTTGTTGCCGATGAAGGTGATGAAAGCCGGCACATAGCGGTTGAGGTCCAGCAGCGGGCCATCGATGGCATCTGCGGGATCGGCCGGTTTCGGCCGGCGGGGCTTTCGGGGGAGGGGCTGGCTGCTCATTTCTCAAATCATCGCTGCGAAACCGTTCGGGAGCAAGTGACATGCTGCCCGTGTTGACAAGATCAAACCTCGGGAGGTCCCGATGACTGCAACAACCGGTGCGGCTGCCGCCACGCATCTCGACGTCGATCCGTTCGCGCTCGACTTCTTCGCCGATCCGTTCCCGACCCATGAGCGGCTGCGCGAGGCCGGGCCGGTGGTTTATCTGGACAAGTGGAATGTCTATGGCGTGGCGCGCTATGCGGAGGTCTATGCCGTCCTGAACGATCCCGCCACGTTCTGCTCCAGCCGCGGCGTCGGCCTGAGCGACTTTTCCAAGGAGAAGCCGTGGCGGCCGGCGAGCCTGATCCTGGAGGCCGATCCGCCCGCCCATACCCGGACCCGGACCGTCTTGAGCACGGTGCTGTCGGCGACCGTGATGAAGCAGCTTCGCGGGCGGTTTGCCGCCGCGGCGGAGGCTTGTGTCGACACGCTGCTGGAGAAGCGCAGGTTCGACGCGATCACCGACCTTGCGGAAGCCTATCCGCTGTCGATCTTCCCCGATGCGCTCGGCCTGAAGCCGGAGGGCCGCGAGCACCTGCTGCCCTATGCGAGCCTGGTGTTCAACGCCTTCGGCCCGCCGAACCAGCTCCGCGAGGAGGCGATCCGGCGCTCGGCGCCGCATCAAGCCTATGTCGCCGAGCAATGCCAGCGCGACAACCTCACCCCCGGCGGCATCGGCGCCTGCATCCATGCCCATGTCGATAGCGGTGCCATTACCGAGACCGAAGCGCCGCTGCTGGTCCGCTCGCTGCTGTCGGCCGGCCTCGACACCACCGTCAACGGCATCGGTGCCGCGGTCTATTGCCTGGCGCGCTTTCCCGACCAGTTCGAGAAGCTGCGCGGCGATCCGACATTGGCGCGCAATGCCTTCGAGGAGGCGGTGCGGTTCGAAAGTCCGGTCCAGACCTTCTTCCGCACCACCACCCGCGAGATCGAGCTCAGCGGCGTCACCATCCCGGAGGGCGAGAAGGTGCTGATGTTCCTCGCCGCGGCCAACCGCGACCCGCGTCGCTGGGAGGAGCCCGACAGCTACAATATCACGCGCCGCACCTCGGGCCATGTCGGTTACGGCTCGGGCATCCACATGTGCGTCGGTCAACTGGTCGCCCGCCTCGAAGGCGAGGTGATGATGGCGGCCTTGGCGCGCCGTGTCGCGAAGATCGAAATCACGGGCGAGCCGAAACGCCTGTTCAACAACACGCTACGCGGGCTCGAGAGCCTGCCGGTCGAAATCACGCCGGCTTGACGCCGGCTGTGGAGCAACGCGAGGGAGGGACAGGATGAGGGGCTTTGGGATTGGACGATTTGGGGTTGGATTTGCGCTGGCATTGGCCTGCGCTACGGGCAGTGCACATGCGGAGATTTCCGACAATGTCGTGCGTGTCGGCGTGCTGAACGACATTTCCGGCATCTTCCAGGACACCAACGGCATGGGCTCGGTGGAAGCCGCGCGCATGGCCGCGGAGGATTTCAACGGCGGCGGCAAGGGCATCAAGGTCGAGATCGTCTATGCCGATCACCAGAACAAGGCCGACGTGGGCTCTGCGATCGCGCGCAAATGGCTCGACGTCGAAGGCGTCGATGCCATCGTCGACGTGCCGAACTCGGCGGTCGGCCTCGCCATCAACACCATCCTGCGCGACTCCAGGATGACATTCCTGGCCTCGTCGACCGCGAGCTCCGACCTCACCGGCAAGGCCTGCTCGCCCAATACCATCCAGTGGGTCAACGACGCCTGGGCCACCGGCAACACCACCGCGGCCGCGATGATGCAGCGCGGCGGCAAGGACTGGTACTTCGTGACCGTCGACTACGCGCTCGGCAAGGGCATCGAAGCCGAAGCGACCAACTACATCGAGAAGCATGGCGGCAAGGTGCTGGGATCGAGCAAGCATCCGCTCGGCACCTCGGACTTCGCGTCCTTCCTGTTGCAGGCGCAGAACTCGAAAGCCAAGGTGATTGGCCTCGCCAATGCCGGCGGCGACACCATCAATGCCGTGAAGCAGGCGGCCGAGTTCGGCATCCAGCAGAGCGGCCAGACCATGGTGGCGTTCCTGCTGTTCGTGAATGACATCCACGGTATGGGCCTGAAGGTGGCGCAGGGCCTGCAACTGCTGGAAGCCTTCTACTGGGACATGAATGACGACACCCGTGCCTTCGCCAAGCGTTTCGCCGCGCGCCCCGGCATGAACGGCAAGATGCCGAGTGGCAACCAGGCCGGCGTCTATGCCGCGACGCTCGCTTACCTCAACGCGGTCGCCGCCACCGGCAGCGACGACGCCAAGGTGGTGGTGCCGCAGATGAAGACCTTCAAGGGCAAGGACAGACTGTTCGGCGACACCACGATCCGCCAGGACGGCCGCGTCATCCACCCGATGTATCTGTTCGAGGTGAAGAAGCCGGAGGAGTCGAAATACCCTTACGACTATTACAAGCTGATCGCGACCATCCCGGCCGAGCAGGCGTTCCGCCCGCTGGCCGATGGCGGGTGTCCGCTGGTGAAGTGAGCAGGTTGGTTGCCACGCAGATCGCTGCACCTCTCCCACAAGGGGAGAGGCGTGCCGAGTTCGTTGCGCGAGAGTTGTCCTCGTCGCTACGCCGCCTTCGAACTCGCCGCTCCATCACCCGCCTTCACCCGCCCCAGCATCTCGCTGGCCGTCATCACATGTGCGGTCGAGAACGCCAGGATCGTCAGCGTGGCCCGATGCACCTGCTCGGCGGACATCGCGCCCTGGCCGACATCGGGATAGTCGAACGTGCCCGTCGCGTCCGACAGGAAGACGACCTTGTAATTGTGGAACATGGCGTCGCGCGCGGTGGCGTGGCAGCAGTTCTCGGTCGTGGTGCCCGAGATGATCACTGTCGTGATGCCCCATTCGCGCAGGATGAGGTCGAGGTCGGTGGCGAAGAACGCGCTGTA
This sequence comes from Bradyrhizobium sp. UBA2491, assembly GCF_002341725.1. Lineage (NCBI taxonomy): Bacteria > Pseudomonadati > Pseudomonadota > Alphaproteobacteria > Hyphomicrobiales > Nitrobacteraceae > Bradyrhizobium > Bradyrhizobium sp. UBA2491. Next base: position 3,763 of record NZ_DDOP01000102.1, read on the forward strand.
GCGGTGCTTCTTGATGACATGTTCGCCCGGCGCCGGCGCGAGGTCATTGAAGATCTCGACGCCCGCGCTGCCGTCGACCAGCGACGAGCGGTCGGCGATCGGCCCATAGAGATCGTCGTACAGCCCCATGTCGCTGCCGTCGCGGCGATGCACATGCGCGGTGTAGATGACGCGGATGCCCTTGTCGCGGCAGGCCTTCAGGGTCTGCGCCAGGCGGGGCACCATGGCGGCGGCCTGCGCGGAGCGCAGCTTGGCGCCCTCGGCCACGAAATCGTTCTGCATGTCGACAACGATCATGACGGTCTTGCTGGGATCGATGACGTCGCATTGATAGCCCATGTGGTGTCTCCTCTCCGGGTGGGAGACATTTTCTACGCCGGTTCCCGCTGTCGTTCTTGGCTGTACGGGCCAATCGCTGGACTCTGCTTGCCAGAACCGGGGACGGGACGCAGAATATCCCGCTGCCGGGTTGGGCGGGAGCAAGGCCAATGCAGACCCCAGATCACGCAATCGTCGCGCAGACGCTCGTCGCGCCGGGTGACAGTTTCGACCGCTGGCACCACGTCACCTGCCGCGAATTCTCGCTGACCGAATGCCGCCGCGTCGCGGACGAGGCGTTTGCCGCATCGATCTCGATCCGCCATTTCGGCCCGCTTGCGATCAACGACATCTGGTCGTCGACGCCGGCTGCCGACCGCATCCGGGTGATGCGCAGCGCGAGCGACGTGCGCCGGGATCCGCGCGACTATTTCATGCTGTGGCTCACGCTGCGCGGCGAGGTTTCTTTCGCGCAGGGCGGACGCGAGGTGCAGATGCGCCGCGGCGATCTCATGCTGCATGATCAGGCGCAGCCATTCGCGCTCGAATTCGCCCCGAGCGCGCGGTCGATCATGGTGTCGATCCCGCGGCCGCTGCTGCTCGCGCGCCTGCCGGACGCGCAACGCCTGACGGCGCGGCGGATCGGTCACGCGTCAAAAGTCGGCGCGCTGGCCGGGTCACTGATCCGGCGGTTGACGCGGCTCGATGACGAAGCCGGGCCTGCGGCAATCCGGCTCGGGGCGTCCGCGCTCGATATTTTCGCGACCATGCTCCAGACGGAGCTGACGGACGATGCGCCCCGGCACGGCGACGACCGGCTGGCGCGGGTCAAGGCCTATGTCCTGGCTCATCTCGACGATCCCGAGCTCGATCTCGATGCGATCGCCACGGCGCAGAGCATCGCGCCGCGCACGCTGAACCGCCTGTTCGCGCGCGAAGGCACGACGCCGATCCGCTGGCTGTGGCAGCAGCGCCTCGCCGGCGCCTATCAGGCGCTGGCCGAACGGCGGTTCGGCAGCGTCACCGATGTCGCGCTCAGCTTCGGCTTCAGCGACGTTTCGCATTTCAGCCGCGCCTTCAAGGCCGCGTTCGGCCGTTCACCGCATCAGGTGATGGGGTAACCCGCCCTCCCGTCATGGCGCGCAGGCGAAGCTCGCCGCTTCAGTGACCGGCCCCGCCTTGTAATGCGGCCACGCCGGCCAGCGGCACAAGGGCAGCGCGCGGATCGTGTCGAAGCTCGGCGCCTCGGTCTTCTGCTCGCGCACCACGAGATCGCCAGGCGCCTTGCCATTCTCGACCCAGTCGACCAGCACCGCCAGCATGTCGACATTGGCCGGAGCGCCGGAGCCGACATGGTCGACGCCGGGGGCGGTGTAGAGCCTGGCGAACTCCGCGACCTTGTCCTTGCCGAGCGTCTTCTCGACAGTCTCGAAGTAGCGAATGCCGGCATAGGGGCTTTGCGCGTAGTCGGCCATGTGTTCGAGCATCACGAGTCTGCCGCCGCGGGCGTGGAAGCGGCTGAGATCCGGATTGGTGGAATCCATCAGGGCGGACACTTCCAGCACGCGCGCTCTGTGGTCCTCGGGCTTGTAGGTCGTGACGTCGAGTTTCGGATCGCGCGCGAAGACATATTGAATGCCGCCGGCACCGTAGATCCAGGCGATGCCATTGGTTGGAGCCGGCGGCTGCGCCGGCGCCGTGGTGCCGAGCCACCAGGCCTTCCAGCCGCCGGTCGGCCCGAACGCCGGCGTATTCTCGCCCGACACGCCCCAGCCCGGATAGTCGTCGAGGCCGTTGGCGAGCGGAAACGAGAATTTGTACGGCGAATGCAAGGTCTCGATCGCGGCAATCTGCTTGTCGGTCAGGCAGTCGTCGCCGCTCTGGCCCGCAGCGCAGGCCAGCGAGGCCGGCTTGAACGCGGCCTTGCAGCCGACCGGATCCTGCACCAAGCCGTCGTCCGAGCCGTCCTGCCTGTCGCAGGCCTTGAGCACGGCGTCGGCGACGAGCTTGACTTGCGCCGGCCTGATCCAGCCATCGCCCATCGTGACGAGGCCGGATCGGGTGCCGGCATGTTGCAACCCGACCCAGTTGATCACGGGCACGCGCGCGAAGATGCCATCGAAATCGTCCGGGTAACGCTGCGCCATGGTCAGCGCCTCGCGCCCGCCTTCGGACGATCCCATGAAATACGTCTTCGCCGGCGGCTTGCCGTAGGCGCGCACCGTCAGCACCCGTGCGGCGTCGTGCACCTTCTTGTAGGCCTTGTGCGAAAAATTCTCGAACGCCTCGTCGTTGAGCGCGAACTGCTGCGGCGGCTCACCCGGCTTCTGCTCGTGGCCGGAGTCGGTGCCGACGGTGACGAAGCCGAGTGCCAGCGGCGATGCCTTGTCGAACGGATAGGCCGGCGGCAGGCCGAGGCCCGATATCAGCACGCCGTTGAAGCCGCCGCCGCCATATTGCAGCGAGCGGCCGTTCCACTCGACCGGCAAATTGACCTCGAACTTGATCGGCGGCGCCTTGGGGTCGACAGGATCAATATGCCCGAGCACTTTGCAGAAGGCCGGATTGGCCGGGACGATACGGCTGGCAGGTGTCGGCGCCTTCTCGGTAACCGACAGCGGCGTCGGCGCCTGGAGCGTGGCAGTGTCGATCTTGACCGCGCCATCGGCGGGGCCGCCAAGGCCGTTGCAGGTTGCCGCGGAATCCCCGGTCATCTGCGCCGCGGACGCCACCGAGCCGCATGACGCCAGCGTGACCAGCGAAGCCGCAAGCGCCCATGCGCGCGCATCGATCCGCATCGTTTCCTCCCCGGGCATTATTGTTGCTTTGGCAAGTATTTCACGCGCCGCCCTGGCGCACAAGCCGCGCCGGGCATATGCGCCTACTGCGCGACCTTGCTGCTGCCCTGCGTGATCAGCCGTGCGGCGCGCTGGTTGCGGGCGTGGACCCAGAGCCAGCTCAGCGCGACGCTGAGGCGGTTGCGTAGACCGATCAGGAAGTAGATGTGGGCGATGCCCCAGATCCACCAGGCGAGCGCGCCGCGCAGCTTGAACTTGCCGAAGTCGATCACCGCGAGCCGCTTGCCGATCTGGGCGAGGCTGCCGGCGTGCTTGTAGTGGAACGGCGGCAAGGTCTCGCCCTTGAGCCGCGCCTTGATCAGCGCGGCGGCGTAGCGTCCTTCCTGCTTGGCGGCCGGCGCGATGCCGGGCACCGGATTGCCGTCGGCATCCTTGATGGTGACGGTGTCGCCGACCGCGAAGATCTCGGGATGGCCGGGCACGGTGAGATCAGGCTCGACCTGTAGCCGCTGGGCGCGATCGGCTGGTGCGTCGAGCCATTCGGCGGCGCGCGAGGCGCGCACGCCGGCGGCCCAGACGATGGTGCGCGCCGCGAGTTGCTTGCCGCCATAGACCACGCCGTCGGCGGTGCATTCGGTGACGGGCTCACCGAGTACGACCTGGACGCCGAGGCTCTCCAGCGCGCGCTGCGCATAGGCGGAGAGATCGTCGGGAAAACCTGCCAGCACGCGCGGGCCGGCCTCGATCAGCACCACGCGCGCCATCCGCGTGTCGATGTGGCGGAAGTCGCGCGGCAGCGTGTCCTTGGCGAGGTCGGCGATGGTGCCGGCCATCTCGACGCCGGTCGGACCGGCGCCGACCACGACAAAGGTCAGCAGCGCGGCGCGCGCCTCCGGATCGGTCTCGCGCTCGGCGCGCTCGAAGGCGACCAGGATGCGCCGCCGCAGCGTGGTGGCATCTTCCAGCGTCTTCAGGCCGGGCGCGAACGGCTCCCATTCGTCATGGCCGAAATAAGCGTGCCGCGCGCCGGTGGCGAGGATCAGCGTGTCATAGGGAATGCTGCCGCCATCATCGAGTTGCACTTGCTTCGCTGCCGCGTCGACGCCGCAGACATTGGCGAATAGCGTCGTCACCTCGGGCCGGTCGCGCAACAGATAGCGGATCGGCCAGGCGATCTCGCTGGTGGCAAGCGATGCGGTTGCGACCTGGTAGAGCAGCGGCTGGAACAGATGATGGTTGCGGCGGTCGATCAGCGTGATCTCGACCGGCGCGCCCGCAAGACCGAAAGCCGCTTCCAAGCCGCCGAAGCCGGCGCCGACGATCACCACGCGATGAGGTTTGGCCGGCGCTTGCGTCATCGGATGTCGCCCTCGGTTTCGAACGGCTTCGTCGTCTGATTATGTAATCATTCGTGGCCTCATTCCAAGTTGAATTGCTTGATCGCCCGATAGCAAAACCCGATCGTTGCACCTTCACGTATCGTATCGCCGACGGGCCGAGCCGAGGCTGAACATACAGCGGCCCGAATTATTTTTGCCGGACCGCATCCTTTGGCGGCGCGCGAACGTCCTTGGGGCTGACGCGGCCGGTTCAGGCCGCCGAACCAAGGAGGTTGCGATGCGACGGACCCTGATCAGGTACAAGGCCAAGCCGGAGGCGGCGGAGACGAATGCCGCGCTGGTTGCGGCTGTGTTCGCCGAGTTGAAGGCGGCGAGCCCCGACGGCGTGCGCTATCTGACCCTGCGGCTGGAGGACGACACCTTCATCCACATGGTCGAGACGGTGGCCGACGACGGCTCGAGCCCGATCCCGAAACTCGCCGCGTTCCAGGCCTTCCAGGACGGCATCCGCGATCGTTGCGCCGAACCGCCGCTGGTTCGCAGTGCCGTGATTGTCGGCAATTATCGTATGCTGGACGAACCGTGACACGATCTGGCGGAGCCGTCATGACGTCACCACCCCAAGCGCCGGCCGAGGTCGACGCGCTGCTCGTGGCGATGCGGCCAAGGCTGCATCGCTACTGCGCCCGCATGGTCGGATCGGTCATCGATGGCGAGGACGTGCTGCAAGATGCGTTGATCAAGGCGGTGGAGGCCTTCGCCTCCGCGGCCGCGATCCAGAACCCGGAAGCCTGGCTGTTCCGGATCGCGCACAACACCGCGCTCGATTTCCTCAGGCGGCGCAACCGCCAGGACGCGCTCCACTCGTCGGAGGAGGTTGACATGATGGCCGGAGAGCTCGACGATGTCGGCCGCCGCGAGATCGCCGCCAGCAGCCTGCGCACCTTCATGCGCCTGCCGGTGGCGCAGCGCTCCAGCGTGATCCTGATGGATGTGCTCGGCTGTTCCTTGCAGGAGGTCTGCGGCATCATGGATTTCAGCCTGCCGGCGGTGAAGGCAGCACTGTACCGCGGGCGCACGCAACTGCGTGCGTTCGCCCGCGAGCCTGACGATGCGCCGCGGCCGGGCCTGTCGCCGGGCGATCGCGCCAGGTTGAACGCCTATGTCAGCCGCTTCAACGCCCGCGATTTCGACGCCATCCGCGCCATGATCGCCGATGACGTCAGGCTCGAACTCGTCAACCGGACACGGCTGAACGGCAAGGCCGAGGTGTCACGCTATTTCGGCAATTATGCCAAGATCGATGACTGGCACCTCAAGACCGGACAAGTCGAAGGACGTCCCGCGATCCTGGTGTTCGAGCCGGGCGCACAGGATGCGCCGCCGCGATCGTTCATGCTGCTCGACTGGATGGCGGACAAGGTTGCCGCGATCAGGGATTTCCGCCACGCGCCCTATGCGATCGACGGCGCCGAATGGGCGGTGGATCGGGGGTAGGTGGCCGACCGTCCGTGCATGGCGCAGTGATTGTTCCACAATCTCAGTGTCGTCCCGGCGAAAGCCGGGACGACAGCGGAGAGATTAGCCGCTACCGCGTCTTGCCGCCGAACTCGCCGCTGGCGATGCGCGCCATGCGGCTGCCGGCTGTGGCGGGAGTGCTGCTTCGTTCGAACATGCTGTCGCCGCCGCTCTCGCGCGGCACGGACGACGCTTCGTCGGAACGGCCGTTGCCCGGCCAGAACGTCAGGACCAGGTTCATCACGCCATTGACGACTGCGCCGACCACCGTCGTGGTGTGCTGATAGGTCAACGCGTATTCGGGAAATCGTCCGGCAACGGCCCTGTCGAGCACCATCAGGGCGATCCATGCCGCCATCACGCAGACAGGATCCCATCCGATGTCGCGCACCCGCATCGACTGCAACATGAAGCAGATCACGAGCATGCCATAGAAGGAAAGGATCAAGGCAGGACTGTTCGCTGCCTGCGCCAGCAGCACGTCCGTCCTGCCGCTCGCCGGTGCATTGCCCGTGATGCCGTAGACCAGCATCAGGAAGCCGAGGCCGGTCACGAAGCTGCAGAAGAAGAACGCCAACCGGCCCATCCGGGCATTGAAGCCGAAGATGTAATTCAGCATGTGAAGCACCCCTTTGGCGGCAGCGTCGCCCGGTGATGCTTTCCGGACCATGAAGTCCGGCGGCGCTTGCCGGGCTGTGGTTTCCGATCGCTTTACCGAATGACTAAAGCCTGTTGCAGTGCGGCGGAGCCTGCGACAATCGTTGCCTACGCAACCGGCATTATATTTCTTGCCACGGTCGAATTGGACGAATTATGATGCAAGGTGCTGGGGTATGCGCCGAAGGTTCTAATGCAGTGCCGTCGGTTCATGCTTGCTGCGGACTTGCGATATCGCGCACAAAACACGTCACAGAACGACGCGCGCAAAGCGTGACCCCCGGGCCATTCCTGATCGGCGCCGGCGGGATCTTTGGTTGAGGAGGGGAGTGGATATGAAAAAGGCATTTTGGCTGGCAGGCGCCATGGCTTTGGCGCTGGCGCAGCCCGCGATCGCGGCTGACAGCGTCAAGATCGGCTTCGTCTCGACCTTCAGTGGTCCGACTGCCGTGATCGGCAACGACATGCGCAATTCGTTCGAGCTTGCGCTCGACCATCTCGGCCGCAAGATCGACGGCAAGCCGGTCGAGGTGATCTACGAGGACGACCAGCAGAAGCCTGACGTCGGCAAGCAGAAGACCGAGAAGCTGGTGCAGTCCGACAAGGTCGATTTCATCGTCGGCTACATCTGGTCGAATGTGCTGCTGGCGTCGCTGAAGACCGCGGTCGACAGCAAGACCTTCCTGATCTCGGCCAATGCCGGTCCGTCGCAGCTCGCCGGCGAATTGTGCTCGCCTTACGTGTTCTCGACCTCCTGGCAGAACGACCAGACGCCCGCCGCGATGGGCCTCTACATGAACCAGAAGGGCGTCAAGTCGGTGTTCCTGATCGGCCCGAACTACGCCGCCGGCAAGGACATGCTCGCGGGCGTGAAGAGCACCTTCAAGGGCGAGGTGGTCGGCGAGGAATACACGGTGTGGCCGAGCCAACTCGACTTCTCCGCCGAGCTGACCAAGGCACGCAATTCCAAGGCCGAGTCGATCTTCGTGTTCTATCCGGGTGCCGCCGGCGTCCAGTTCCTGAACCAGTATGCCCAGGCCGGCATCAAGGCGCAGATCCCGCTCTACACCGCATTCACGATCGACGAATTGTCGCTGCCGCTGCAAAAGGACAATGCGATCGGCATTCCCGGCGCGCAGGAATGGGTCAACGATCTGCCGAACGCCGAGAACAAGAGGTTCGTCGAGGACTATCGCAAGAAGTATCCCGGCCTGCGCCCGACCTATTACGGCGCCCAGGCCTATGACGCCGCCCAGCTCATCAACAGCGCCGTCGTCGCGGTGAAGGGCGACCTCACCAAGAAGGACGCCATGAAGGCCGAGATGGAGAAGGCCAACTTCAAGTCGCTGCGCGGCCCGTTCAAATACGGCAACAACCACATCCCGATCCAGAATTTCTATTTGCAGGACGTGGTCAAGGACGCCGACGGCCAGCTCTCGCTGAAGACGGTGGCGACCATCGTCAAGGACGACCAGGATAAATTCCACGACAAGTGTTCGATGAAGTGATCGCCGGACGCCGTTTTGGCGCGCGGCTTGCTTCTCTTCACCTCGCCCCGCTCTTGCGGGGAGAGGTCAATCGCGAAGCGATCGGGTGAGGGGCTCTTTTCCGCGAATTCGACTCGTTGAAAGAGCCCCTCACCCCAACCCGCTCAGGGCGAGCTTTGCTCGTCCCGGCCCCGCAAGAGCGGGGCGAGGGAGAACACGCAGCGAGCGACGCGGCGGTGAACATGCACTGCCGCTGTTTTTTTAGGGATGATGTAGCCTCACGATGTACCTCGTCGTCGAACAACTGCTGAACGGCCTGCAATTCGGCCTGCTGCTCTTCCTGCTGGCGGCCGGCCTGACGCTGGTGTTCGGCATCATGGATTTCGTCAACCTGGCGCACGGCTCACTCTACATGATGGGCGCCTATTTCGCGGCGACCTTCGTGGCTTGGACCGGCAGCTTCGTGCTCGGCGCGCTGCTGGCGCTCGGCGCCACGCTGCTGCTCGGCATCGTGCTGGAATATGCCGCGCTCAGGCATCTCTATGGCCGCGACCATCTCGACCAGGTGCTGGCGACCTTCGGCCTGATCCTGTTCTTCAACGATGCGGTCCGGCTGATCTGGGGCCCGGCCGGCCTCGCGCTGCCGCTGCCGGCCTGGCTCACGGTGCCGATCCAGATCATTCCCGGCGTGTATTATCCGGCCTACCGGCTGATGATCATCGCGGTCGCGCTGGCGGTTGCCGCGATGCTCTATCTCGTCGTGATGCGCACCCGGGTCGGCATGCTGATCCGCGCCGGCGCCTCCAACCGCGAGATGATCGGGGCGCTCGGCATCAACATCAAGCTGCTGTTCACGCTGGTGTTCGGGCTTGGCGCCGCGCTCGCCGGCCTTGCCGGGCTGATGCAGGCGCCGATCCTCACCGTGCAGATCGGCATGGGCGAGAACATCCTGATTTTGGCCTTCGTCATCATCGTGATCGGCGGCATCGGCTCGATCCGCGGCGCCTTCATGGCCGCGCTGTTCGTCGGCATCATCGACACGATGGGCCGCGCCTTCCTGCCTGATCTGTTGCGCAAGGTGCTGAGCGGGGCGGCGGCCTCGACCGCGGCGCCGGCGCTGTCCTCGATGCTGATCTATCTGCTGATGGCGATCATCCTTGTGCTGCGGCCCGAGGGGCTGTTCCCGGCGGCCAAGCGATGATGCCCAGGATAACGCGAGAGCTCAATGCCTCCAATGCGGTCGCGGCGCTGCTGTGCGTCGCCCTGATCCTGCTGCCGGCCTATTCGGCCGTCACCGGCAACATCTTCATCCTGACGCTGTTCACCCGCATCGTGATCTTCGCGCTGGCCGCCGCGAGCCTCAACCTCATCATGGGCTATGGCGGCATGATGAGCTTCGGCCATGCCGCCTATCTCGGCATCGGCGGCTATGCCGTCGGCATCCTCGCCACCGAGGGCATCGGCTCCGGCTTCATTCAGTGGCCGGTGGCGCTGGTCGTCTCGGCGCTGTTCGCGCTGGTGATCGGCGCGCTGAGCCTGCGCACCCGCGGCGTCTACTTCATCATGATCACGCTCGCCTTTGCGCAGATGGCCTATTACATCGCGTCGGGCCTGTCGCGTTACGGCGGCGACGACGGACTCACCGTCTACAAGCGCAGCGACTTCGCCGGCCTGATCAATCTGTCGGACCGCAACCAGTTCTATTATCTGTGCCTGGCTTGCCTGTTCGGCGGCCTCTATCTGATCTGGCGCATCGTCAATTCACGGTTCGGGCTCGTGGTGCAGGGCGTCCGCTCCAACGAGCAGCGCATGCAGGCGATCGGCTTCCATGCCAACCGCTACCGGCTGGTGTGCTTCGTGATCGCAGGCACGATCTGCGGGCTCGCCGGCGCGCTGCTCGCCAACAACACCGATTTCGTCAGCCCGGCCGTGATGTACTGGACCCGCTCCGGCGACCTGATGGTGATGGTGATCCTGGGCGGCATGGGCTCGCTGTTCGGCCCCGTCGTCGGCGCGATCGTCTATCTGCTGCTCGAGGAGCTGCTGTCGCAGTTCACCGAGTTCTCTGGCCTGATCCTCGGTCCGGTGCTGCTGTTGATCGTGCTGTTCGCGCGCGGCGGCATCATGGGCCTGCTCGGGAGGATGCGCCGTGTCTAGCTCTTTGCCTGATCCCTTGTTGCGCGTCGACAATCTGGTGCGCCGCTATGGCGGCATCACCGCGACCGACCATCTCTCGATGGAGGTGGTGCCGGGCGAGCTGCACGCCATCATCGGTCCGAACGGCGCCGGCAAGACCACGTTGATCAGCCAGCTCACCGGGCAGGTGATGCCGAATTCCGGCACCATCCACTTCGCCGGCCGCGACGTCACGGGCTTGCCTTCCTACAAGCGTAGCCGGCTCGGGCTGGCGCGCTCGTTCCAGATCACCTCGCTGCTGAAAGATTTCTCCGCGATCGACAATGTCGCGCTGGCGGCGCAGGCGCATGACGGCCACTCGTTCCGGTTCTGGGGCAATGCGCGCAAGGAGACCCGCCTGCGCGAGACCGCGCGCGCCGCGCTGGAGCGCGTCGGCCTCGGCAAGCGCGCCGACATCGTGGTCTCGCAGTTGAGCCATGGCGAACAGCGCGAGCTCGAGCTCGCGGTCGCGCTCGCCACCAAGCCGCAACTCTTGCTGCTGGACGAGCCGATGGCCGGGCTCGGCGTCACCGAGTCGGCGCGGATGGTGGCGCTGCTCAAGGAGCTGCGCAAGGAAGTCACCATCGTGCTGGTCGAGCACGACATGGAGGCGGTGTTCGCGCTGGCCGACCGCATCACGGTGCTGGTCTACGGCCGCGTCATCGCCAGCGACGTGCCCGACGCGATCCGCAAGCACGAGGAGGTCAAGCGCGCCTATCTCGGCGAACAGCATGCGGTGACGCGCCATGGCTGAGACTCTGTTGGACGTCGACGGCATCGAGACCTGCTACGGGCTGAGCCAGGTGCTGTTCGGCCTGTCGTTGCAGATCAAGTCGGGCGAGATGGTCGCGTTGATGGGCCGCAACGGCATGGGCAAGACCACGACGATCCGCTCGATCATGGGCCTGACGCCGGCGCGATCGGGCGCGATCCGTTTCGCCGGCGAGGCGGTGCGGGGGCTGCCGTCATACAGGATCGCAAAGCTCGGCATCGGCCTGGTGCCGGAGGGACGCCAGATATTCCCGAACCTGACGGTGCGCGAAAATCTAGTCGCCGCCTCAGGCAATCGCCTCGGCGCCTCCGATCCGTGGACGCTGGACAAGATTCACACGCTGTTTCCGCGGCTCGCCGAACGCACCGGCAATATGGGCGTCACGCTGTCCGGCGGCGAGCAGCAGATGCTGGCGATCGGCCGCGCGCTGATGACCAATCCGAGGCTGTTGATCCTCGATGAGGCGACCGAAGGCCTCGCGCCGCTGATCCGCGACGAGATCTGGAGCTGCCTGTCGATGCTGAAGGGACGTGGCCAGTCGGTGCTGGTGATCGACAAGAACGTCGAAAATCTGGCCCGCATCGCCGATCGCCACTACATCATCGAGCGCGGCAAGACGGTGTGGAGCGGGACGAGCGAGCAGCTGATCGCCGAGCCGGATTTGCAGCACAAGTATCTGGGGATTTGAGGCAGCACGCATTGCTGTATCACCGTCATCCTGAGGAGCCTGCGCAGCAGGCGTCTCGAAGGATTGGCGGCCCGACTGGTGGCCGTGCATCCTTCGAGACGCGCTACGCGCTCCTCAGGATGACGGGTTTGGACCACGCGCAACCTCTCAATCAAAACATCTCGAAATATTCGCGGTGCTCCCAGTCCGACACCTCGGCCTGGAAGCGTTCGATCTCGGCGTTCTTGATGAACACGTAATAGTCGACGAACTCCGGTCCCAGCGCGCTGCGGAAGAACGGATCGTCTTGCAGCGCGAACACCGCTTCGCGCAGCGACTTCGGCAGCAGCGCAGCCTTGGTCTCGTAGGGCGTGTCGGCGGACGGGCCGGGATCGAGCTTGCGGTCGACGCCGTCGAGACCGGAGAGGATCTGCGACGCCATGTAGAGGTAGGGATTGGCGGCGGGCTCGCCGATCCGGTTCTCCAGCCGCGTCGCCGCATCGCCGGCGCCGCCGAGCACGCGGATCATCACGCCGCGGTTGTCGCGGCCCCAGATCGCGCGGTCCGGCGCCAGCGAGTAGGAGCGGTAGCGCTTGTAGCCGTTGATGGTCGGCGTCGTGAACACGGTCGAGGCCCGGGCGTGCTCGATCAGGCCGGCGAGCCAGGCGCGGCCGAGCGGGCTCAGGGGCTCGCCGGTCTCCTTCGCCATGAAGGCGTTCTCGCCATTGCCACGCGACACCAGCGACTGATGCAGATGCCAGCCGCTGGCAAAAATGTTCGGCAGCTTCGGCCGGCACATGAAGGTGGCGTGATAGCCGTGGCGGCGCGCGATCTGCTTCACCGCGGAGCGAAACAGCACCATGGTGTCGGCCGGCACGAGGCCTGTCGTCGGCGCGAAGGTGAATTCGCACTGGCTCGGGCCGAACTCGACCTCGACCGAGCGCAGCGGCAGGTCGAGCGCGAGGATGTCGCGGCGGATGATTTCGAGCGCCGGCTCCATCTGATCGTAGCGCTGCTCGGTGAGATATTGATAGCCGTGCGAGAGCAGGCTGACCGATGGCGGCCTCCCGGGCTGGCCGGCATCCTCCGGCGCCATGTGGGCGTCGTCGAGCTTGAACAGGTGGAATTCGACCTCGAGCCCGGCGACGAAATCGTAACCGCGGCCTGCGAGCTGATCGAGCACCTTGCGATAGAGGTTGCGGGTCGCGAACGGCACCGGTCGGCCGTCGCTGAAATGGAGATCGCACAGCAGCCAGCCGGTGTTCTCCGCCCAGGGCAGCACGCGGAAGGTGGTGGGGTCGGCGACCATCAGGACGTCGGCCGCGCCTTCCATCTCCTTCATGCCGAAGCCGCCGCCTGATGTGAACACCGGAAACACCGTCTTGTGCGAGGTGTCCTTGGCGAGCATCGTCGTGGTGATCGAGCAGCCGCCCTCCAGCGAACGCACCGCTTCGCTGGCGATCAGCGTCTTGCCGCGCAGGATGCCGTGCTGGTCGGGGAACGAGAGTCGGATGACTTCGAGATTCTTCTCCTCGACGATGCGGCGGAGGCGCTGCGCGGCCTCCTTCTGCTCGTCCGACCACAGGCCGTGACGCTCGACAAAGCTCAAGGTTTCACCTCTCCAAGGGCGTCATTGCGAGCGAAGCGAAGCAATCCATCGTACCGCATGCGCGGCAGTATGGATTGCCTCGTCGCTGCGCTCCTCGCAATGACGGCGGACAACAGGCGCATGTTATGTCACTCCGCCGCCGTCAGATGGTGCACCTTGCCGGCGATCTCGCGCGGTACGGGCGCGGCCCACGGTGCGCCACGGCGGCGCTTGACGTCGACTTCCATCCAGTAGAGCTCCCAGCCCAGCGTCGGCCCGATGCCGTCCATCGTCGCCGGGCCCTGGATGCTGCGCGCGGAGGCGTCGTCGAGGAACAGCATCGGTGTCTGCCCGCCCTCCACCTTCTCGATCTCCTGCCGCAACAGCCGGCGATACTGCACGATCGCCTTGTCGCTCTGGCCGAGATGCTCGTTGGTGCGATCCTGGATCGCGCCCATCGATTCCACAGCCCACTGGTCGTGGACGTTGATGTCGCTGCCCATGCCGGTATAGGTCGCGGTCGCCTGCTCGTGCGGATCGAAGCCGTAATCGTTGCTGCGGTTCTTCCGCGACTTGTAGTCGGGCAGCGTATAGAGCTCGTGCCGTTGGTCGCGCATCTTTGGCTTGTCGACCGGCGCCGCATAGCTGGTGAAGATCGCGTACCAGTAGCAATTCTCGTCATCGACCGGCACGTGCCACTGCGTGATCGTCATCTCGGTCGACATCGGAATCACGAAGCCGTGCGGGAAGAGCTGATTGGTGACCCGCACATGGGTACGCTCACTGTCGAGCTCGCGCAGCGCGATCAGGCGCAGGCCGTATTCGGTGTGCTCGACATTGATGATCGGCCGGTCGTATTCGCGCAGGATCTTGGTCATCGGCATGTCGCTGCCGGCCGACGCGCCGCGGAACTGCTTGCCATAGGCCGCCGAGGTGTCCTCGTCCTCGAAGAAGCGATGCAGGAAGGAGGCGTGCGCCGGATCGATGCCGACCTCGAGCGCCTGCAACCAGTTGCAGTTCATGTGGCCCTTGAACGCAAACGTATGGCTTCCGGGCGCGACGAAGCAGTCGAGCTCGGGGAATGCAGGCGGGGCGCCTTCGCCGAGATAGGCCCACAGGATGCCGCTCTTCTCGACCACCGGATAGGAGCGCTGCTTGATGCCCTTGCAGAGCTGCGAACCGGCGGGCTCGGCCGGCGTCTCGATGCATTGACCCGTCGTGTCGAACAGCCAGCCATGGAAGGCGCAGCGCAGGCCGCCATTCTCCAGCCGGCCGAAGGCGAGGTCGGCGCCGCGATGCGCACAGTGGCGATCGATCAGCCCGTAGCTGCCGTCCTCGCCGCGAAACAGCACCAAATTTTCGCCGAGCAGACGCACCGGCCGCACCGGGCGCGGGCCTTCCAGTTCGTCGACCAGCGCCGCCGGCTGCCAGTACATCCGCATCAGCTTGCCGCAGGGGTCCTTGCGGCCCGTGCGGGTGATCAGATCGTTCGCTTCCTGGCTCATCATGGCGGCGTCTCCCGGACTTGGATTTGTTCGCCTATTGAACGAATGTGCGAATTATGCCATGTCTGGTTCCGACAGCAAGCGCAATTTTTGAACCGTTCAAAGCTCGCCACCCAAAGCAGCATCCATGCCCAAGCTGAAGCGGACCGACCAGGATGAGCGCGCCACCGACTTCGTCGAGGCGCTCGATCGCGGGCTGCGCCTGTTGCAGGTGTTCGGCACCGTCGCAGGTCCCGCGACGTTGAGCGATCTCGCCCGCGCCGCCGACCTGCCACGTGCCACCGCACGCCGCATCCTGTTCACGCTGGCGCATGGCGGGTTCGTTTCGACCGACGGCAAGCTGTTCACGCTGACGCCGCATGTGCTGACCTTGGCGGGCTCGTTCCTGCAATCCAACCAGGTGGTGACGGTGCTGCAACCGGTGCTCGATCGCATCGCCACATCAGCGCAGGAGATCGCCTCGCTGGCGCTGCTCGACGGCGACGATGTCGTGTTCGTGGCGCGCTCCAGCCCGACGCGGGTGTTCTCCGCCGGTCTCGACATTGGCTACCGGTTGCCGGCGTTCTGCACCTCGGTCGGCCGCGCCATGCTCGGCCGGCTCGATGATGCCGAGCTCGCAGCGCGGCTGAAGGCGATGCGCCGCGATGCCGTCACGCCGCAGACCGTGACCGATCCGAAGAAGCTGCTCGCGACTGTTATCGCCGATCGCGCGCAGGGCTACTCGCTGGTCGATCGCGAGGCCGAGCCGCATTTCCGCTCGATCTCGGTGCCGGTGCGCCGCTACGACGGCACCATCGTCGCCGCGATCAACATGGGTGCGCATGTCGACCGGGTGCCGGCCAAGGAATTGATCGAGCGTTTCCTGCCGCTGCTGCGCGAGGGCGCGGAGGATGTGAAGAGCCGGCTGTTGTAGATTTCGCTCGCAATGACGGGGATAGCTTGCGCCGAAGGCTACAGCGCGACGCTGCGCAGCCCAAAACTGCGCGCCTCGTTCTGAAGCACCGGCCGCACGGAATCGATCAGCCTTGCGGCCGCAGCATCGACCGAGAGCCCAGCGGTGTCGACCACCGCCGATGCGCGCGCGTAAAGCGGCTCGCGGCTGACCAGGATGTTGCGCAATTCGGCCATCGCCGAGCGGTCGTCGGCCATCGGCCGCAGATCGCCCTGGCGGCGGACGCGGGCCATGTGCTCTTCCGGCTCGGCCTTCAGCCAGATCGTGTAGAACGACGACAGGATCAGGTCGAAGGTCAAAGCCTCGGAGACGATGCCGCCGCCGGTCGCCAGCACCATCAATTCCTTGCGCGCCAAGAGCTGCGTCAGCGCGGCCTGCTCCATGCGGCGAAAGCCTTCCTGGCCGTAGAGCGCGATGATCTCGGCGACCGAGAGGCCGTTCTGCGCCTCGATCTCCTTGTTGAGCTCGACGAAGCTCCAGCCGATCTTCTTCGCCAGCATCCGCCCGAGCGTGGTCTTGCCGGCGCCGCGCAGGCCGATCAGCGCGATGCCGGAGAACGAGGCGCGGCGCGGCGCCAGCGGGCTGCTGCCGGCCAGCATGTCCTTGGCCTGCGCGATCTGGCTCGGCGACGCCTTGCGCAGCAGATCGCGGATCACGGCCCAATCGGGCACCGGCTCGCTGGAGGGGATCAGGTCCTCGAGATGCGCGCCCATCGCGCCTGCGACACGGCGCAGCAGCACGATCGAGACATTGCCTTTGCCGCTTTCGAGCTGGGCGATGTAGCGTTCGGAAATGCCGGAAACCTTGGCGAGCACCTTGCGCGACATGCCGCGCAAGGCGCGCATCGTGCGCACGCGCTGGCCGAGCTGTTCGAGGAAGTCGGTTTCCGGATCGTTGGCTGCGGTCATGATCCCTGCGCGACACGAGTTTTCGGAAACATAATGCCGATAAGGATTGACAGCAAGCCGAGCAAGTGGCTTTGTATGAATTATAATTCTTAAATTCACAGGAGAGGGAAGCGTGGCACGTCTGGGTCCGAGGAGCGTGGCATGACTTATAACGCAGTCTCCTGGCTGCTCGACCGCAACGTCGATGAGGGCCGCGGCGACAAGGTCGTGTTCGACGACACGGTGTCGCAAATCACCTACGGCCAGTTGCAGCAGCAGACCCGGCGGGTCGGCAACATGCTGCGCCGGCTCGGCATCCGCCGCGAGGAGCGGGTCGCGATGATCATGCTGGACACGGTCGATTTCCCGATCGTGTTCCTGGGCGCGATCCGCGCCGGCGTGGTGCCGGTGCCGCTCAACACGCTGCTGACCGCGGAACAATACGCCTACATCCTCAGTGATTGCCGCGCCCGCGTGCTGTTCGTCTCCGAGGCGCTGCTGCCGGTCGTCAAGGACATCATCGCGCGGATGCCGGACCTCGCGCATGTCGTGGTCTCCGGCAAGGACGCGCACGGCCACAAGCGGCTGTCGGACGAGATTGCGCGCGAGGGCGACGTATTCGAGACTGCGCCGACCCATGCCGACGAGCCGGCGTTCTGGCTCTATTCGTCGGGCTCGACCGGGATGCCGAAGGGCGTGCGCCATCTGCATTGCAATCTCGCCGCGACCGCGGAGACCTACGCCAAGCAGGTGCTCGGCATCCGCGAAGACGATGTCGGCCTCTCGGCGGCAAAGCTGTTCTTCGCCTATGGCCTCGGCAATGCACTGACCTTCCCGATGTCGGTCGGTGCCACCACGATCCTCAATTCGGAGCGGCCGACGCCGGCGGTGATGTTCGCGCTGATGAACAAGTATCACCCCAGCATCTTCTTCGGCGTGCCGACGCTGTTCGCGGCGATGCTCAACGACGAGGCGACCAAGGCGCAAGCCGCGGGCGATCGCCTGCGGGTCTGCACCTCGGCCGGCGAGGCGTTGCCGGAATCGGTCGGCAATGCCTGGCGCGCGCGTTTTGGGGTCGACATCCTCGACGGCGTCGGCTCGACCGAGTTGCTGCACATCTTCCTGTCGAATGCGCCCGGCGACATCAAATACGGCTCGTCCGGCCGTCCGGTGCCCGGCTATAAGGTGCGGCTGGTCAACGAGGCCGGTGCCGATGTCGCCGATGGCGAGGTCGGCGAGCTGCTGGTCGACGCGCCCTCGGCCGGCGAGAGCTACTGGAATCAGCGCGCCAAGAGCCGCGCCACCTTCGAGGGCGCCTGGACCCGCACCGGCGACAAATACACCCGTGATGCCGACGGCCGCTACACCTTCTGCGGCCGCGCCGATGACATGTTCAAGGTCTCGGGCATCTGGGTCTCGCCATTCGAGGTCGAGAGCGCGCTGATCACCCATCCCGCGGTGCTGGAAGCCGCCGTCGTGCCGGAGGCCGATCCGGAAGGCTTGTTGAAGCCGAAAGCCTATGTGGTGCTGCGGCCCGAGAGCTCGGCCACTGGTCTGCACGAGGCGCTGAAGGAGCACGTCAAGCAGAAGATCGGCCCGTGGAAATATCCGCGCTGGATCGATGTCGTCGACAATCTGCCGAAGACGGCGACGGGGAAGATCCAGCGGTTCAAGTTGCGAGAACACTAGCTCTCCGTCGTCCCGGCGAAGGCCGGGACCCATACGCCGCGGCGATTGTTTTGAGAGATGCTGTTCGACGGCTTTTGCGCAACAACTGAAGCCTGTGGTTATGGGTCCCGGCCTTCGCCGGGACGACGATGAGGAAGGGCCGATCATGCAAAACCTAAACCCCAACGGCTTCCTCAGCATCGACGGCGCCGAGCTCGAATATCGCATGATCGGCCCGTCACCGGATGCGGCGCCGACCATCGTGATGCTGCATGAAGGGCTCGGCTGCATCGGGCTATGGAGCGACTTTCCGGAGAAGCTGCAAGCTGCGACCGGCGCCGGCGTGTTCGCCTATTCGCGTGCGGGATATGGCGCCTCAATGCCGGCGAAGCTGCCGCGTCCGGTCGACTACATGCATCGCGAGGCGATCGACGTGCTGCCGAAGCTGCTCGATCGGATCGGCTTTCGCCGCGGCCTGCTGCTCGGCCATTCCGATGGCGCGTCGATCGCGGCGATCTATGCCGGCGCCCATCAAGATCATCGGCTGCACGGGCTGGCGCTGCTCGCGCCGCACTTCATCGTCGAGGACATTTCGGTTCGGTCGATCGCCGAGATCAAGACGGCGTACGAGACCACCAATCTGAAGGAGAAGCTGGCGCGCTGGCACAAGGATGTCGACAACGCCTTTTATGGCTGGAACGATGCCTGGCTCGATCCGAAATTCCGCGACTGGGATATTTCCGACTATCTCGCCTACATCCGTGTGCCCGTGCTGATCGTGCAGGGCGCGGATGATCAATACGGCACGATGCGCCAGGTCGAGATCGCGCAGGACGAATGCTATTGCCCGGTCGATGTCGCGGCCATTGCGGGTGCCGGCCACTCGCCGCACCGTGAGGCGCCCGTGGTGACGCTGGACGCGGTCACCGAATTCGCCCGCGCCGCGCTGCGCGACGACCCGGCACTGGCGGCCTGACCTTTCCTGCCGGTGTTAGGCCATTGGCCCAGCGAGCGATTTTCCTGAACATGAAACAAAATGCATGTTTTTGCGTTTTGAACTGGACTAGGTTGAAAACATGCATTATTGTGCATGAAGTCAACACGAACCATCACAACGAACAACAGGTAAGGGTGGCCCATGGCTGGTGACGATCGCGTCCTTGCAGGCGGGGCGAAGTACATCGACTTCCAGACCGAGCCGTCGCGCTACCGGCACTGGAAGCTCGACGTCGCCGGCGACGTCGCGACGCTGACCATGGACGTCGACGAGAATGCCGGCCTGTTCGAGGGCTATCAGCTCAAGCTCAATTCCTACGATCTCGGCGTCGACATCGAGCTTGCGGACGCCGTGCAGCGGCTGCGCTTCGAGCATCCCGAGGTCAAGGTCGTGGTGATGCGCTCGGGCAAGAACCGGGTGTTCTGCGCTGGCGCCAACATCCGCATGCTGGCCGGCTCGACCCACGCGCACAAGGTCAATTTCTGCAAGTTCACCAACGAGACCCGCAACGGCCTGGAGGATTCCAGCGAGAATTCCGGCCAGAGCTTCATCACCCTCGTCAACGGCACCGCGGCCGGCGGCGGCTATGAGCTGGCGCTCGCGACCGACCACATCATGATGGCCGATGACGGCGCCGCCGCCGTCGCGCTGCCGGAAGTGCCGCTGCTCGCGGTGCTGCCGGGCACCGGCGGCCTCACCCGCGTCGTCGACAAGCGCAAGGTGCGCCGCGACCACGCCGATTTCTTCTGCACCATCGAGGAAGGCATCAAGGGCAAGCGCGCGGTGTCGTGGCGGCTGGTCGACGAGATCGCGCCGAACTCCAAGCTCGAAGGCAAGCTTGCCGAGCGCGTCAAGGAATTCGCAGCGAAGTCGAAGCGCAATGGTGAGGGCAAAGGCCTCGCATTGACGCAGCTCGACCGCACCATCGACGACAGCGCGATCCGCTACGGCTTCGTCAGCGTCGACATCGATCGCGCCGCGCGCATCGCCACCATCTCGATCAAGGCGCCGGAAGCCACCGCGCCCGCCGACATCGACGGCCTGATCGCGCAGGGCGCTGCGTTCTGGCCGCTACAGGTCGCCCGCGAGCTCGACGATGCGATCCTGCATCTGCGCATCAACGAGCTCGGCATCGCGATGCTGGTGTTCAAGAGCCATGGCGACCGCGCCAATGTCGTATCTTATGACGCGTTCCTGGAGGCCAACAAGGCGCACTGGCTGGTCAACGAGGTCAGGCACTACTGGAAGCGCGTGCTCAAGCGCATCGACGTCACCTCGCGCACGCTGGTGACGTTGGTCGAGCCCGGCTCCTGCTTCGTCGGCACCTTGGCCGAGCTCGTGTTCGCCGCCGACCGCTCCTACATGCTGATCGGCCAGAAGCAAGGTGATAACCGCCCGCCGCCGGCGATCGAGCTGACCGCAATGAATTTCGGGCCGTACCCGATGAGCCACGGCCTGACCCGGCTGCAATCGCGTTTCCAGGCCGACCCGTCGGATCTGGAGCGGGCGCAGGCCGCGATCGGCAAGGCGCTCGACGCCGAGGAGGCCGAAGAGCTCGGCCTCGTCACCTTCGCGCTCGACGACATCGATTGGGACGACGAGGTCCGCGTGTTCTTCGAGGAGCGCACCTCGTTCTCGCCCGACGGCCTCACCGGCATGGAAGCCAATCTGCGCTTCGTCGGGCCGGAGACCATGGAATCGAAGATCTTCTCCCGCCTGACCGCGTGGCAGAACTGGATCTTCCAGCGGCCCAACGCGGTTGGCGAGGACGGCGCGCTGCGCCGCTACGGCACCGGCCAGAAGGCACAGTTCGACATGACGCGGGTCTAGCGAATACCGCCGTCATCCTGAGGTGCGGGCGCTTGCGAGCCTCGAAGGATGATCGGAGGCAAGAATGCCAGACAAGCATCCTTCGAGACGCGCTACGCGCTCCTCAGGATGACGGTTGAGCAAGACGCGATACGCACCGAAACGATACCAAGGAGCACGGCCATGAACATGAACATCATGAACGTCGATTACTCGACCAAGATTCCGAACAATGTGAATCTCGCCGAAGACCGCCAGGTGCTGAAGGCGCTGGAGGGCTGGCATCCCGGTTACATGGACTGGTGGAAGGACATGGGGCCGGACGGCTTCCAGGAGTCGCTGGTCTATCTGCGCACCGCCTATTCGGTCGATCCGCGCGGCTGGGCCAAGTTCGACTACGTGCGGATGCCCGAATATCGCTGGGGCATCCTGCTTGCCCCGCAGGAAGAGAACCGCGTCATTCCGTTCGGCGAAGACTTCGGCAAGCCGGCATGGCAGGAAGTCCCCGGCGAGCATCGCGCGATGCTGCGCCGCCTGATCGTGATCCAGGGCGATACCGAGCCGGCCTCGGTCGAGCAGCAGCGCCATCTCGGCAAGACCGCGCCGTCGCTCTACGACATGCGCAACCTGTTCCAGGTCAATGTCGAGGAAGGCCGCCATCTCTGGGCGATGGTCTACCTGTTGCAGAAGTACTTCGGCCGCGACGGCCGCGAGGAGGCCGACGATTTGTTGCGCCGCCGCTCGGGCGATGCGGATAGCCCACGCATGCTCGGCGCCTTCAACGAGGCGACGCCGGACTGGCTGTCGTTCTTCATGTTCACCTACTTCACCGACCGCGACGGCAAGATGCAGCTGCACTCGCTGGCGCAGTCCGGCTTCGATCCGCTGTCGCGCACCTGCCGCTTCATGCTGACCGAGGAAGCCCACCACATGTTCGTCGGCGAGACCGGCATCACCCGCGTCGTGCAGCGCACCTGCGATGCGATGAACGAAGCCGGCATCACCGATCCCTTCGACATCGCCAGGATCCGCGCGCTCGGTGTCATCGACCTGCCGACCATCCAGAAGAAGCTGAACCTGCACTATTCGCTGTCGCTCGATTTGTTCGGCTCGGAAGTATCGACCAACGCGGCGAACGCCTTCAACGCCGGCATCAAGGGCCGCTACAAGGAAACCACGATCGAGGACGATCACCAGCTCAAGAGCTCGACCTATCCGGTCATGAAGATGGTGGACGGCCAGATCAAGATGGTCGACGAGCCGGCGCTGACCGCGCTCAACATGCGGCTGCGCGACGACTACACGCAGGATTGCGTCAAGGGCATGCTGCGCTGGAACAAGGTGATCTCGACCGCCGGCATCGATTACAAGCTCGCGGTGCCGAACACCGCCTTCCACCGCCAGATCGGCGAGTTCAAGGACGTCCATGCGACGCCCGACGGCCTCTTGATCGACGACGCCACCTGGGCGAGCCGCAAGAACGACTGGCTGCCGTCGACCGCCGACGGCGATTTCATCGCCTCGCTGATGAAGCCGGTGACCGAACCCGGCGAGTTCGCCTCCTGGATCTCGGCGCCGAAGGTCGGCATCGACAACAAGCCGGGCGACTTCGAATATGTGAGGATCGAGAGCTGAAGGTTTCTCTCCTTAGGGAGAGAGCAGGAAGGGGCGAGCCGAAGAGGTCCCTGGCTCGCCCCTTTTTCCTTTGTGTCGACCGCTCATTCGGTCATCACCCGCGAAAGCGGGTGATCCAGTATTCCAGAGACAGCAGAGCAGGATCGAGAGGCCGCGGCGTACTGGATGCCCCGGTCTAGCCGGGGCATGACAGTGGTAGATTGGCGCCTCGGGCCGAGCGTCGCGATACCTTGCTACCCCGCTATCTCGAGCCCCGCAGTCGCGTAGACCACGCCGCCGTCGACCGCGATGGTGTTGCCGACGACATAATCGCCGGCGTGGGAGGCGAGATAGATCGCGGTGCCTGCCATGTCCTCGTCGCTGCCGACCCGCCGCGACGGGACGCGCTGCGCCACCTCGTCGGCGTGGTCGCGGGCGGCGCGGTTCATGTCCGACTTGAAGGCGCCCGGTGCGATTGCGGTGACGTTGATGTTGTCCTTGATCAGCCGCGTCGCCATCCGGCGCGTCAGATGGATCACCGCGGCCTTGCTCGCGGCATAGGAGTACGTCTCCATCGGGTTGACGAAGATGCCGTCGATCGAGGCGATGTTGATCACCTTGCCCGGCCTGTCATGGGACGCCGCGGCGCGCAGCGGCTTGGCCAGCGCCTTGGTCAGGAAGAAGATCGACTTGACGTTGAGGTTCATCACCTTGTCCCAGCCGCTCTCCGGGAATTCGTCGAAATCGGCGCCCCAGGCCGCGCCGGCATTGTTGACCAGGATATCGAGCTTCGGCTCGCGCTTGATGATCTCGGCCGCGAGCTTGTCGCAGCCCTCGACGGTCGAGATGTCGATCGGCAGCGCGATGCATTCGCCGTCATAGGCGGCGGACAATTCCTGCGCGGTGGCCTCGCAGGGACCTGCCTTGCGCGCGGTGATGTAGACCCTGGCGGCGCCCTGCGCGAGGAAGCCGGCCGCGATCATCTTGCCGATGCCGCGCGATCCCCCGGTCACCAGCGCGACGCGGTCTTTCAGTGAGAACAAATCCTTGAACATGCGTTCCTCCGTTGCATTGCCTGTGGTTCTGGGCGCGGCGGGGGATCGAGTCAAGGAAGCTGAGTGCCCACTCCCGTGGGGAGAGGGTGGCGGCGCAGGCACCGGGTGAGGGGTCTCCATCCGCGGAGACAGACCCCTCATCCGGCGCGGATTTCATCCGCGCCACCTTCTCCCACAAGGGGAGAAGGGAAGCAGGCTATGCGCTCACAGGAGAGGTGGCGGATATCACGCCGCGTCGATGCGGCGGAAACCGTTCCACACCGCGGTGGCGGCGCCGGAGGTCAGGACCGGCAACAGCCGCGCGTCCTGGTAATTGCCGTTCAGCGAGACCCGCTGCAAGGCAGTCATATGGTCGGCGCTTTCGGGAAACAGCATGCCCGGCCGGGTCGTCACCGCGGTCCGGAAGCCGATCGATCGGGCGAGCGCGAATTCGCGCTGTCCGGCGGCGATCCGGTCGCCATAGGGATAGGCGAGATGCGCGACCGGCCGCTGCAACGCATCCTCGATCCGCGCCCGGCTGGTGGCAAGCTCGAACGAGGCGATGGTCTCGCTCTGCTTGGCGAGATTGCAATGGGTGATGGTGTGCGCGCCGATGGTGACCAGCGGATCGTCGGCGAAGCCGCGCAGCTCGTCCCATGACATGCAGAGCTCGCGCGCGATGCCGGTCTCGTCGACGCCGTGGCGGACGCACAGCGCCGATATCTCGGCCTGCATCTCCTTCTCGCCCGGCAGCGAACGCAGCCAGTCATGCATGCGGCCGAACGCGACGCGCTTGGCTTGCGGCGTCGCCGCGTCGATCCGGGTCATGGCGCCGTCGATCGGCACCTCGATCGCGGGCGCCGCCGATATCGCCCGCTCCAGCGCGATCCACCACAGCCTGCCGCAGCCCTCGGCGAAATCGCTTGCGACATAGACCGTGAACGGCGCGTCGAATTCACGCATCACGGGCAGTGCGAAATCGCGGTTGTCGCGATAGCCGTCGTCGAAGGTGAAGCAGGCGAAGCGCCGCTCGAAATTCCGTTCGGTGAGGCGGCGATGCGCCTCGTCCATGCCGACGACGTCGACGTCGAGCGCACGCAGATGCGTCAGCATCGCGCGCAGGAAGTCCGGCGTGACCTCGAGATGATGGTTGGGCTGGAACGCGTCGCCGCGCCGCGGGCGAACGTGGTGCAGCATGAAGATGGCGCCGACGCCGGCGAAGATCGGTCGCAACAGGATGTGCGCGCCCGAAAAATACAACGCCTCCATCCCGGCACGGATCACGGTGTTGCGGAGTTGTTTCATGAGGGCGCGGGCCGGCCGATTTGCATTCCGCCGCAAACTTAGCGAAAGACCACTGAAGAAACTGTTATCCCGATCCGACATGGCGCCCCCGCCATGGCAATTGATTTGGGGTTTGACAGTCAGCCAAGGGTTTGTTTTCTCTCTGGTTCCCGACCCGCAGGACGCTGAATGCACGGACTTTTCAAGTGGAGTAGCAAGTGGTGGCCGGGGGTGATTCCACTGGTCGTCATGTGGGGTATCGCGGCCTGGACCTCGACGGCAACGGTCGAGGCGGACCTCGCCGCGCGTTCTAATGCCGCACTCAAGGATACCGTCCTCGACAAGCGCCGCATCAGCGTCGATGGCCGTGACGTGACGTTTGCGGCCAATGCCTTCTCCGAAGACGGCCGCCTCAGTGCTGTGGCCTCGGTCGAAGCCGTACCGGGCGTGCGGCTGGTCAATGACGAGACCCGCCTTGTTCCCGAGGCCAAACCCTATGTGTGGTCGGCCGAACGCGACGTGGTGCGGGTCACGCTCGGCGGCAATGCGCCGCTGCCGTCGAGCAAGAACAAGCTGACGGAGGCCGCCAAGGCCAGCCTCGGCGGTGTCGAGGTGGTGGACCAGATGGCGCTCGCCCGCGGCGCGCCGACGCGGTTCGATGCCGCGGCGCTGTTGTTGCTCGACCAGATCGGCAAGCTGAAGGACGGCAAGATCACGCTGACCGACAACAAGGTGGCTCTCGCCGGCATGGCGCGCGAGCTCGGCGGACGCGAAGCGATCGCTGCGGCGCTGAAGAACCTGCCTGAGGGCTATTCGATCGCCGGCAACGACATCAAGGCGCCGCCCTATGTATTCCAGGCCTACAAGGACCCGGTCGCGGTGACGCTGACATTGACCGGCTACGTGCCCGACAACAACGTGCATGCCGCGCTGGTCGCGGCCGCCGGCCGCAAGTTCTTCAGCGAGAAGGTGGTCGACAATCTCAAGGCCAGTGTCGGCGCGCCCTCCGGGTTTGCGGCGGCGGTGGTGCCCGCGCTCGGTGCGCTGTCGCGGCTGTCGACCGGAACGCTTGTGGTATCGGACCGCGAGGTCAAGTTGTCGGGCGATGCGCTCTACGATGCCGCGGCCGGCCAGATCCGCGACGGGCTCGGCAAGGACTTTCCGCAGGGCTGGCAATACAAGGCCGAGGTCACGGTCAAGCCAGCGGCGGCGCCGGTCGATCCCACGGTGTGCCAGCAGCTGTTTTCCGAGATCCTCTCGAAGGGCAAGATCCGCTTCGAGTCCGGCAAGGCCGACATCGTTCCGGATTCCGCGGGTCTGCTCGATCGCCTGATCGAGACCGCGATGCGCTGCCCGAATTCGACGATCGAGATCGTCGGTCACACCGACAGCGACGGCGATGAAGCGGCCAACCAGGCGTTGTCGGAGCGCCGCGCGCAGGCCGTGGTGGATTACCTGGTGCGCGCCGGGCTGCCTGCCAGCCGTTTCACGCCGATCGGCTATGGCAGCACGCAGCCGGTGGCCGGCAACGACAGTGAAGACGGCAAGGCGCAGAACCGCCGCATCGAATTCGTGGTGAAGTAGCGATGACCGTGCTCGCGACATTCTTCTGGGGTTGGCTGCTCGGCGCGGCGCTGCTCGGCTTTTGTATGGGCTGGATCGCGGTGGTGCATCGGGCGCAGGGCGTCTCCAAGCTGTGGATGCGCTGGCTGGCGCTGCTCGCCGTCGCGCTGGTGGCGGCCTCGTTCGCGCATGTCGTGCCCGGCCGCTTCGGCTACTGGCTCGATCTCCTGCTGATCATGTTCGCGCTCTATCTGGTCGGCTGCGCGATCGGCTCCTGGTTGCGCGACTGGGTGGTCTCGCGCAGCAAGCCGGCAGGCTGACACGGCGTCCATCACGGCGGGGTGATCGGCCCCGTAGTTTCCCGGATGGCCTTGCAGTGCCTTCGGCGGGCTAACTGCCGCAGGCGCGGATCAAGCCTTGTCGAAGGTGGCGAGAAACGCGCATATTTGTGCACCCGCTGTCATGAATCATCCCTAATATCTTGAAGATGCGCGTTTTATTGTCGTTTGACGAATTCCACTCCGGCTTAAAACGCGCTACACGGGGCAGGGCACAGCGAAGCGCCGGCGGCGGTCGCCCGGGAGCCGTCGTCGCGGGATCGCAATTCGAGGTCTAGATGCTGGAAGCAACAGGCAGGGCGATGGCGTTTCTGCGCCAGAAGCAAATCCTGCATCGGCTGGGTGTTGTCATCAGCATCGCCGTCATCGGCATCGCCTGTTACGTCCTCTATCACATGCTGCGCGGCATCGACACCAATGAGGTGCTCGAGGCCATCAAGAGCACTGAGCCCCGCCAGATCATGCTGGCGGGACTGTTCGTCGCAGCCGGCTATTTCACGCTGACCTTCTACGATCTGTTCGCGGTGCGCGCGATCGGCCATGCCCATGTGCCCTATCGCGTCAATGCGCTCGCCGCGTTCACCTCCTATTCGATCGGGCACAATGTCGGTGCCAGCGTCTTCACCGGCGGTGCGGTGCGCTACCGGATCTATTCGGCCTGGGGATTGAACGCGATCGACGTCGCCAAGATCTGCTTCCTCGCCGGCCTGACCTTCTGGCTCGGCAATGCCGCGGTGCTCGGGCTCGGCATCGCCTATCATCCGGAGGCCGCCGCCAACATCGACCAGCTGCCGCCGTGGCTCAACCGCGCGATCGCCTTTGCGATCATCATCGCGCTGGTGGCCTATGTGGTCTGGGTCTGGACCCAGCCGCGGGTGGTCGGCCGTGGTCCCTGGACGGTGACCTTGCCGGGCGGCCCGCTGACCCTGCTGCAGATCGCGATCGGCATCGTCGACCTCGGCTTCTGCGCGCTGGCGATGTATGTGCTGGTGCCCGACGAGCCCAATCTGGGCTTCGTCGTGGTCGCGGTCATCTTCGTGTCGGCGACGCTGCTCGGCTTCGCCAGCCACTCGCCCGGCGGCCTCGGGGTGTTCGACGCCGCCATGCTGGTCGGCCTCTGGCAGATGGACCGCGAGGACCTGCTCGGCGGTATGCTGCTGTTCCGGCTGCTCTACTATATTGTCCCTTTCGTCATATCTGTAATCTTGCTGACGTTTCGGGAGGTTATCGTCGGCGCCCGACTCAAACGGCTGCCGCAGGCTGATTCGGGTCCCCGCGCGCAGCCGCACCGAGAAGCGGTTTTGGTCCGAAAGCGCGGTGACTCCGGCGTCTGATGAAGCAGCCCCGATGTCTCCCGAGGACAGGTCGATTGACCGCGCCTGGGCGAGACACGAACCGACGGGATGAAAGCCGCCGCGATGGCAGTTGACGATACGCCTTCCTCGATTTTTTCGCCCTGGCCCGACCGGCTGCGTCACGCGGCGCTGATCCTGCTCGCGGCGGCGCTGGCGCTGAGCGTGGTGGTCGCGCTCGGCGAATTGTCGCTGGTGCGGGCCTGCGCGGTGTTCGCCTGCATCGCCGCCGCTGCGCTGGTGCCGTGGCGGCTGCATGATGCCGGGACGTCGCGCGAGGACGTCCGCGGCGTCAATCCGGTCGAGGCGGCTGCCGTCAGCGCCGTCGTCGCTGGCATGCCGGATCCGGCCGTGCTGCTCGACCGTGCCGGCCGCGTCATCCATCTCAACGCCGCCGCGGCCCAGCTTGCCCCGGCGCTGCGCAGGAACGAACTGGCGCAGTTCGCACTGCGTTCCCCTGAAATTATCACCGCGCTGCGCGAGGCGATCGCGACCACCGAGCCGCGCCGCGCCACCTATACCGATCACGTCCCGGTAGATCGCTGGATGGAACTGGTCATCACGCCGGTTCCGGTGCCGACCCAGTTCGGCGGCACCGAGAAGTGCATGCTGATGACCTTCCACGACCTGACGCCGCTGCGCCGGGTCGAGGAGATGCGCGCCGACTTCGTCGCCAATGCCAGCCACGAGTTGCGCACCCCGCTCGCGGCGCTGTCCGGCTTCATCGACACGTTGCAGGGGCCGGCGCGAGAGGACGTGCGGGCACGCGAGCGCTTCCTCGGCATCATGCACACCCAGGCCACCCGCATGGCGCGGCTGATCGACGATCTGCTGTCGCTGTCGCGGGTCGAATTGTCGGCCCATGTCCGCCCCGAGGCCTCGATCGACATCGTGCCGATCATCCGTCAGGTCGCCGACGGCCTCGAGGTGCTGGCGAGCGAGCGCCAGGTCGAGATCGAGGTCGATCTGCCGCCGACCCCGGTCACGATCGCCGGCGACCGCGAGGAACTGCTGCGGCTGTTCGAGAACCTGATCGAGAATGCGCTCAAATATGGCGCCTCGGGCGGGCGCGTCATAGTGTCGCTCAATCAGACCGTTTCGGGCGCATCGGGCGAGGGAAGCCCCGAAATCCGTGTCCTGGTACGGGATTTCGGTCCCGGCATCGCCCCGGAGCACCTGCCGCGGCTGACCGAGCGGTTCTACCGGGTGGACGTCGGCGACAGCCGAAACCAGGGCGGAACGGGCCTCGGATTATCGCTGGTGAAACATATTCTTAACCGTCATCGCGGGCGTCTTTTGATCGAGAGCGTGCCGAAGAATGGCGCCACTTTTACCGCCTGTTTTCCCCGCCCGAAGACCCCGGTACAGACCCAAAGCTAAGCGTTATCAGTCGCTTAGCTCTGTCATCCAACTGTCATCCAACCTTCGTAAAACCGGCACCGACCGCTCCTAGATGGACCGGCGTGAGCGCGATCGGGCGCATTCGGCGCTTCGCTCACACGATGGAGACCACCCCATGAATTTCATCAAAGCAATCGTCGCTGCCGGCATGGTCGCCGCTTCGACGTCGGCCTTCGCTGCCGATATCACCGGCGCGGGCGCAACGTTTCCGTTCCCGATCTATTCGAAATGGGCTGACGCCTACAAGAAGGACACCGGCAACGGCCTGAACTATCAGTCGATCGGTTCGGGCGCCGGCATCAAGCAGATCCAGGCCAAGACCGTGACCTTCGGCGCCACCGACGCGCCGCTCAAGGCCGAGCAGCTCGAGAAGGACGGCCTCGTCCAGTGGCCGATGGTGATGGGCGCGATCGTTCCGGTCGTGAACGTCGAAGGCATCAAGTCGGGCGATCTCGTGCTCTCGGGCGAAGTGCTCGGCGACATCTATCTCGGCAAGATCACCAAGTGGAACGACGCGGCGATCGCCAAGCTCAATCCGAAGCTGACCCTGCCGGGTGACGCGATCACCGTCGTGCGCCGTTCGGACGGTTCGGGCACCACCTTCAACTTCACCGACTACCTCTCCAAGTCGAACGCCGAGTGGAAGTCCAAGGTCGGTTCCGGCACCGCGGTCGAGTGGCCGGTCGGCGTCGGCGCCAAGGGCAACGAAGGCGTTGCCGGCAACATCGGCCAGACCAAGAATGCGATCGGCTATGTCGAATACGCCTATGCCAAGCAGAACAAGCTGACCTACACCGCGCTGGTCAACAAGGCCGGCAAGACCGTGCAGCCGACCATCGCCGCCTTCCAGGCTGCGGCGTCGAACGCCGACTGGGCCAAGGCTCCCGGCTACTACGTGATCCTGACCGACCAGCCGGGCGAAGCCTCCTGGCCGATCACCGCCGCGACCTTCATCCTGATGCACAAGGAAGCCACCGACAAGGCGGCCTCGCAGGAAGCGCTCAAGTTCTTCAAGTACGCCTTCGAGAAGGGCGGCAAGGCGGCCGAAGAGCTCGACTACATCCCGATGCCGGAATCGGTCGTCAAGCTGATCGAGAAGACCTGGTCCTCGGACATCAAGAGCTAAGCTATCGCTTCGACCAAGGCTTGTGCCGTTCGAATGGCGGCGCAGGCCGAGCGACCAAGACCCGGGGTTCGTCACTGCGGCAAGACACGCGGATGAGCCCCGGGGTTCGCGCCCCCGGCGCAACCGGAACGACGCCCGGCCTTTTGCGTCAGTGAAGATCGCTTCGGGGGCGTAGCGGTTAGTGCAGCTTTCAAATAATAAAGAGGGAAGTGGCGTGGCAGACATGGCTGTTCAGAGCGATGTGATGGAAGCCGCGGGACCTTACGATCGCGCCAAGGCCCTCAGCGCCTTCAAGCTCGGTGATGCCACCTTCTATTGGATCACCCGCGTCTCGGCGATTTCGGTCCTGTTGATCCTCGGCGGCATCATCCTGTCGCTGATCGTCGGCGCCTGGCCGGCGATGAAGGAGTATGGCCTCGCCTTCCTCTGGACGCAGCGCTGGGCGCCCTCGGCCGATCCGCCGGTGCTCGGCGCGCTCGGCCCGATCTACGGCACGCTGATCACATCGGTCATCGCGATGCTGATCGCGATCCCGGTCGGCATCGGCATCGCCGTCTTCCTCACCGAACTCTGCCCGCAATGGCTGCGCCGTCCGATCGGCATCGCCATCGAGCTGCTCGCCGGCATCCCCTCCATCATCTACGGCATGTGGGGCTTCTTCGTGCTCGGCCCGTTCCTCGCCAACACGTTCCAGCCCTTCATGATCAGGGCTTTCGAGGGCATTCCGGTGCTCGGCGCGGTGTTCGCAGGCCCGCCGTCCTATCTCAGCCTGTTCAACGCCGCGTTGATCCTCGCGATCATGGTGCTGCCCTTCATCACCGCGATCTCGGTCGACGTGTTCAAGACCGTGCCGCCGGTGCTCAAGGAAGCCGCCTACGGCATGGGCTGCACCACCTGGGAAGTCGTCCGCAGCGTGGTGATCCCCTACACCCGCGTCGGCGTGATCGGCGGCATCATGCTGGCGCTCGGCCGCGCGCTCGGCGAGACCATGGCGGTCACCTTCATCATCGGCAACTCGTTCCGCATCTCGTCGTCGATCTTCGCGCCGGGCACCACGATCTCGGCGGCGATCGCCAGCGAGTTCGCCGAGAGCGACGGCCTGCACCAGTCCGGCCTGATCCTGCTCGGCCTGCTGCTGTTCGTGCTGACCTTCTTCGTGCTCGCCGGAGCGCGGCTGATGCTGATGCGGCTTGAAAAGAAGGCGGGGAAGTAACGCCATGAACCCGATCTACAAATCCCGCCGCCGCAGCGACATCGTGATCCGCGCGCTCTGCGTCGGCGCGGCGCTGTTCGGCGTCACCTGGCTGGCGCTGATCCTGATCACGCTGCTCTACAACGGCCTCGCCGGCCTCAGCGTGCAGCTGTTCACCCAGAACACGCCGCCGCCCGGCTCGACCGAAGGCGGCCTGCTCAATGCCATCGTCGGCTCGGTGATCATGACCGTGATCGGCGTCGGCATCGGCGCGCCGCTCGGCCTGTTCGCCGGCACCTACCTCGCCGAATACGGCAGGCACGACAAGCTCACCTCGGTGATCCGCTTCATCAACGACATCCTGCTCAGCGCGCCCTCGATCATCATCGGCCTGTTCATCTATGGCGCCGTGGTGGTGCCGATGCGCGGCTTCTCGGCGATCGCAGGCAGCCTCGCGCTCGCGGTGATCGTGATCCCGGTCGTGCTGCGCACCACCGAGGACATGCTGCTGCTGGTGCCCAACCCGCTGCGCGAGGCGGCGTCGGCGCTCGGCCTGCCGCGTTCGCTGGTGATCAAGCGGATCGCCTATCGTGCGGCCCGGTCGGGCCTGATCACCGGCGTGCTGCTGGCGACCGCCCGCGTCGCCGGCGAGACCGCGCCGCTGCTGTTCACGGCGCTGTCGAACCAGTTCTTCAGCCTCAACCTGACCAAGACGATGGCCAACCTGCCGGTGACCATCAACAACTTCGTGCAGAGCCCCTACGCCTACTGGAAAGAACTGGCGTGGAGCGGCGCACTGCTCATCACATTCACCGTGCTCGCGCTCAATATCGGCGCGCGTATCCTTGGTGCTGAAAGGGCCGCAAAATGACCGAGCTTTCTGTTTCCACGACTGCCGCGGGTCACGTTCCCCAGGTTCCGTTGCCGGAAGCGCCGCCGAAGGTCACGGTGCGCAACCTCAACTTCTACTATGGTGAGCACCACGCGCTGAAGAACATCAACCTGACGCTCGGCACCAACCGCGTCACCGCGTTCATCGGTCCCTCCGGCTGCGGCAAGTCGACCCTGCTGCGCATCTTCAACCGGATGTACGACCTCTATCCGGGCCAGCGCGCGGTCGGCCAGCTGATGCTGGACCAGACCAACATTCTCGATCCCAAGCTCGACCTCAACCTGCTGCGTGCGCGGGTCGGCATGGTGTTCCAGAAGCCGACGCCGTTCCCGATGACGATCTACGAGAACATCGCTTTCGGCATCCGCCTCTACGAGAAGATCTCGAAGTCCGAGATGGACGACCGGGTCGAAAAGGCGCTGCGCGGCGGCGCGCTGTGGAACGAGGTCAAGGACAAGCTGAACGCCTCCGGCCTGTCGCTCTCCGGCGGTCAGCAGCAGCGCCTGTGCATCGCGCGCACCGTTGCGGTGCGTCCCGAGGTGATCCTGTTCGACGAGCCGTGCTCGGCGCTCGATCCGATCTCGACCGCCAAGGTCGAGGAGCTGATCCAGGAGCTCTCCGAGGATTACACGATCGCGATCGTGACCCACAACATGCAGCAGGCGGCGCGCGTCTCCGACAAGACCGCCTTCATGTATCTCGGCGAACTGATCGAGTTCGACGACACCAACAAGATCTTCACGTCGCCGAGCGATCGACGCACCCAGGACTACATCACCGGCCGGTTCGGCTGAGGAGACAAGCGATGGCCTCTGAACATACCGCCAAGGCATTCGACAGCGACCTGCAGGAATTGACCCGCCTGGTCGCCGAGATGGGCGGCCTCGTCGAGCGGATGATCACCGAGTCGGTCGACGCGCTGATCCGTCGCGACGTCGCGCTCGGCAAGCGCGTGGTCGCCGCCGACATCGAGATCGACAATCTGCAACGCGTCATCGAAGAGCGCGCGGTGCTGACGATCGCCCGCCGCCAGCCGATGGCGATCGACCTGCGCGAAATCGTCAGCGCGATGCGCGTGGCCACCGATCTCGAGCGGATCGGCGATCTCGCCAAGAACATGGGCAAGCGCGTCGCGGCGCTGGAGAGCGATTTCCAGCCGCTGAAGCTGATCCGCGGCCTCGAGCACATGACCGATCTCGTGCTGTCGCAGGTCAAGTCGGTGCTCGACGCCTACGCGGCACACGACCTGCCGGCGGCGATGAACGTCTGGAAGGGCGACGAGGAGGTCGATGCGATCTGCACCTCGCTGTTCCGCGAGCTGCTGACCTACATGATGGAGGATCCGCGCAACATCTCGTTCTGCATCCATCTGATGTTCTGCGCCAAGAACATCGAGCGGATCGGCGATCACGCCACCAACATCGCCGAAACCGTGTTCTACATGATCGAGGGCCAGCAGATCACCGACAAGCGCCCGAAGGGCGACATGACCAACTTTGCCACCACGGTGCCGGGCAACTAGGGCATGATCCGCGACAGCGGAACCGGATTGTCCTCGCGACAGATCGTTTGCGCGGGGACCTTGCTGAAGGAAGTAAGCGTTTCGGTTTGCGTCTGGGCAACGGATCACCACAGAGAAAGAACTTAGACCGATGAGCGCACGCATTCTGGTAGTCGAAGACGAGGAAGCGCTGACGACGTTGTTGCGCTACAACCTCGATGCGGAAGGCTACGATGTTGAAACCGTCGGGCGCGGCGATGATGCCGACACCCGGCTGAAGGAGCGCGTTCCCGACCTCGTGGTGCTCGACTGGATGCTGCCGGGTCTTTCCGGCATCGAGCTGTGCCGCCGCCTGCGGGCGCGGCCGGAGACCAAGCAGCTTCCGATCATCATGCTGACCGCGCGTGGCGAGGAGAGCGAGCGCGTGCGCGGGCTGGCCACCGGCGCCGACGATTACATCGTCAAGCCGTTCTCGGTGCCCGAGCTGCTGGCACGGGTGAAGGGCCTGCTGCGCCGCGCCAGCCCGGAGCGGCTTGCGACCGTGCTGACCTATGGCGACATCGAGCTCGACCGCGAGAAGCGCCGCGTGGCGCGCTCGGGCCGGCCGATCGATCTCGGGCCGACCGAGTATCGCCTGCTCGAATTCTTCCTCGAGCATCCCGGCCGCGTGTTCAGCCGCGAGCAGCTGCTCGACAGCGTCTGGGGCCGCGACATCTACATCGATGAGCGCACCGTCGACGTCCATATCGGTCGCCTGCGCAAGCTGCTCAATCCGGGCCGCGAGCAGGATCCGATCCGCACCGTGCGCGGCGCCGGCTATGCGCTCGACGACCGCTTCGCCAAGGCCGAGCCGCAGCCGTAATCGGCTGCGGGTGCGCGCGACGGTGTCATCATAGCAAGCAACCACGTGAGGTGAGCACACTCTCGGGCTCCCTCCCCCCTTGCGG
>NZ_DDOP01000075.1:0-204 GCF_002341725.1 Bradyrhizobium sp. UBA2491
CCGTGGCGGCTCCGAAGGTCGTCGCCAGCGCGCTGCCGCAGCAGAGCGCGCGGCTGGTCCAGCCGACCGCGACTGTCGAACAGCCAGCCGTCGCGGAGACGCCGGCGGCCAAGCCGGCCGAGACCACCAGTGCGCTGCCGACCTTCCGCTGGCCAGTGCGCGGCAAGGTCATCACGGCTTACGGCTCGAAGACCAACGGCAAGG
>NZ_DDOP01000075.1:371-787 GCF_002341725.1 Bradyrhizobium sp. UBA2491
GCTCGAAGACCAACGGCAAGGTCAATGACGGCATCAACGTCGCG
This sequence comes from Bradyrhizobium sp. UBA2491, assembly GCF_002341725.1. Taxonomy (NCBI): domain Bacteria; kingdom Pseudomonadati; phylum Pseudomonadota; class Alphaproteobacteria; order Hyphomicrobiales; family Nitrobacteraceae; genus Bradyrhizobium; species Bradyrhizobium sp. UBA2491. The sequence goes on from NZ_DDOP01000075.1 coordinate 416, forward strand.
GTGCCCGAAGGCACCCCGGTGAAGGCGGCCGAGGACGGCGTGGTGGCCTATTCGGGCAACGAGCTGAAGGGCTACGGCAACCTCGTGCTGGTTCGCCATTCCAACGGCTATGTCACCGCCTACGCCCATGCGAGCGAAATCCTGGTGAAGCGCGGCGATACCATCAAGCGCGGCCAGGTGATCGCCAAGTCCGGCCAGACCGGCGAGGCGAGCTCGCCGCAGCTTCACTTCGAAATTCGCAAGGGGTCGTCTCCGGTCGATCCGCTCCAGTTCCTCAACGGCGCGTAAGTTACGCGCTCGGACTTCCAAGGGACTTCCAAGTCTCACAACAAAGACAACGGGGGAAGCGCAAGCTTCCCCCGTTTTGTTTTG
>NZ_DDOP01000075.1:935-15489 GCF_002341725.1 Bradyrhizobium sp. UBA2491
AGCTTCCCCCGTTTTGTTTTGACGATTGCGACGGCGATTACTTCCCGCTCAGCCGCACGCCGAGCCGGCCCGCCAGCTCCTGGGTGTATTGCCAGGCGACGCGGCCGGAGCGCGAGCCGCGGGTGGTCGACCATTCGAGCGCCTCGCGCTCGAGTTCGTCGTCGGCGATCTTGATGCCGAAATGGTCGCAATAGCCCTTGACCATCGCGAGGTACTCGTCCTGGCTGCAGCGGTGGAAGCCGAGCCAGAGGCCGAAGCGATCCGACAGCGAAACTTTCTCCTCGACTGCCTCGCCCGGATTGATCGCGGTCGAGCGTTCGTTCTCGATCATCTCGCGCGCCAGGAGATGCCGGCGGTTCGAGGTCGCATAGAGGATGACGTTGTCGGGACGGCCTTCGATACCGCCATCCAGCACCGCCTTCAGCGATTTGTAGGAGGCGTCGTTGCCGTCGAAGGAGAGGTCGTCGCAGAACACGATGCAGCGGAACGGCGAGCTGCGCAGAAGCTCCATGAGCCCGGGCAGGCTCTCGATGTCCTCGCGGTGGATCTCGATCAGCTTCAGCCGGTCGGCCGGCTTGCGGTCGGCATTGATGGTGGCATGCGCCGCCTTCACCAGCGACGACTTGCCCATGCCGCGGGCGCCCCACAGCAGGGCATTGTTGGCGGGCAGCCCGTTGGTGAACCGCTCGGTGTTCTCCATCAGGATGTCGCGCATCCGGTCGACGCCCTTGAGCAGGCCGATTTCGACACGGCTGACGCGCGGCACCGGGGCCAGGCGGCCGTCCGGGTGCCAGACGAAGGCGTCCGCGGCGCCGAGCGACTCGGCTGGATCGGCGGCGGCCGGGGAGGCGGCCGCGAGGCGGCTTGCGATGCTCTCCAGGGCGTTCGCGATCCGCTCGGCAGTGGCGCCATCGAGCGCCATTTCCGGGCGTTTTGTCGCGGCGTTTGCAGCGCCTCTGGCGGCGGTTTTGGGGGGTGTTTTGCGGGTTGTTTTACTGGTGGATTTCTTGGCTTTTTTCGGCATTTGTCCAGTTCCTGTCGGCGCAGCCATATCGGGCTGGCGCAGGTCCCGCAAGCGCCCTAAATGAAGGCCCGTTAACGTTGCAATTGGGACCGCGGCCGCTATAGTCCGCGCGAATTTGTCCGGACCGCCATACCGCCCCGAAGGTCGAGGGCGCTGCCGGTCTTTTCCCGTCTTATCCGAGGATCGTCCGAATGCTGATTACTCCTGCGTTTGCTCAGGCCGGAGCGAGTGGTGACACCAACAGCATGTTGATGTCGCTGCTGCCATTCGCGCTGATCTTCGTGATCATGTACTTCCTGATTCTGCGCCCGCAGCAGAAGAAGGTGCGGGACCATGCAGACCTCGTGAAGAACATCCGCCGCGGCGACACCGTGGTGACCTCGGGCGGCCTCGTCGGCAAGGTGACCAAGGTGGTCGACGACGACCAGATCGAGTTCGAGATCTCGGACGGTGTCCGCGTCCGCCAGATGCGGCAGATGATCTCGGGCGTGCGGACCAAGGGTGAGCCGGCGAAGGGCGATGCCAAGGACGAGGCGTCCGCGAGCTGATCGCGGCGCCGACTTTCTGGAATCTGACAGGTCAACTCGATGTTGTATTTCACGCGGTGGCGAGCGCTGGGGATCATCCTGACAGCGCTGGTGGTCTGCCTGTGCGCCGTGCCCAATTTCTTCCCCGAGGCGCAGGTCAAGACCTGGCCGGCCTGGGCGCAGCGACGCCTCGTGCTCGGCCTCGATTTGCAGGGCGGCTCGTATCTGCTGCTCGAGGTCGACTCCAACTACGTGAAGAAGGAGAAGCTCGACCAAATCCGCGACGACGCCCGGAAGGTGCTTCGTGAAGCCAAGATCGGCTACACCGGCCTCAACGTTCGCAACGACGCGGTGGAAGTGCGCATCTCCAAGGAGGGCGAGCAGGCGCCGGCGTTGTCGAAGCTCCGCGAGCTGTCGCAGCCGCTCGGCGGATTGCTCGGCTCCAGCGGTCAGCGCAGCCTCGAGGTTGCCGATGCCGGCAGCGGCCTGATCCGCCTGACGATCCCGCCGGCAGCGATCACCGAGCGCATCCGGCAGACCATCGAGCAATCGATCCAGATCGTCGAGAAGCGGGTCAACGAGCTCGGCACGGTCGAGCCGGTGATCCAGCGCCAGGGCACCGACCGCATCCTGGTGCAGGTGCCGGGCCTGCAGGATCCGACCCGCCTCAAAGAACTGCTCGGCAAGACTGCGAAGATGGAATTCCGCATGGTCGACACCTCGGTGTCGCCCGATCAGGCGCAGCAGGGCCGGCTGCCGCCGGACTCCGAACTGCTGATGAGCGCATCGCCGCCACCGATTCCGTACGTCGTCAAGAAGCAGGTCCTGGTCTCCGGAGGCGAGCTCTCGGACGCCCAGCCCGGCTTCGACCAGCGCACCGGCGAGGCGATCGTCAGCTTCAAGTTCAACACCACGGGTGCGCGCAAATTCGCCCAGGCGACTGCCGAGAATGTCGGTCAGCCGTTTGCGATCGTGCTCGACAACAAGGTGATCTCGGCACCCGTGATCCGCGAGCCGATCACCGGCGGACAGGGCCAGATTTCCGGCAGCTTCACCGTGCAATCGGCCAATGATCTGGCGATCCTGATGCGTGCCGGCGCGCTGCCGGCGCCGTTGACCGTGATCGAGGAGCGAACCGTCGGTCCGGGCCTCGGACAGGACTCGATCGAGAAGGGCGAGCTCGCGGCCTATGTCGGCTCGATCCTGGTCATCGTGTTCATGCTGCTCACCTACCGGCTGTTCGGCGTGTTCGCCAACATCGCCGTGGCCATCAACGTCGCGATGATCTTCGGTCTGCTGTCGCTGCTCAACGCCACGCTGACCTTGCCGGGCATCGCCGGCATCGTGCTGACGGTCGGCATCGCGGTCGACTCCAACGTGCTGATCTACGAGCGCATCCGTGAGGAACTGCGCGGCGGCCGCAACGCGATCTCGGCGATCGACGCCGGCTTCAAGCGGGCGCTGGCGACCATCCTCGATTCCAACATCACCACCTTCATCGCTGCTGCCGTGCTGTTCTACATCGGCACCGGGCCGGTGCGCGGCTTTGCCGTGACGCTCGGCATCGGCATCATCACCACGGTGTTCACCGCCTTCACAATGACGCGCCTGATCGTCGCGTGGTGGGTGTGGTGGAAGCGGCCGCAAACCGTGCCGATCTGAGAGGCCTCTCGTGACCCATACCGTTCTCATTGGCCTTGGCATCCTGATCGCCGTGCTGACCGTGGTCGCGGCGCTCGGCCTGCTGCCGTCGCTGCGCATCGTGCCCGACGATACGCATTTCGACTTCACGCGCTTTCGCCGCATCAGCTTCCCGATCTCGGCGCTGCTCTCGATCCTCGCCATCACGCTGTTCTTCACCCACGGCCTGAACTTCGGCATCGACTTCAAGGGCGGCACGCTGCTGGAGGTGCGGGCCAAGTCCGGCACCGCCGACATCGCGGCGATGCGCACGACCCTGAACGGCCTCGGTCTCGGCGAGGTGCAGTTGCAGCAACTCGGCGGTTCGGGCGAGGCAGACGTGCAGATTCGCGTCGCCGAACAACCGGGCGGCGACAAGGCCCAGCAGGACGCAGTGGGCAAGATCCGCGGCGCGCTCGGCGAGGCCGTGGACTACCGGCGCGTCGAGGTGGTGGGGCCGCGCGTCTCCGGCGAACTGCTTGCCTACGGCATGCTCGGCCTGATGCTCGCGATCATCGGCATCCTGATCTACCTCTGGTTCCGGTTCGAGTGGCAGTTCGCGCTCGGCGCCATGATCGCCAACGTCCACGACATCGTGCTCACGATCGGCTTCATGTCGGTCACCCAGGTCGACTTCGACCTCACCAGTATCGCGGCGCTGTTGACGATTCTCGGCTATTCGCTCAACGACACCGTCGTCATCTACGACCGCATCCGCGAGATGCTGCGGCGCTACAAGAAGATGCCGATGCCACAGCTGCTCAACGAATCGATCAACTCGACGCTGTCGCGTTCGATCATCACCCACGTCACCGTGACGCTGGCGCTGCTCGCACTGCTGCTGTTCGGCGGCCAGGCGATCCACAGCTTCACCGCGGTGATGATGTTCGGCGTCGTGCTGGTCGGCACCTACACCTCGATCTTCATCGCCGCACCGATCCTGATCTACCTCGGTGTCCACACCACGCGGGGTGAGACGCTGGACGAACCGGCCAAGAAGCCGGACACGGCGGCAGCCAAGAAGTAGCCCGCATGAGCAACCCCTCGGACGCTCCCCATCTTCCGAGGTCGGCGCCGATCGAGGCCTACGGCAAGGGCGGCTTCGCGTTCGCCGATATGTCGCATCGCGGCTCGCTGTTGTGCCTGCCGGACGCGATCTGGGCCTGGCCGGTCACCCGGCCGCAGGAGATCGACGAATATTCGCTGCAAAAGGTGTTCGCGGCGGCCAATGCGATCGACACCCTGATCGTCGGCAGCGGCACCGAGGTCTGGGTGCCGCCAAAGGGCCTGCGCGAGGCGCTGCGTGCGGTCCGCGTGGTGCTCGACCCGATGCAGACCGGCCCTGCAATCCGCACCTACAACATCATGCTGGGCGAACGGCGCCGGGTCGCGGCGGCGCTGATCGCGGTGCCATGAGCGCGGCGGAGGCGCCAAGCGACGGTGCAGCGTTCTGCGCCGACCTGGTGCGGACCCATGATTTCGTGCGCTACGCCTCGACCCTGTTCCTGCCGGGGCCGGAACGCCGGGCGCTGCTCGCGATCTATGCTTTCAACATCGAGGTCTCGCGGGTGCACGAGCAGGTCAGCCAGCCGTTGCCCGGCGAGATGCGGTTGCAATGGTGGACCGACATGCTGGCGGGCACCGGGCACGGCGGCGTCGAGGGCAACCCGGTCGCGGCGGAGCTGCTGTGGACGATCCGCAATCACCGCCTGCCGGTCTCGCCATTCTCGCGCCTGGTCGAGGAGCACCAGTTCGACCTCTACAACGACCCGATGCCGTCGCTTGCCGCGCTCGAGGGCTATCTCGATGCCACGACGGTGGCTTTGTTCTCTCAGGCCACGCGCATCGTGGCGCGGCCATCCGAGGCAATCGATCATCTCGCCCGTCATGCCGGCCTTGCCCAGGGCATGGCGCAGGTCATTGCAACGCTCGGCCACGACGCCGCACGGCAGCAACTGTTTCTGCCGTTACCATTGCTCCAGCAGCACGGCAGCAGCAAGGAGGAGGTGTTTGCCGGCAAGCCGACGCCGAACATCCGCGCCGCGATCGATCAGCTCGCGGACGAGGCACAGGGCCATCTCAAGACCGCGTTCGGCCTGCTCGCGGATGCCCCGTCCGGTGCGCGGCGCATCTTTCTGCCACTGGCCTGCGTGCGGCAGGAGCTCAACCGGGCGAGGAGGGTCGACTACGATCCGTTCCTGCCAAGGCCGGTCTCGCGCCTGCGTACGCTATGGACGTTGTGGCGCGCGGCGCGCACGGAGGAATTCGGCAGCTAGGCTGATCCCGCGCGACAAACGCAGAGCGTTTGTGCGCGGATCGTGCGTGGCGCTATTCCTTGGCGATGTGCTTGGTGAAGATCCGGATCGTTGCGCCCTTGACGGTGCGGCCGCTGTCGTAGACGTCGGATGCGATCTGCTCGACCGCGTCGCGCAGCGCAATGAATTGCGCCTGCCGCGCCAGGCTCGCCGTTCCACGCGTGCCGGCGAGTTCGTCCATTGCGGCGTCGCTGATCTGGCATTCGACTTCCTGGTCACCGTCCATCATGGTGAATCCGAACGCCAATCGTTCGGAATCATAGCCTCCGATGCGGCCACGGGTGAGTGGCATCAAACTTGTCCCTTGAGCGCGATATCCCGTGCAAACAGTGGGGCTTCGCGCCGCGTTTGTCGAGGGCCGCCGTGCGTGCGCTAAAGCATGATCCGGAAACGTGCGAAGCGGCTTTTTGAAAGATCATGCGCAAACATGAGGCTAAAGCGAGATGACGAGTCGACCTCGTCTCGTCGCGCTTTAGCGTGCGGGCCGATCCATTTCGGCGACTTCGAAGTTGAAGCGATCGCGCAGGTTCTTGCGTTGCTCCAGGATGTCCTTGAGGAACTCGCGATCGGCGTCACTGCGCATCATCGGCTCGATCAGGTCGATCTGGTTCATGGCAACGAGTTGCAGGATTTCGGTGCGTGGCTTGCCGGCCGCGTCGCGCGGCAGCGCGTGTACGATCTGGATATGTTCGGGCGGCTTGATGCCCTTGGCCGCGGCGAGCTCGCTGCGCAACGTCTTCTCCAGCGCCGATTGATCGGCCTCGACAAAGGCGTAAAGTCCGACGCCGACGCGACGGTCGGCGAAGGCCACGATCGCGGTGTCGCGCACTTCAGGATTCTTCCGGATCAGATCGACCAGAACCGGGGCGTCGTTGACCAGTCGGCGGCCGCCGCCTTCGCGGTCGGTGAAATTGAAGATGCCGCGGGTGATCGCCTGGTAGACCTTCTTGCCGGTCTTCAGCCAGATGCTGGCGGCCGCGGATTTCTTCGCGAGCACCTTCCGCTCCATCGGCGTCAACGCCTCTGGGGCATAACTGCGCTTGTGCTTCAACAGATGGCGCAGATCCTCGTAGGCAGCGATACGGAACAGCCGGCTGCGGGTCTTGAAGCAGGCGGCGAGCTGGAAGTCGGTGAGGTAGGCGCGACCGTCGCGGCCGACCAGCCAGTTCTGCTCCTTGGCGAGGTCGTTGTGGCAGATGCCGGCGCGATGCAGCTTGCGCAACGCGGCCTTGGCCGAGCGGAAATAGGCGACGTCGCCGTGCGGCTTGGCCAGATGCAGCGCCGCGCCGTCGATGAAGCCGCGCACCAGCGCGCGCCTCCCGGCCCACAACAGCTTTGGCCCGATGTCGAGGTCGCGCGCCAGGGTCAGCGCGCGGCGTTCGCGCGAGAACAGATGCAAGGCCACGGCAAACGACCAGAACGGCACCTGATCGAGCCGGCGCAGCACGCCGTCGACCTCGCCGTCATCGGTGCGGAAGCGGCCGCGCTCGACGGTCGAGAACACATCGCGCTTGAGCAGCACGCCCTGATTCCATCGCGCCGACAAAGTGGCGTCGTCGTCTTTCGGCAAGCTCATGACTGTCAGGCCGCTGCCGCAACGCGCAGGTGCTCTGCGATCCAGGCGTCGAGCTCGGCGAGCGCCCGCGCGCTGATCGCCTGCTTCTTGGCGACGGTCTTCTCGTTGCCACGCAGCCGCGAGCCGTCCGGCTTCTTGGTCGGAGCGCTGGCCAGCGGCGGGAACAGGCCAAAGTTGATGTTCATCGGCTGGAACGAGCGCGAACCGGCGTCGATGGTTTCGATGTGACCGCCGGTAATATGGCCGAGCAGCGCGCCGAGCGCGGTCGTCGCGGGCGGCGGCGTCAGCGCGGCACCGCGCATGTCGGCGGCGGCGCAGAGGCCCGCGATCAGCCCGACGCTTGCCGACTCGACATAACCCTCGCAGCCGGTCATCTGGCCCGCGAAGCGCAGCCGCGGCTGTGCGCGCAGGCGCAACTGGGCATCGAGCAGCTTCGGCGAATTCAGGAAGGTGTTACGGTGCAGGCCGCCGAGCCGCGCGAACTCGGCGTTCTCGAGACCCGGGATGGTGCGGAATACGCGCTGCTGCGCGCCGTGCTTCAGCTTGGTCTGGAAGCCGACGATGTTGTAGAGCGTGCCGAGCTTGTTGTCCTGTCGCAACTGGACGATCGCGTACGGCTTCACGGTTGGATTGTGCGGATTGGTCAACCCGACCGGCTTCATCGGCCCGTGCCGTAGCGTCTCATGGCCACGCTCGGCCATCACCTCGACCGGCAGGCAGCCGTCGAAATAGGGCGTATTGGTCTCCCAATCCTTGAAGTCGACCTTCTCGCCATCGAGCAGCGCCGCGACGAAGGTGTCGTATTGCTCCTTCGTCATCGGGCAGTTGATGTAATCGGCTCCGGTGCCGCCTGGGCCGACCTTGTCGTAGCGCGACTGAAACCACGCCACCGACATGTCGATGGAGTCCTTGTGCACGATCGGCGCGATCGCATCGAAGAACGCCAGCGCGTTCTCGTCGGTCAGCTGGCGGATCGCGTCGGCGAGCGGCGCGGAGGTGAGGGGACCGGTCGCGACGATGACGTTGCTCCAGTCGGCTGGCGGGAGTCCTGCGACCTCCTCGCGGCTGATCTCGATCAGCGGATGGTCGTGCAGCGCCTTGGTGACGGCGGCGGAAAAGCCGTCGCGGTCGACTGCCAGCGCGCCGCCGGCGGGCACCTGGTTGGCATCGGCCGAGCGCATGATGAGGGACCCGAGCCGCCGCATCTCGGCGTGCAGCAGGCCGACCGCATTGTTGGCGGCGTCGTCGGAGCGGAACGAGTTCGAGCAGACCAGTTCGGCGCAGCCTTCGGTGCGGTGTGCCTCGGTCATCCGGCGCGGGCGCATTTCGTGCAGCACGGCGCGGATACCCGAATTGGCGACCTGCCAGGCGGCCTCCGAGCCGGCGAGCCCCGCGCCCACGATGTGCACGGGTTGGGAAGAGGATTGATGCGGTGTCATCGCGCAGCGTTAGCGCGTTTCGATCCCATATGCATCTGAAACCACGCCAGTGCGCTTCAAGCGAAGTGGATACCGGTTCGCGTGAATAAAACACGTCAAACCAAGGGACCACCGACAGGGTCCGGAAACGACAACGCCCGCTGTGGAAGCGGGCGTTATCCGTCATCAGATGGCTTGCGGCTGGTTAGCCGTTATAGGTGCCGGCGGCAACGCGCGGGATGTCCGAGCGATCGAGGCCGATATCGGCCAGTTCGCGGTCGCTGAGCTGGGACAGTTCGCTGACATTGCGCTGATAATCCCGGAAAGCCTGGATCATGCGGATGAGCGAGAGCAACATGGTAGTCTCCTAGTAGTCTAGCAATTCTGATTCAGCCTTTCAGTGGCCTCATCGTTGAAATGAATATAGATGATATAGTGCAGTGCGGTAGTTCCGATGTTGCGATGCAGCTAAGCTCAAAACGCATGACAGCGGTAAGTTTCGATTAACCGTTTGGCGCATCGGGAGCAGCGCCAGAGAGAGACGTTCCGTCCGAACGGTATGTTCGGCTAAAATATCCTAGAGATCAGTAGGTTGATAGAATTGTGACAAATGCAGCTCTGGCGATTATGTGGTAATTTGAGACCGCTTGATCAAGTTCAATATTCCCCGCGGCGGGAGTCACGGCGATGTGTTCCATGCGTGATTCGCATGCACCGGAGCTGACATAATTATGATTCAATATTCACTATATGAGGGCGTTAGTGCTCAATCAGAATAGCGTCAATAGGTCGCATTGACGTTATGGGTAATCTGGTCCTGTTTTGGGATGAGGACTGCTGACCGTCAACATCGGGCGAAGTACGAATTCCTGATTGTCCGAAGTTTGGGTCGGTTGAGTGAATGCGCCGAACAAAGCTATTGCGGCGCTGCTTCCTTACCAACTTGTAATCAAAACACTATGCAACGCATGCGCGATACGCGCGCAGCGCTCATCACATTTGTATCGCGCGAAGTTCATTCTGAACGCTGCCGGGAACAGCGAATAATCGTTCCGCAGATTCCGCAATCACGCTGGTTTCTGCTCAAGAACAGAAAATGGAACATCCCATGATCAAGACATTGATCGCCGCAGCCAGCATGGCTGCCGTTGTCTACGCCGTCGCTCCCGCGCAGGCGGCCCACCGTCATCATCACATGGGCGTCGGATGCAGTGGTGACAATCTCGGCAAGACCGAAGCGGCCGTTGAAGCCATGGCCGACAATGAGGTCAAATTCGCGGCGGAGAAGGAAGTGTCCCTCGCTCAGGACGCGATGCTGAACAACAAGTGGGGCGCATGCGGCGCGCACCTCAGCAGGGCTGCAGAAGCCAGCATGGCGAAGTAGGCCTTTGATCATGACGATAAGGGCCGATTGCCTGGGGCAATCGGCCCTTTTTGATTCAGTCGGCAAGCCGGCGTGAATGCTGAGGCGCTACGGCGCTTTGGCGAGTTGCGTCGCGAAGTAGCCGATCGTCCTGGCGTACACTTCGCTCTTGTTCCATTGCTGGATGACGGCAAAATTCTCGCTGCCGGGCTCCCAGCCCTTGCCAGGCTTCCAGCCGTAGCTCTTCAGGAAGTTCGCCGTCGATGCCAGCACGTCGGGCACGTTGTGGAGCAGGTCGCGCTTGCCGTTGCCGTCGAAGTCGACTGCGAATTTGATGTAGGACGACGGCATGAATTGGGTCTGGCCGATCTCGCCGGCCCAGGCACCGCGCATCTCCTGCGGCGCGAGATCGCCGCGCTCGACGATGCGCAGCGCGTCCATCAGCTCGGCCTTGAACATGTCGGAGCGGCGGCAATCGTAGGCGAGCGTCGCCAGCGAGCGCAGCGTTGGAAACTTGCCGGTGTTGACGCCGAAATCGGTCTCCAATCCCCAGATCGCGACCAGGATTTCGCCGGGCACGCCGTAGGCCTCCTCGATCCGCGACAGCACCGAACCGTAGCGCTTCATCATGTCGGAGCCGCGGTTGAGGCGCGGCGGCACCATGCGGCCGGAGAACTGCTCGAAGGTCTGGCTGAACACCTGCTGCGAATGGTCGCGCGCCAGGATCGCCTTGTCCTGGGTGACGCCGTTCAGGCCGGCCTGGATCGCGTTCTGCGAGATGCCTTTCGCCGCGGCCTCTTTCTTGAAATCGTCGAGCCAGGACTCGAACGTGCCTGTGCCGCATTGGGCGGCGAGCGCCGACGCGGTCGAGGCCACGAGCCACGCCCCAATGGCGAGGGCGCGAAGAGGAAAGCGAGAGGTCATAGGCAATTCACTCCGAAGTCTATGATGTCTTCGATTGGTCGTGGAAGGCCGCGGTATGTTCGCGGCAACCACGGCCAAAACAAGGCTCGTGATCGAACCGTCGATCTCGGGCCGCGCTTCAGTTGCCACGCCAACTTCACATCCATTTGAAGGCACAGACGACAAACCGCCGACCGATCATATCGGCCGGCGGTTGCCATGACGTTTACAGATCCGGACGTCTACAGGTCGAGCCAGTGCCTATCCGCGATCGCTACGCCGCCACGGAAAGAGGTTGGCAGGGAAGTCGGCGGCCGGCTTGCGCTCGCGCGGCTCGGGGATGATCGGCCGTGCATTGGGATCCTTGACGATGACCTCGCGATAGAGATGCCAGGTGGCGTGACCGAGCAGCGGGATCACGACGGCGAGCCCGAGGAAGAACGGGATGGTGCCCAGCACCAGCAGCACCGCGACGATCAGGCCCCAGGCTGCCATCGGCACCGGGTTCTTTGCGACGGCGCGCATCGAGGTCACCATGGCTTCGCCGGCGCCGGCTTGGCGGTCGAGCATCATCGGGAAGGCCACCACGCTGATGCAGAGTGCCACGAGCGCGAACAGGAAGCCGACGCCGCAGCCGACCACGATCAGCCACCAGCCTTGTGGGGTGGTCAGTACACGCTCGGCAAAATCGGGAATGTTGGCCGCGGTCTCATAGCCGAACACCGCCGTGTAGATCGCCTGCGCGGTGGCGATCCAGGTCACGAACAGCGCGAACAGCAGCGTGCCAACCCCAAGCATCGCGCCGAATGACGGCGAGCGGAAGACCTCAAGGGCGTCCCACGCCGAGGCTTCGCCGCCATCCTCGCGGCGCCGGCTCATCTCGTAGAGACCGATCGCGGCGAACGGGCCGAGCAGGGCAAATCCCGCGGCCAGCGGAAACAGCAGCGGCAGCACCGAATAGCCGTGCACGGTGCGCGCAAGCACGAGGCCGAGCACAGGATAGATCAGGCACAGGATGATGGCGTGACTGGGCACCGCCTTGAAGTCTTCCCAGCCGAGCCGGAGCGCCTGGTGCAGATCGGACAGGCCGATGGTGCGGATGACGGGCGCAGATGCGGTGCCTGGTCCGCTCTGCGTCATCGATGTGACATTGCCTTGGTATGGCGTGGCCATGGTCGTTGTCTCCCTCTGGGCGGTCGCATTCTGCGCCCGCTTGCGGGCACAAACGTACCGCCTCTCGAAGCGATCACGAGCAAGCCAGACGCGAAGACAAAGCAGGGAACTGGCCGTGTCGCGAACTGTGCGATGAGGGTACTCCCAAACCGCGCCAAAAGCACTCACGCTTAAGTGAATGTCGCATTGGCAAGCTATGGAGGGGGCGATAGACTTGAACTGCGACCTCGGTCAGGCGTCCCAGCGCCGTCTGGCTTCACATCTCAACTGTCTTGGGAGCGAACGATGAGCATTTTCGGAAAGATCATGGGCGCGATTTTCGGCAGCAGCGCGAGCGCCGCGCCCGCCGGCGGAACGGCCACAAGCACAGCTCCCGCCGGTGGATCCGGCAGCGCATCGTCGTCTCCTGCCGCGGTGCCCGCCGGCGCCGGTGCGGCGCCCGCCCAGTCCGTTGACGTTGCCCCGATTCTCGACAAGGCGGTCGCCGCCAAGGGCGAGAAGCTGGAGTGGCGGACCTCGATCGTCGACCTGATGAAGGCGCTCGACATCGACTCCAGCCTGTCGGCGCGCAAGGAACTCGCCAAGGAGCTCGGCTACACCGGCGACACCAACGATTCCGCCAGCATGAACATCTGGCTGCACAAGCAGGTGATGACCAAGCTCGCGGCCAATGGCGGCGTGCTGCCGGCAGATATCAAGCACTGACGGGATCGCCATCCCGCACACGACCAGGGCTCGCGCCGGCGCGGGCCCTTTTTTATGGGGCGTCGAACATCTATAGATCGGCCAACCAACAAGGGAGAACGCCGATGACTGACCTCGATCGCCGGACCATGCTTGCGACCAGCGCGCTCGCGCTGGCCGGCGCCGCCGCGCAATCCGCCCCGGCCCGGGCCGAGACCGCGCCGAGGGCGATGTTTCCGGTGCCGGCGGTGACGATCCCGATCGTCGGCGCCAGCGAGGTGTTCCAGGTCCGCCGCATCTACTGCATCGGCCGCAACTACGCGGCGCACGCGATCGAGCGCGGCTCCGATCCGTCCCGCGAGCCGCCGTTCTTCTTCCAGAAGCCGACCGATGCGATCCAGAACGTCGCGATCGGCTCCGTCGCCGATCACCCCTATCCGTCGCTGACCAAGAACTATCACCACGAGGTCGAACTGGTCGCCGCGCTGAAGTCCGGCGGCACCAACATTCCCGCCGACAAGGCGCTCGATCACGTCTACGGCTACGCGCTCGGCCTCGACATGACGCGGCGCGATTTGCAGAACGGCATGGCGGCGGAGAAGAAGCCGTGGGAGATCGGCAAGAGCTTCGACCATGCGGCGGTGCTCGGGCCGATCCATCCGGCCAGCAAGACCGGTCATTTCACCAAGGGCGCGATCTCGCTCGCGGTCAACGGTACGGTGCGGCAGAGCTCGGATCTGAAGAACATGATCTGGAGCGTCGCCGAGCAGATCGCGAAGCTCTCCGAGGCGTTCGAGCTGAAGGCCGGCGACATCATCTATTCCGGCACACCGGAGAATGTTGGGCCGGTGGTCAAGGGCGACGTGCTGCTGTGCAAGCTCGAGGGCCTGCCCGACATGTCGATCAGGATCGTCTGACGGGCAGGGCGTCAGCCGGCGAGGTCGGCGTATTCCGGGTGCTTGTCGAGATAGTCCACCACGAAGCCGCAGCCGGCGATCACCTTGTGGCCGTCGGCGCGGATCTGCTCCAGCGCTCCCTTCACCAGCTCGGATGCGATACCGCGGCCACGCAGCGCGCGCGGTGTCTCGGTGTGGGTGATGATGACGGCAGACGGTGTCCGCCGGTAATTCGCAAAGGCTGTGCCGCCTTCGGTCTCGAGCTCGAAGCGCTGTTGGGCCTTGTTGTCGCGGACGGCAGCCATCGCAAAATCCCGGTTGATCCTGTCCCATTGATCTAGGTGCTTGAACCCGTCGATGCAAAGCCGCGACCGCCGCATTGCCCGGCGTGCCGATCCTGCCGCATTGCACACAAATGGATCGGGCTTGCGAGCCGATGCAGTTCGATTAGGCTTGATCCCAGACATACGCCCCTGATGCGGCCCGATGGTCGTTACCGAAGCGATGGGACCGGCCGCTGACGTATGCCCCTTGTCGCAAGGAGGTTGGTCATGTCGGACAATCGTATCTTTGGTACCCATCGCCCCTGGGAGGACTGGCTCGGCATGCTGCTTGGCGTGCTGATCATGGTCTCGCCCTGGTTTCCGATGCAGGTCAGCGACGCCGTCGACGTCGAGCGCAGCCACCTGGTGCTCAACAGCTTCGTGGTCGGCATGCTGGTGCTGGGGCTGGCCCAGCTCGAATATGTCGCGCTGCATCGCTGGCAGGAGGTGGCGAGCATCGTGCTCGGCCTCTGGCTGATCGTATCGCCCTTCCTGTTCGGCTACGCGGCCGATCAGGGATTGCAGCTCTGGCACATCCTGCTCGGGGCGATGGTCGCCGGTATCGGGGCGTTGCAGCTCTGGCAGGACTGGAACCTGAGCGAGCAGGAACTGGCGCAGCACTCGCAATAGCGCCGGCTGGACAAAAATATCGAAAACAACCCCATGCACAGT
>NZ_DDOP01000083.1:0-354 GCF_002341725.1 Bradyrhizobium sp. UBA2491
CCGCAATGGCAGCCGCCGGTGTAGACCTTGTTCTCAGCCATGATCGTCCCTTACCACAGTCCGGGCACGAGGCGATAGCGCACCCGCGCCGCATAATCGGCATAGCCTGACAATCCCGCCACCAGCGTGTGCTCCTCGATGCGGGTGCGGATCGCAAACATCACGAAGAACACCGGCACGAAGGCAAGGCCCCACCAGGAGCCCAGCATCGTCGGTACGGCGATGAAGAACAGCATCACGCTCGTATACATCGGATGGCGGACCAGCGCGTAGGGGCCGCTCGAGATCACGTGATGATCGCGCTCGGTCTGCACCTTCACGACCGGGGCGGCAAACGAATTGGTGCGGAACACC
>NZ_DDOP01000083.1:651-923 GCF_002341725.1 Bradyrhizobium sp. UBA2491
ACGATCAGCGGCACGCCGGCATCGGCGCCGTCGAAGCGGCGATCGAGCCCCATCGCGACGAACCACAGCACGGCGACGACGACGAACACCAGCACGAACCGCTTGTCCGCCGCTGGCTGGCCCTCGCGCGCGGTGAGGCGCATGCGCTCGGCAAGCAGCCCGGGATCGACCCTGGCAAGCCAGAATCCGCAGGCCGGACCGATCACCGCCGACGCGACCAGATAGGTCCACGCGCCGGGCCAGTGCAGCATGCCGGCGAAGCCGAACAGCAG
>NZ_DDOP01000083.1:1151-2383 GCF_002341725.1 Bradyrhizobium sp. UBA2491
GGCGAAGCCGAACAGCAGCGCGGCCATGGCGATGACGAAGACGGTGTTTTGCAGGAGGAGCTTTGCGATCATGGGCGGCACCGCGCGATTGCAGCCGCGATTATCGCACTGTTTTTCCGGCAAACATGCGACCGCATTCATCAACTTTCGGAGCGGGAGAAACGTTCCCGCGCCGGCGCGGCGTTGACAATCATATAAGTAATTGCTTATATATTTTCATGACCGCCGCCATGCAGCTGACCAGCGTGCTCAAGACCCTCGCGGATCCAACCCGCCGGGCGGTGTTCGAGCGCATTGCGCGGGAGGGCGAGATCGCCGCAACCGGGCTGGTGCTGGGTTCGAAGGTGTCGCAGCCGGCGGTGTCGCAACATCTGCGCGCGCTGCGTGATGCCGGCCTCGTCGCCGAGCGACGCGAGGGCCGGCATATCCATTATCGCGTCGCGCCGAAGGGGCTCGGTCCGCTGATCGACTGGCTCAGCCATTACGAGACATTCTGGGCCGAGCGCTTCGCCAGCCTGGAGAAGCTGCTGAAGGAGAGTGAGTGATGGGTGAGACGCGTGCGATCACGGTCGAAAAAGTGCTGCCCTACGCGGCCGAGAAGATCTGGCGGACCTTGACGACGAGCGACCGGATCGCGAAATGGCTGATGCCGAACGATTTCGTTGCCGCCGTCGGCCACCGCTTCAACTTCCACACCAAGCCGATCGGCGACTGGGACGGCGTCGTGCACTGCGAGGTGCTGGATTGCGACCCGCCGCGCCTCTTGCGCTATTCCTGGAAGGGCGGCGCCGACACCAATCCGGAGTACGGCTCGAAGCTCGACACGGTCGTCACCTGGACGCTGACGCCGGTCGAGGGCGGCACCCATCTGCGGATGGTGCATGACGGCTTCGTGCTGCCGGGTAACCGGTTCGCGTTCGACATGATGAGCCCGGGATGGGGCAAGGTGCTCGACGGCGTCGCCCGCCTCACCGACGAAGGCTGATCACTCGTTGTTGCCGCGGCGAACCGTGATCGATGCGTCGTTTTTGTTGCGGGTGCATTCGAGGTTGAGGCGGCGGTAGCGCATCGTGATGGTGTTGCCGCGCAGGATGCCCATGCGCTTCAGGCAGCGCGAGGTGCCGGTCACGGCGTCGTCCTTCGGCACGGTGAAGATCAGCGCCGTGGCGGAGCCGACCAGGTTGAAGAACTCCGGCTTCATCTTGCGATCGGTCTTGGCATAGAGCTCGATC
>NZ_DDOP01000083.1:2578-3746 GCF_002341725.1 Bradyrhizobium sp. UBA2491
TGTGTGAGGTATGTGATGTTGGCGGCGCTGAAATTGACCTTCAGCCCGTCGATCTGGCCGGCGAGCTGCTTGGCGATGTCGACGCAGGGATCGGCATGCGCGGGCGCTGCGGCAAAAGCGGTTGCGAGCGCGAGCAGCGCGGCGGGCAGGGTGGAGCGGATGCCCAAAGGCAAGCGTCGGCGCAACGATGCTGTCACGAAATACCCCCGCGGTATGAAAATACGCGAAGCTACATGCAGGCTCCGGCCGAGCGCGTCAATATGGCCTGGCCGTCAGGATGGGCACTTGCCGTCCTGCGCCTTGGAGGCGCCGGCGGCCCGGCGCTCGCAGTCATTGCCGTAGGTCTTGCCGTCGCAGCCGCAGACCGGCTTGTAGATCTTGTTGCAGATCGTCGGCCGGAACGCGCAGCTGCCGGTCTGGTCGGCACGGCCGCATTGCCCGGGCTTGAACTGGCAGAACTGGCCGCCACGGCTGCATTGCAGGCCGGCGATGCCGCCGCACGCTCGGCCGAGCCGAGCCGCGTCAGTGCTGGCCGGGAGCGCGATCAACAAGGCCAGCGCTGCGAATGAGGCAAAAAGCCCTGATTTCATGATGGCCCCCTTTGCGAACCTCTTGGCCGCTTTCATGGATTGCGTGCCGTAGTGGCAACCCGGGATTACGGCAGGATGAAACATTAGCACGGGGATTGCCGCCGCAGCGCATGGCTGGAAGGCCGCCGGCTTCCCTTTCCTTTGTCCGAAAAAGGCTTAGAACGGCTCTACATTGCCGGGCGGCCCCGCGGCTGGCACCGGCCTTTCGAACCGACGTGCAGCCCAAAGAGCACCCCATGAACGCCCCGACCGCCTTTCCCGACCAGCAGAAGCCCGTTCCGCCCTACAAGCACACGCCCTTGTTCCCGCTTGGCGCGGATACCACGCCCTACAAGAAGGTCACGAGCGAGGGCGTCCGGGTCGAGAAGGTGTTGGGCAAGGACATGCTGGTGGTGTCGCGGGAGGCGCTGCGCGCGCTCTCCGAAGCCGCGTTCGGTGACATCAATCACTATCTGCGGCCTGGGCATCTGAAGCAGCTTCGCAACATCCTGGAAGACAAGGAAGCCAGCGACAACGACAAGTTCGTCGCCTTCGATTTCCTGAAGAACGCCAACATCGCCGCCGGCGGCGTGCTGCCG
>NZ_DDOP01000083.1:3989-4185 GCF_002341725.1 Bradyrhizobium sp. UBA2491
CGACGGCGAGGACGAGGCCGCGCTGTCGGAAGGCGCGCGCGACGCCTATCTGCGCCGCAACCTGCGCTACTCGCAGGTCGCTCCCCTGTCGATGTATGAGGAGAAGAACACCGCCAACAACATGCCGGCGCAGTGCGAGATCTACGCCGAGGGCGATGACGCCTACAAGTTCATGTTCATGGCCAAGGGCGGCGGC
>NZ_DDOP01000072.1:0-18137 GCF_002341725.1 Bradyrhizobium sp. UBA2491
GGCCGCCGAGGAGCCGATCGCCGCCGCGCTCAAGATCGACGACCTCAAGATCGAGCTCGGCTACGCGCTGCTGCCGCTGGTCAACGGCCCCGACGGCACCGACCGGCTGACCGAGCAGATCAAGGCGCTGCGCCGCTCGCTGGCGATCGAGATGGGCTTTGTGATGCCCGCGGTGCGCATCCTCGACAACGTCCAGCTCGAAGCCAACAGCTACGTCATCAAGATCAAGGAAGTCGACGCCGGCACCGGCAAGATCTGGCCGAGCCAGTTCATGGTCATGGACCCCGCCGGCAACCAGGTGCAACTGCCCGGCGTCCACACCATCGAGCCGACCTTCGGCCTGCCGGCGACCTGGGTCGATGCCGGCCTGAAGGAGGAGGCGGCGCTGAAGGGCTACACCGTGGTCGACGCCGCCACCGTGCTGTCGACGCACCTGACCGAGCTGCTCAAGACCAACATGTCGGACCTGCTGTCCTATGGCGAGGTTCAGAAGCTCCTGAAGGACCTGCCGAAGGAGCAGGGCGAATTGATCAAGGACATCGTGCCGAGCCAGGTCACGGTGTCGGGCATCCAGCGCGTGCTGCAATTGCTGCTCGCCGAACGCATCTCGATCCGCGATCTGTCGACCATCCTCGAGGGCATCGCCGACGCGCTGGCGTTCTCGCGCAATCCGGCCACCATGGTCGAGCACGTTCGCGCCCGCCTCGCGCGGCAGATCTGCGCCCAGAACACCTCGCCGAATGGCTACCTGCCGCTGATCGCTCTGTCGGCACGGTGGGAGCAGGCGTTCGCGGAATCGATCGTCGGCCAGGGCGACGATCGCAGCCTGGCGATGCAGCCGTCGAAACTGTCCGAGTTCATGACCGCCGTGCGCAACGCCTTCGAGCAGGCGGCGCGCGAAGGCGAAGCGCCGGTGCTGGTGACGTCGGCCGCGATCCGGCCGTTCGTTCGCTCCCTGGTGGAACGGTTCCGCTCGCAGACCACCGTCTTGTCGCAGGCCGAAATCCATCCCCGCGCCCGGTTGAAGACGGTCGGCAGCGTCTAGTCGCTTACCGTCGGGGGAACGTTTTCCCTGGGTGAGCCGGCGTTCCGCCCGGCTCGAAACCGCTCTAGCCGCCGCAAATCACTCGCATTTCGGCCTGTGCTTTCTCGCCACAGGCAACTGATTTATGTGGAACTGTCCGAAACGGCCCGATCTCGGGCGCCGTGGTCGACCAGGGAAGCAAGATACTGATATTACAAGTTATTAATATGACTTTCGTCACCCCAGGACGATTTTTGATCGCGGCCGATCACGTCTGATCACGGCTTTGTGATGCCCTCTACGGAACGGAATCGGCAAATCCTACGTTAGCGAGGCACGAGACGTTGAACCGGACGACAGACCGAACCGACAGATTTACAGAGCAGGAAGGCGGCAGGAGACTTCCATGAACCACTCGATCTACAGCGCCGATCGGACGACGCACCTGAAGATTGTGGTTGTGGCTCTGGTGGCCGGTATTCTGGTCGCTGGCTTCGGGATCACGGCGCACAACTCGTCGGACGAGGGTTACACCCAGACGGCGCGTATCGTGAAGGCCGGCAAGCCGGTTGCGATCACGAGCTCGAGCAACTCGCTGGTTCGCTAGCAGAGAGGTTCGCTAACAGGAGAATTTACGGAATTCACGTGGCTCTTTACAGCCCCCCAAAGTCGCTACGTGGATATTTAAGACCCCCAACTACCCCCAAGTTGACTATCGAAAACGCCCGCTCCCCACGGGCGTTTTCTTTTTGTGCGGAGCTCTGAGGCGCGTCCGGGCCGGTCAATCTCGGTCGCGCTACGGTGCCGAGCCAGCAGGTGCGACGGAGAGATCGAAGAATGTCTCGGCCGCTGGTGGGCATACGTCGGCGCATGTCAGATGGATCGACATCGTCATATCGAAGCCGCGCGGCAGATCGGCGAATGACACGGTTCGCGGCTTGATCCGCGCGAGACTGGCTTGCACGACGGCCAGACCAAGACCGGCGCCGACCATTTCCAGCACGGCCAGGGGATCGGCGGCTTCATAGCGAATGTCCGGCTCGAAGCCCGCAGCGCGGCATGCCTCGACCAGTTCGCTTCGTCCTCCGGCGGCGCCCGATCCCGGCCACGCGATGAATTTTGCCTTGCTCAGTTCGCGCGCCGATGGCGCTGCACCGTATTTGCTTGCCCTGGGGACGGCGAGCTTGAATGCTTCCTGGTAGATCAGCTTCGATCGCACCGGCTCGTCCTGGCCCGGGCGGGCGTGTGCGAATCCGATATCGATCTCGCGGGCAACAAGCTGTCGGTGCTGATCGTGCGACCGCACGTTCTTCAGCTCGATCTCGACATCCGGCACGCGTTGAGCATGCGCCCTCAACCACCGCGCCAGGACGCCGGCATGCAGCGCTCCGGCGACATAGCCGATCACCAGCGAACCGGCCGATCCCGTTGCGATCGCACGCGCGCGGCCCTCCACCCTTGCGCCATGCGACAGCAGCGCCTTCGCTTCAACGAGAAAATCACGTCCCGCAGCGGTCAGCTTGAGCCGCTTCTTGGATCGCTGGAACAGCATGATGCCAAGATCGGCTTCGAGGCATTGAATCTGCCGGCTGAGCGGCGACTGCGTCAGATGCAGCAATCTTGCCGCCCGTCCGACGTTCTCCAGCTCGGCGACGGCGACGAAGTATCTGAGCCTTTGAAGATCAAGCATCAGTCCTACTCGGTCTCAACTGGGTCCAAATACGCATTGGACAGGACTATAGCCGGTCAGCCATCTGGAAGTCGATGAGGCACGCTGGCTGATCAGCGGAGCCCTGACTCATGGGAGACGTTCTGGTGGCACTCACAAAGTTTGGTTTCGTCGTGACCGGCGGCGGGCTCGACCCGACCCGACATCGTAGCGTGATGAAATCCGATCGTTTCGAGATGATCGCGATCGGCGTCAGCGAGCCGTCGCAAGGCGTCGGGGTCGCCGAGCAACTGGTCGCGGAGGGCGTTCAATTGCTCGAGCTGTGCGGCGGCTTCGGTCCGATCTGGACAGCGCGCGTGATCGAGGCGATCGGCGGCAAGATACCGGTGGGCTCCGTCGGATATGGCCCTGAGGCGATCACGCCCATGCACGAGCTGTTCCGCGATTGAAGCCGACGGATGCGCAGCGCGCAGCCTGAATGATCCGGATCGGTGGCTCCGCTTGGAGCTACCGCTGCGGACGACATCGAAAGCACCCGCACGCCACCGGCGTTTTCCTGCTCGGGTCGACCGGCAGGTCAGGGCTGAAGCAGATTGTCGATGCAGCGCCGCAGCAGCATCGAGAGCTGTTCGATCTCCGCGTTCTTCAACGAATTGGTCATCCGCTCCTCGATCGCGGCGACGGCCGCATGCGCCCTTCCAAGCACGCTGCGCCCCGAGCGGGTCAGTTCGCTGCGCAGGATCCGGCCGTGCAACGGATCGGCGCTGCGCCGAAGCAGGCCGTCGCGCTCGAGATTGGCAACGATGCCCTGCATCGATTGCGGGGTCACGAAGGCTGCGCGCGCCAGCGCCGCATTTGAAATGCCGGGGTCCAGATCGACGGCGACGAGGACTGCGAATTGCGGCGCGGTGATGCCGAGCGGCCGGATCGCGTCATCGACCCGCAATCTCAGCGCGTGCTGCGCGAGCTTGATGGTGTATCCCAGCGCGGCGGAAACCGGCGCCGGCATTCCGGTCGGGCTTGACATATCAGGTCCCTGATATAATATATAAGGAAGCTGATATTATGGCTTGCCTGCTGCTTTGGCAATCGTGGGGCATTGCGCGGCTTTGCCGATACACCCACTGACGCGGGAGAAGACCGTGAAGCGTCCACCAAGAGTCATCATCGTCGGGGCCGGAACTGGCGGGCTCTGCCTGGCGCACGGCTTGAAGTCGGACGGCGTCGACGTCGAGGTGTTCGAGCGCGACCATTCGCCGACCGATCGCCAGGGTGGTTATCGGCTGAGCATCAGCGCGACCGGCGCTGCCGCGCTTCGCGATTGCTTGCCGGCAAGGCTGTTCGACAGGCTGGTTGCAAACTCCGCCGACCCGAGCCAGGGCATCACGTTCGTCGATCATCGGTTGCACCGTCTGCTGGCAATCGACTTCCCGCACAGCGACCGCCGCGATCCCGACGCGGAGCGCCCGATCACGCGCACCGCACTTCGTCGCATCCTGCTCGACGGTCTCGATGCCATCACCCATTTCGGCAAGACGTTCTCCGGCTTCGCCGATGGCCCGGACGGGTCCGTGATCGCGCATTTCGAGGACGGCAGCACCGCGGCGGGCGATGTCGTGGTCGGCGCAGACGGCGCGGCCTCCCGCGTACGCCGGGAGCTGCTGCCGCAGGCCCGCCGGGTCGAGACGGACGTCCTCGCCATCAACGGCAAGTTCGCGCTCGACGACGACAACCGGGCGGCAATTCCAGCCCCCATCCTGCGCGGGCCGACACCGGTGCTCGGCCCGGGTGG
Source organism: Bradyrhizobium sp. UBA2491 (assembly GCF_002341725.1). NCBI lineage: Bacteria > Pseudomonadati > Pseudomonadota > Alphaproteobacteria > Hyphomicrobiales > Nitrobacteraceae > Bradyrhizobium > Bradyrhizobium sp. UBA2491. The sequence continues at coordinate 4,486 of NZ_DDOP01000072.1, forward strand.
CGGCTTTCTGTTCGCGAATGCCGTCGAGTACCGCCACGCCGAGGACGATCTACTGGCCGACCCGGATATTTCCCCGATCGAACGGCAGGCATTCGTGATGTGGGGCTTCTCCGCCCGGCGTCGGGCGTTCGCGTCCGTCGACCTCAACGAGCTCGACGGCAATGGATTGAAGAACGTCGTGCGCTCGCGGATGGAAACCTGGCACCCCTCGCTCAGGCGCCTGGTCGAAATGGCTGATCCATCCACGGTCTCGGCATTCGCGGTGAAGACTTCGGTTCCGATCGGCCACTGGGCTACGCGCAACGTGACGTTGCTGGGCGACGCTCTACACAATATGACCCCGTTTCGCGGAACCGGTGCCAACACCGCGTTGCGCGGGGCGGCGGTGCTCCGCACGGCCCTTTCGGCCTGGGTCCGCGGCGAGCAGGAGCTGATCCCCGCGCTGGCGCATTATGAGCGCGAGATGATCGAATACGGCTTTGGTGCCGTTCGAACGTCGCTTGCTGATATGGAGCGCTTCCATGCCGAAGGCGGGCTGGCGCGGTTTCGCGTCAAGGCGGCGCTGCGGGCCGCCGACTGGATTCCGTCGCTCAAGGCACGGCTTCAGCGCGGCCGCTGACCGCAGTCAGCGCGGCGTGCCCGAACCGGACGGCACGGTCTCGATCAGCTTGCCAGTGAAGATCGGCGCCGAAGTCGGCTGCCCGCTCGGCGAGCCGCCGGCCTGCTCGACCGTCACCGCGTAGGTCGCGCCATCGATCACGTCGGGGTCGTAGCCCGAGAGCACCGGACGCGTGGTGAAATCGTCAGCGCCGATCACGCCGAGCGAGCGCGGTTGCGGCAGCTTGTCGGAGATCAGCCAGAGCTCGAAGCTCTTGCCGGGCTCGGACGCCGCGCCGACCTTGCGGACGGTGAAATTCTTGGTCGCGCCATCGATGGTCAGGATGAAGGCCGGCCCGCCATTCTGGCCCTGCAACAGCGCGACATATTGCGCCGACGGCACGAAGGCCGGCGCCGGCGTCTTCACTTCGACGGTCTGGATCCGCGGCTTCGGCCGGATCGCGTTCGGCAGGGCATCGGGCCGGTAGACCTGCAAGCCGAGCGTGACCAGCAGCGCAGCCGCGATCGCGGTCGCGGCCGAGGCGATGCCGCGCCAGCGCTTCACCCGACCGGCAAGCGCGATCACATTGCCGTCGTCGACGACGGCCGGCTGCCGGATCTCCGCAGGCGCGACGTCCGGCACCTCCGCGGGCGGCGGTGGCGGCGAGATCGGCGGCGCCTCGGGCAGCATGAGCGGCGCCTGCGCCACGCCGCCGTGACCGATCGCGGCCTTGATGTTCTCCCAGACGGCCGGACCAGGCTCGACCAGGCCGACCATCTGGTTGAGCGGACCGAGCCTGAACTCCCAGGCCTGCACGAGGGCGGCGAACTCGGTGTCGACCGCCATCATGGTCTCGACCTGCGTACGCTCCTCGGCATCGAGTGTACCGAGTGCATATTCCGCGGCGAGCGCGATATGGTCTTCGCTATAGGCCATCAATCAGAGTCCAAGACACTCCCGGATATCCATCAGGCTGCGGCGCAGCCAGGTCTTCACCGTGTTGACCGGCGTTTCGAACTTTGCGGCAAGCTGCTCGCGGCTCCAGCCGTTGTAATAGGCGAGCAGCACGAGCTTCTGACGATCAGGTTCCAGACGACCGACGCACTCCAGCAACCGCTTCAACTCTTCCGTCATTTCCCGACGCGCCAGCGGATCGGGCGAGTCTGCGGCGACTTCCATCGCCGCCGGCTCCTCTTCGAGCGAGGTTTCGCCGCGCTTGCGCACCACGTCGATGGCGCGGTTGCGCGCGATCGACGTCATCCACGTGATCGGAGAAGACAGGGCTGGGTTGAACTGCCCGGCGCTGTTCCAGATCTTGACGTAAGCCTCCTGAATGACCTCCTCGGCGAGGTCCTGTCGCCGCAAGATACGGAGCACGACGCCAAAGAGTTTCGAGCGTGTCGCGGCGTACAGCCGCTCGAAGGCGGCCTCATCCCCCTTCGCGACGGCGGCGATCAGCCAGACCAGCTCAGCCGGCGTCAGCATCTTGCGCCCTCCAAGCCTGTATCCCCCATCGCTTCATTGCCACCGTGTCGCCGATCATCGCCTGAACCGGTGGTAGCATATTTTGCGACACCACGATCCGCCAAGTGGCCTGGCTTGTGGACAGCGCCAAACAAAAAGCCCGGGCGAACGGCCCGGGCTCTCATCTGGTCGAAGGTAGAGGCATGCCTCAGGCGATGACGCCGAGGCGGGCGCGCATCAGGCCGATCGAATCCATGTCGGCCTGTTCGCGGGCGGTCTCTTCGGCGCGCTCACGTGCCTGGTCGCGCTCGTCGAGCAGCTCGACCTTCTTCAGTTCCTCGAAGGCTTCCGACAGCAGCGCCTTGGCGTCATCGAGCTGGGCGCGCAGTTCGTCGGCCGAGCGGGTCAGGTTCTCGCGGCGCTGGATCGCTGCCTTGGCATAGGTGGGATAGGCGAAATGCGTGGGGTCGTTGATCCCGGCGCGCTCCTGCTCGGTCTGGATCTCGCGCTCGAGCTCGACCGACATGCGCTGGAAGTCGGCGATCATGCCTTCGATCTGGGTAACCCGGCGGCGCTTTTCATCGACCTGAAATTTCTTCAGGCGGATCAGCGTTTCACGTGACTTCATCGACTCATACTCCCCAGAAGTCCCCATTCTGAACGCGGGACAGAACCGGCTCCCCCCTGGGCCCCGCCGGCATAGCTATGGTGTGCCGGGGATGATGGCCTGACAAAGTTAGCGTTCCGTTTCCAAACCCGACAGGATTTGAGCCAGTTGCCGGTAGCCGTCGTCCAGGCTGGTCGCCTCGTCCTTGGCCTGGCGCAGGAAGCCTTCCAGCGGCTCATGCAGCCGGATCGCCTCGTCGACCTCGGGACTGGAACCCGGCCGGTAGGCACCGAGCCGGATCAGTTCCTCCATGTCGGCATAGGTCGCCATCACCTGGCGCGCCTTGGTGATGAAGGGCAGGAAATTGGGGTCGGCGGCGCGCGGCATGGTGCGCGAGACCGATTTGAGGATGTTGACCGCGGGATAGCGCCCGCGCTCGGCGATCGCCCGCTGCATCACAATATGACCGTCGAGGATGCCGCGCACCGCGTCCGCGATCGGCTCATTGTGATCGTCGCCGTCGACCAGCACCGTGAAGATCGCGGTGATGGTGCCGTCGCCGGTGCCCGGCCCTGCCCGCTCCAGTAGCTTCGGCAGCTCGGTGAACACGGTCGGCGTGTAGCCCTTCGCGGTCGGCGGTTCGCCGGCCGAGAGCCCGATCTCGCGCTGCGCCATCGCAAAGCGCGTCACCGAATCCATCAGGCACAGCACGTCCTGGTCCTCGTCGCGGAAATACTCGGCGATGGCCAGCGTGAGGTAAGCCGCCTGGCGCCGCATCAGCGCCGGCTCGTCCGATGTCGCGACCACCACGACCGAGCGCGCCAGCCCCTCCTCGCCGAGATCCTCCTGGAGGAACTCCTGCACCTCGCGGCCGCGTTCGCCGATCAGGCCGATCACCGAGATCGCCGCATCGACGTTGCGCGCCAGCATCGACAGCAGTACCGACTTGCCGACGCCCGAGCCGGCGAAGATGCCGAGCCGCTGGCCGCGGCAGCAGGTCAGGAAAGTGTTAAGGCCGCGCACGCCGAGATCGAGCGGCGGACCGACCCGCTTGCGCGAATGCGCCGGCGGCGGCGAGTTGCGGTAGGGCATCGGCGAGGCGCCCTGCACCAGCGGCCCCTTGCCGTCGATCGGCTCGCCCATCGCGTTGACGACGCGACCGAGCCAGGCCGGCGACGGCCGCACCTGGCTCGCCGCATTGGCGATGACGGCGCGGCAACCCCGCCTGACGCCATCGAGCCCGCCGAACGGCATCACCACCGCATTCTCGCCGGAGAAGCCGATCACTTCGGCCGGGATGAAGCGGCCGGCGCCGACGTCGATCACGATGCGCGCGCCGACCGACATCGCGTGAATCGGCCCAGCGATCTCCACCATCAGCCCGCGGACGCCGACCACACGGCCATAAATATTGACGCCGTCGATGTCGCCTATCTGCTCCGCGAGCGCCTTCATTGCGAAAACCTTAAGTTTCCGCAATTTTGCGGCGGCCGCTTAACTTCGTGTTTACCCGCATCATTAATCATTGCGTCACTGTCTTTGGTGACTGAGGTCGCTTGCCCATCAGAAGAAGGGCGAGTCGCGAGAGTCGGTTAGGCCCGGCTCTTAATGTGGAATCTGAACGAGAGCGGGTAGGAAAAGCTTCTTCTACGCAATATCTTAGGGCGATTCGACAAAAATTGCACGGTTAGAGCTTGCGCAGAGGAATCAGTTTTTGTTAACCATATCTCGTCAGGATCCGAATCAGTTGTCAAAGGCGTTTTGTGAGTGCCGCAAGTGCGGCCGACCTGACGCCCGGAGCGGCGACTATAGGGGACTGGCATGCGCGTTTTGCTGATTGAAGATGACAGCGCCGTCGCGCAGTCGATCGAATTGATGCTCAAGTCCGAGAGTTTCAACGTCTACACGACGGACCTCGGCGAAGAGGGCGTCGATCTCGGCAAACTTTACGACTACGACATCATCCTTCTCGACCTCAACCTGCCCGACATGTCCGGTTACGACGTGCTCAAGCAGCTCCGGGTGTCGAAGATCAAAACCCCCATTCTGATCCTCTCCGGCCTCGCCGGCATCGAGGACAAGGTCAAGGGTCTCGGCGTCGGCGCCGACGATTACATGACCAAGCCCTTCCACAAGGACGAACTGGTCGCCCGCATCCATGCGATCGTGCGCCGCTCCAAGGGTCACGCCCAGTCGGTCATCCAGACCGGCGATCTCGTGGTCAATCTCGACACCAAGACGGTCGAGGTCGGTGGCCAGCGCGTGCACCTGACCGGCAAGGAATACCAGATGCTGGAGCTGCTCTCGCTCCGCAAGGGCACCACCCTCACCAAGGAAATGTTCCTCAACCATCTCTACGGCGGCATGGACGAGCCGGAGCTGAAGATCATCGACGTCTTCATCTGCAAGCTGCGCAAGAAGCTCGCCAACGCCTCCGAGGGCCGCAATTTCATCGAGACCGTGTGGGGCCGCGGCTATGTGCTGCGCGAGCCGCACGAGGCCGACGAACGCATTCCCGCCTGACGCTTTCTACAGCAAACCTCCTCAACCCCGCCGCAAATGGCGGGGTTTTTGTTTGCGATGTCACGCCACCGGGACCGTGGTCAGGGCGGCGAGGAGATCCGCGCCCTTCGGCACGCCAAGCCCGGTGCAGGCACTCCAGCCAGGGCCGGCATCGTAGCCCTTGCCGCCGACGCGATTGTTGCCCTGCTCGACTGCACGGAAAGCGCCGGGGTTGGAATAAAGTGCCGCGTTGAGAAAGCCGATCTGCTCGCCGCGCGCGGCGACAGCCATGGCGACAAGGGCGGCCCATAGCGGTGTCGCGGCGCTGGTCCCGCTCATCGCCATCGGTTGACCGTTGACGATGATGCGATAGCCCGGGCTTACCGCGGCCGCGCAGGCGACATCAGGAACGCCGCGCCGGATCGCGCCGTCGTTCTGCGATTTCGGCAGTGTCAGGTGCGATTGATAGTCGGGCACGGGAAACGCGTCGCTGATGCCGCCGCCGGTGCCGATCGTGCCCGCGTTCCAGACCGCGTCCGCCGCGGCCGACCCATTGCCCGCCGCAGGTCCTGGCTGCGTGCCGCCGCAGCTCGTCGCATAGGGGCTCGAGGCGGGAAACCAGACGTGGACCTTGCCGTCGGTCAGGCCGCTGGTTGCGAGCTGGTCGCCGGAGGCGAACAGCACGCTGACGCGCAGCCGCGCGGCATCGGCGAGGACCGCCTGCATCGCGTCGCGCCCCGGCTCGGTCCAGAATTTTTCGGCGCTGCCCCAGCTGACCGAGATCACCTGAGGCGCATGCTGTTCGTCGAACACCGCTTGATGGATCGCCTCGGTCAGACCGGCGGCGGAATTCTCGGCGAAGTAGACCACGATCTTGCTGTTCGGCAGCAGGCCGGCAAGCACCTGGAGATCGAGCGCAAGCTCCTGATCGGCGACATCGCTGGTGCCGAGTCCGTTGTCATTGCCGGTCGGCGGGACATTGACGACGACTGGCGGCTGCCGGTTCATGCCGGCCAGCGCCGCGGCGAGGTCGCTTTCGAGATAGCCGCCGCCGAGGGCTATGATGCCGACGCTGATCGACGACACGTCGCGATCCAACGGAATGCCGCAGCGGGCCGCGATGTCGGTCGGCCACAGCCCGCTGCCGGCATCCGGGCCGCCACGGGCCCGCAGCAGCGGCCGCGTGGTGCGGAGCGGCCGCTGATCGAAGCCGAGAATGGCGCGGGTCCACGGCGCGATCTCGGCCGGCACCGTCAGGGCGCCGACGCGCGCACGAAACACGTGCTCGCCATCACGATAGGTACGAAGCGTCGCGCCGAAGGTCTCGGCCATCTGCCTCGCCGTGCCTTCAAGCACCACCGTGCGTGCGACGAGATCGGTGGCGACGACGGTGAAGCCCCGCTCCGCCGCCAGTCGTGTGATCCGCGCGGCGGCGCTGGCATGGCTGCGATGGCGCTGCGTCGCGAGCTCATGCCGGGTGACCGGTTTGGCGAGCCGGGCCAGGTCACCGGCGCTACCCGGCGCGAACGCGTCGGGGGTGCGCCGCTTGACATAGACCACGACGGTGATCCGCTCGTCGGGATCGACATCGCCGACCAGCGTCGCGCCTTCGGGCGCGGCGCGGTTGCTGCCGGCAAGCGGAACCCTGCGCTCGGAGGTGCCCGCCATCAACGCGGTCTCACTTGCCGCCGCATGGCGTCGGCTGCACCGGATTTTGCGTATCATCATACGCGCAGAACGGAATCGACCAGACGAAGTCGGCCGCAGTCGCGATCCGCGTGAGACCGGGCTTGCCTTCGAAGATCGGCGGTTGGCTCGAGAACTTCCAGTACCATTCCGGCAGCAGCGGTCCGAGCGGAGCGACCGGGCCATTGGGGCCGAACGACAAGAATCCGGCCTGCGACGACGGCGTGCCGTCCGCCTTGAAGGCCGCGCGACCGTGGCAGGTGATGCAGGACGACGTCGCGACGAAGCCGTCCTCGGTGACGGAATTGCCGACCCTGATATCGAGCCCGACATTGTCGGTGAAATCGACCTGGGAGCCCTTCAGGCAGTAATTGTTGTAGACCGGATCGATGTCCGCGCTCGACAGCATCGCCGCCAATGCCGGCGTCTTCACGCAATCCGGATAGCCCTGGCCGGCGGTACGGTTGGACGGCACGAACGCGGTCTGCGCGCCGAAACCATCGCGGCAACCGATGATATCGCAGCGGCTCGGATTGAAGCGGTGCTCGAACGTCGCCCAGGTCCAGTTCGGCACCTGCTTGCTGATCACATGCATCGAGACCAGGGCGTATTGCACGCCGCCCGCGCTGTTGACGTGATAGAGCTGCGGCGCCTGCGCCACCGTCACCTTGTTGTTGGTGAATTGCGGGATGTCGCTGACCGGCACCCAGTTGCCCTTCACCTCGACCGAATCGACCGGGAACGACAGCGTCTTGCCGAATGCGGCCTTCACGCCCGACAGCTTGTAGAGGTTGTTCTGAACGATGAAGTCGAACGTCGGCTTGTTGTGACGGGTTTCCTCCATCTGCCCCTGCGCGACCCCCGGCGGCAGCGCCGGCAGCAAGCCGCCGCTCTGCTGCACGCCTTCGCGCGCCACCTGCGGCAGGATCGCCGGACGCAGCGCCGGCGGTGTCGCGGCGGCGGGAAACTGCGGATCGGGCTGGAACAGATCGGTATCGCTCGCCCAGGTCTCGAATGTCGAATTGCTGCCGCCGGCACGCGTGTTGGCCTGGATGAAGAGCTGCCAAGCCACCTGATCCGGCGCGGTCATCGCGGGATTTGGCGACGACTGCGCCACGGCAGGAAGGGCGGGAAGGATGAACAGACCACAGACGAGCAGCGTATCGATCGACCTTCTCATCTTTGCTCTCCAAGTTGGCTCAAGGTTGGAATCCGTCTCCCATCCAGCTCGCATAGAGATCGAGCGAGTCCTGCGACCATCGGTGACCAGGCGGCATGAAGCCGGATGACAGCGCGGCGAAGACGCGGCGCGCATTGGCATGATCGGGAAAGTCGTCATTGCCGGCCGGATCGCAGACCCAACTGGCGTCGCCGAGCCGAACGCCCTTCGGCGTCATGCAGGCGATGTCGCCCGGTCGAAACATCGGCAGGATGTCATTGCCAAAACTCGTCGTCATCGGGATCACCGAACCCATTCGCGACACGTACTTTTGGTTGCATACCGTATAGACGACTATCGATATGCCCGTTGTGAAGCGGCTCACATCCTCGCGCAGCAATTTTTCGGCGGTCGTGCCCCCATGTCGATGTCGACAAGTCCGCGCCGGATCGAACCGGCGCTTCGCGAACTGCGACCAATCAGCTATAGGATGACGATCTAGGGCAATTCGGGCGCATCACATGATCCTGCAATCCCTCGCCGGCCTGCCGGCCTTCCTGGTCTATTTCTGTACGGCGCTGATCGCCGTGGTCGCCTACCTGTTCGTCTACACGCGCGTCACGCCGCATGACGAATTCCAGCTGATCCGCGACAATGATCCGGCGGCGGCGATCGCGCTCGGCCTCAGCCTGCTCGGCTTCGTGCTGCCGGTGGTCAGCGCGATCGCCCATTCCGCCAATGTGGTGGATTGCCTGATCTGGAGCATCATCGCGCTTATCGTGCAGATCATCGTCTATTACATCGTGAAGATCCCGGTACCGAACCTCTCGGCGCGGATCGCCTCCGGCGAGATGGCCGCTGCGATCTGGCTCGGGCTGTCCTCGCTGGCGGCCGGCGCGCTGAACGCGGCCTGCATGATCTACTGAGCCATTGAGCCGAACCATGGCGCGCAAACCCAACCCGGAATTCGGCAAGCGGCGACCGGTGGTGCCGGCGGTGCCGCTGCCACCGGATCCGCCTTCCAAGCGCTCGAGCCATGTCGCGCTGCTGGTGATGGGCACGCTCGCGGTCGGCGGCGGCGCCTATGCGCTGATGCCGCGACAGAACTGTCAGCCGGTGCAGCCGACCCCGCCGGGCGTGACCACGCCGGGCGGCGCCGTGCCGCAACCCGGCGCCGATTGCGCGCCGCGCGGTTCGTCGTCCGGATCGGGCGGCGGCTCGTCGCATACCAGCTTCTATAGCAGCGGCTCCTCGTCGAGCGGCTCGTCATCCTCATCCGGTTCGTCGTCGAGCTCGTCGGTGAGCCGCGGCGGCTTCGGCTCGTTCGCGCATGCGTTCGGCTTCGGCGGCGGCTGATGCACACTTTGACGTGTCGTCGCGCGCTTTCACTTGCCCGATGATCGGGCCTGATGGACACTTGCGGCGGCTCCGCCGATCACAGGAATTGCGTCGATGAAACGCTCGCGCCGCGTCTGGCTGAAATTGATGGGAAGTGTCGCGATCGGCGCGGCAGCGATGGGCTTGCCTCCGGCCGATGCCCGCAGCCACCACCATGCAGGGCGTGGACGGAAGAAAAAGCCCGAGCAATTGTCGCCTGCCGGCGGCTTCGGTGGTGCACCGCGGAGCTTCGCCCACGATGGCGATAGCGGTCACCGACATGCTGGCGGCTGACACCAGGCTGACGCGGATCAAGAGATCACGGACCCCTTCATGCAACGTATCGCATGTCCCGAACGCGACGATTGGCAGACGACTGCCGAGAATGCCGGCTTCACCTTCCACACCATCGACGGCGAACGCTACTGGGACGAGCGCGCCTATTACGCCTTCACGCTCGACGAAATCGAGCGCGACATCGAGGCGCCGACCGGCGAGATCGAGGCAATGTGTCTCGAGCTCGCCGGCCGCGCGGTCAGCGATGAACGCCAGTTGCGGCGGCTGAAGATCCCGCAGGATCATTGGGATCTGATCGCAACAAGCTGGCGCCGCAAGGACCCCAGCCTGTACGGCCGGCTCGACCTCAAATACAGCGGCAGCGGCCCGGCCAAGCTGCTCGAATACAATGCCGACACGCCGACCTCGATTTTCGAGGCGGCGGTGTTTCAATGGACCTGGCTCGAGCAGGCGATCGCGCGCACCATCATCCCGAAGCGCGCCGACCAGTTCAACTCGATCCACGACCGGTTGATCGACACCTGGAAGAAGCTCGGCGCAACGCACCCACTGCACCTTACCGGTTTGACCGGAAATGCCGAGGACGCGGGCACGCTCGCCTATCTCGAGGACACCGCGGCGCAGGCCGGACTGAAGACCACGCTACTCGACATCGAGCAGGTCGGGCTGCGCAGCGACGGCCAGTTCGTCGATCTCGACGAACGCCCGATCGCGCTCGCGTTCAAGCTCTATCCGTGGGAGTGGATGTTTCACGACGCGTTCGGCAAGAATCTTGCGACCGCGCCGACGCGATGGATCGAGCCGCCGTGGAAGGCGATCCTGTCCAACAAGGGCATCCTGCCGATGCTATGGGAGATGTTTCCGCGCCACCCCAATTTGCTGCCGGCCTATTTCGAGGACGACCCGCAGGCCGCCCAGCTCGGCAGCTCCTTTGTGCGCAAGCCGATCTATTCGCGCGAGGGCGCCAATGTCGAACTGGTCAGCGCCGGCCTCACGCTGGTCGCGGAGCAAGGTCCCTACGGCGCCGAAGGCTTCATCCGCCAGGCGCTGGCGCCGCTGCCGAATTTCTCCGGCCAGTATCCGGTGCTCGGCAGCTGGCTGGTCGACCACACGCCGTGCGGGCTGTCGATCCGCGAGGACGAGAACCCGATCACCGGCAACACCTCGCGCTTCCTGCCGCACGCGATTCTGTAGCTGAGAACAGTTGGAGCAAACGCAGCTCTTTCACCGTCATCCTGAGGAGCGCGCAGCGCGTCTCGAAGGATGCGCGGCCCGGCTGGTGGCCGTCGACCCTTCGAGACGCGCGCAAGAGCGCACTCCTCAGGATGACGGGGAGAAACCCAGCTAGCCTTTGAGCTTGCGAGGGCTGAACTCACCGCGCAGCCGACGCGACCGCCTTCAGCACGTGCGGCGCGGCGCCAGCGCGGGCGACCGGCGCGATATTCGGCTGATAGAGCCCGCGGCGGTCGGGATAGGGCTTGAACAGGTTGGTGATGCCGACTACGGATTCCGCCGCGCCGAGCGCCAGCACGCCGTCCGGCTCCAGCATCCTGGCCACCTTGCCGAAAATACCCGCCTTGGTCTGCTGATCGAAATAGATCAGCACGTTGCGGCAGAAGATCACGTCGAACGTGCCGAGATGCGAAATATCTTGCAGCAGGTTGAGCTGGCGATGCTGCACCATGCTGCGGATATCGGCATTGAGCTGCCAGAGCTCGCCCTTCTGCGCGAAATACTTCACCAGCAGATGGATCGGCAGGCCGCGCTGCACCTCGAACTGGCTGAACAGGCCGGCCCTGGACTTCTCCAGCACCGCCTGCGACAGATCGGTGGCGACGATCTCGATCCGCCAGCCCGAGAACAGTGCGGTCATTTCCTTCAGCAGCATCGCGATCGAATACGGCTCCTGCCCGGTCGACGACGCCGCGCACCAGATCCGCAAGGCGCGGCGCGCCGCGCGTGCCTGCGCAAGCGCCGGCAGCACCGCGTCCTTCAGGTGATCGAACGGAATCTTGTCGCGAAAGAAGAAGGTCTCGTTGGTGGTCATGGCTTCGACCACTTCCGAGGTCAGCGGCTCGGCGCCGCCCTTCATTCGCTGCACGAGCTCGGGAATGCCATTGAGATTCGACCTGCGCGCCAGCGGCAGCAGGCGGCTCTCGACCAGATACTGCTTGTCGGCCGACAGATCGAGGCCGGAGCGTTCCTTCAGCAGCTTACGCAGATACTCGTAGTCCAGCGGCGTCACGAGCGGTCTCCGGCAAACACGCGAACGATCTTCGATGCGATCTGATTGAGCGGCAGCACGGCAGCGCAGATTCCGGCGTTGACCGCGGCACCGGGCATGCCCCACACCACGCTGGTCGCTTCGTCCTGCGCGATCACGCTGCCGCCAGCGGTAACGATGTCCTTGCCGCCGCGCATGCCGTCGGAGCCCATGCCGGTCAGGATCACCGACAGGATGCTGCCCTGCCAGACGTCGATCGCGGAGGTGAACATCGGATCCACCGCGGGCTTGCAGAAATTGACCGGCGGCCCGTCGTCGAGCGCGATCGTGGCATCGATGCCGTGGCGGGAGATGCGCATGTGGCGGCCGCCGGGCGCCAGATAGATCTGGCCCGGCTTGATGCTCTCGCCGTCAACAGCCTCGTGCGCCGGCCGCTTGCTCGCCCGCGCCAGGTGCTCGGCCAGGATGGTGGTGAAGGTCGGCGGCATGTGCTGGGTGATCAGCACGGGGTAGCGATCGATCACCGGCCCGATCTCGCCGACCAGCGTCATCAGCGCCTGCGGGCCGCCGGTCGAGGAGCCGATCAGCAACACTTTCGGCTGCAAGAGGCCGAACGGGCGACGCACCGGCTGGGCCGGCGCGGCGGGCGCTACGCCTGGAGCCACAGCCCGCGGCTTGTCCTGTCCGGGCGCAAGCGGCGGGCTCGCAGTGTGCACCGTGCTGCGCCGCGCCTTGGCGCCGAGATGACGGATCTTCTGGATCAGGTCGTGGCGGAAGGTTTCCGCGGCGGTCGCCTCGCGCGTGCTCTCCGGCTTCGGAATGTAGTCGGCAGCGCCGAGCGAGAGCGCCTTCAGGCTGATCTCCGCGTTGCGACGGGTCAGCGTGGACGCCATGATGACGACGAGGTCGCGCTTCTTCGCCAAGAGCTGCGGCAACGCCGAGATGCCGTCGAGGTCGGGCATCTCGATATCGAGCACCGCGACATCGGGATTGATGCGCTCGAGCTGGTTGACGGCGTCGAGGCCGGTGCGCAGCGAAGCCACGACCTCCATGTCGGGCTCGGCGCCGATCCAGCGCGATATCATTCCGCGGATGACGACGGAATCGTCGACCACCATCACCCGCACCTTGTCGGTACGGGTCGATGTCGGGACCGCAGCACTTGTCGACGCAACACTCATGACTTCACCAGCGACGCAACACGACGCACAACAACCGTTGAGCCGAGGGCTTCCGCCGCCGGATCAAACGCAGACTTAGAGCAAGCCGACTTCCTGGAACTTCGCGGTGACGATGTCACGGTCGAACGGCTTCATGATGTACTCGTTGGCACCGGCATGCAGCGCGCGGGCGATATGCGCGACGTCATTCTCGGTGGTGCAGAACACGACCTTGGGCTGATCGCCGCCGGGCATGCGACGGAGATTGCCGAGAAACTCGTAACCGTCCATCACGGGCATGTTCCAGTCGAGCAGCACCGCGTCCGGCAGCGCACGCTTGCAGACCTCGAGCGCCTTGGCGCCGTCTTCGGCCTCGACGATCTGGAAATCGAGCCCTTCAAGGATACGGCGGGCGACCTTGCGAATGACGCTGGAGTCATCGACCACAAGACACGTTCTCATTTGCGACCTCTACTTCCTCATCCCCGGTGGGATGTTTCAGTTCTTCAGTTCTATCGGCTTGTCTCACGCCGCCGTTTCAAGCGGCTTTGGCGTCAGGCACCAGTTCGAGCACGCGA